>DATNQB010000025.1 GCA_036702875.1 Oculatellaceae cyanobacterium | reverse complement strand
TTTACATTACCCAGCACTGTAGAAAACCTCACTTTACAAGGTACGACTGCGATTAATGGTATCGGAAACGATGCTGATAACTTGCTCACAGGTAATACTGCTGCCAATAGTCTGATTGGTAATGCTGGTAATGACATCTTGGATGGCAAAGCTGGTGCTGACATCTTAAATGGTGGGGATGGCGATGACACCTATTATGTTGATAATATAGGTGACTCGATCAGCGATAGTTCTGGTGTTGATCTTGTCTATTCCACTGTCAGTTTTACATTACCTAGCACTGTAGAAAACCTCACTTTACAAGGTACTTCTGGGATTAGTGCTACCGGAAACGATGCTGATAACTTGCTCACAGGTAATACTGCTGCCAATACTTTAATTGGTGATGCTGGTAATGACACCTTGGATGGCAAAGCTGGCGCTGATATCTTAGATGGTGGAGAGGGCAATGACACCTATTATGTTGATAATATAGGTGACTCGATCAGCGATAGTTCTGGTGTTGATCTTGTCTATTCCACTGTCAGTTTTACATTACCTAGCACTGTAGAAAACCTCACTTTACAAGGTACTTCTGGGATTAGTGGTACCGGAAATGCTGGTGATAACTTGCTCACTGGTAATGGTGGGATCAATACCCTGACGGGTGGTGATGGGGTTGACACTCTGACAGGTATGGGTGGCAATGATATCTTAGTTGGTGGCTTTGGTAATGATGTTCTCACAGGTGGAACTGGTGCGGACAAATTCCGTTTTAATGCAACTAATGAAGGAATTGATATTATTACTGACTTCAAAAATCTTGCAACTGAAAAGGATTTAATCCAAATTTCTGCTACTGGTTTTGGTGGTGGTTTAACTGCTGGTGCATTGGCAGCAACTAAGTTTTTATCTGCTGCTGGAGCAACGACTCCCACAAATTCCACCCAACGGTTTATTTACAATAGTAGCAATGGTGATTTGTTCTATGATGCTGATGGTTTAGCTGGAGGAACAATCCAGATTGCAACTCTTACTGACGCACCAGTAATTAACAATACAAACATTGTTGGGATCTAAAGTACTGCTGTAATTAAGAAACAGTAATCTAATTTAAGTTTAAGCGGTAGATCCTATTAAGATCTGCCGCTTTTTGCTGCTATATCTGTCAGCTATTTGGCAAAGTTTTATAGCCCCATATCTGTTACAGCACCAACACTGCTAGAAGATACTAATTTGGCATACTTTGCGAGTACGCCAGTGGTATAACGTGGCTGAGGTGGTTGCCACTCATCACGACGACGTGCTAATTCTTCATCTGAGACATCCAGATGTAATAAGCGGGCGTGAGCATCAATTGTGATAGTATCGCCTTCTTGTACAAGGGCAATATTTCCTCCAACTGCTGCTTCTGGTGCAACGTGACCGACTACCATCCCATAAGTACCACCAGAAAAGCGTCCATCGGTAATTAATCCCACAGAATCACCTAAACCAGCACCGATAATCGCCGAGGTGGGAGCCAGCATTTCTCGCATTCCAGGGCCACCTTTAGGGCCTTCGTAGCGAATAACAATTACATCTCCTGCTTGAATTTTATTAGCTAAAATTGCTGCGAGACTTGCTTCCTCAGATTCAAACACCCGCGCTGGGCCACTAATTTGTGGCTTTTTGATTCCGGTAATTTTAGCAACAGCGCCTTCAGTAGCTAAGTTGCCTTTTAAGATGGCTAAGTGTCCTTGTTGATACATAGGATTATTCCAAGGACGGATCACGTCTTGATCAGCGCGGGGTTCAGATGGCACATCGGCTAACACTTCCGCAATTGTTTTTCCGGTGATGGTGAGAGCATCCCCATGTAGTAAGTCATGATCTAATAGCATCTTCATAACTTGAGGAATACCACCAGCTTTATGTAAATCTGTAGCTACATACTTACCAGAGGGTTTTAAGTCACAGAGTACGGGGACGCGACCGCGAATTGTTTCAAAGTCATCAATTGATAACTCAACGCCGATAGTATGTGCGATCGCTAATAGGTGCAATACAGAATTTGTCGAGCCACCTACTGCCATAATCACAGATATGGCATTTTCAAACGCTTTGCGGGTAATAATTTGGCTAGGTAACAACTGGTTACGAATTGCGTCTACTAGCACAAATGCGGATTTTTCAGCGCTTTCAGCTTTTTCTGCATCCTCTGCTGCCATTGTGGAAGAATAAGGTAAGCTCATGCCCATCGCTTCAAAAGCAGAAGACATAGTATTAGCTGTATACATTCCCCCACAAGAACCAGCCCCAGGGCAAGCCTTGCGTTCTACTTCCATCAACTCAGCCGCGTCAATCTTACCAGCGCTATATTGCCCTACAGCTTCAAAAGCGCTGACAACTGTGAGGTCGCGCCCATTGTGATGACCAGGCTTAATAGTTCCACCGTAGACAAAAATAGCCGGAATATTCATGCGTGCGATCGCAATCATCGCTCCTGGCATATTCTTGTCACAACCACCAACAGCCAAAACGCCATCCATACTCTGCCCATTACAAGCAGTTTCAATCGAGTCTGCAATGACTTCCCGTGATACCAGGGAATATTTCATCCCTTCAGTTCCCATCGAGATGCCATCACTGATGGTAATCGTGCCAAACATTTGGGGCATAGCACCAGAGGAGCGCAATCCAGCTTCAGCACGAGCAGCCAACTCATTTAGCCCCATATTGCAAGGGGTAATTGTGCTGAAGCCATTAGCTAGACCGACAATTGGTTTAGTAAAATCTTGATCGCCAAAACCAACAGCACGTAACATAGCTCTATTAGGCGATCGCTGTACGCCTTGGGTAACTTCTTGGCTTCTCAAGTTGTCTGGCATTCTGTAATCTTCCTATGCAAACTGTGGATTTCCCTTGTCCGTTTCAGAACTACTGAGTAATTAGGACAGGATTAGCCCGCCTCTATCTACGGACACTTGTTTTTGATTGTCTCAAAATGCCTGAGTCTTTGCATTGCTATTTACACGGAACTAAGGTTAATTAACGATAATTCCACTAGAATTCCACACCACTTCAAGAGCAGAGTATTAATTGTGTAATGATCAAATCAACGTAAGGGCAACTAATGATGAATGCGGATGAACTACTTCAGAGATATGCTGCTGGTGAAAGAGATTTTCGAGAAATTTCCTTAATCGGGGCTGATCTCCAAAAAGTTGACCTCAGCGAAGTCAACTTTAGATCAGCCGACCTCAGCGGTAGCAATTTCACTGGAGCATTATTAAAAGGTATTAATTTACGGGAAGCAAATCTCACTAAAGCCACCCTGAAAGCTAACTTAAGTGAAGCTAACTTAATTTCTGCGAATTTACAAAGTGCTAACTTGAGCGAAGCTAATTTAACTGATGCCAGCTTACGAGCTGCTAATCTCAGCCTAGCTAACCTAAATCGAGCTAACCTAAGTCGAGCCTTATTAAATGAAACTGTTTTGCGGGATGCTGACTTAAGCCAAGCTAAACTAATGGATTGTGCCTTATGTCGAGCTAACCTCACTAATGCCATTTTGATGGGAGCTAATTTGGAGGGAGCAAACCTATCCAATGCCATTTTGACGGGAGCTAATTTGGAGGGAGCAAACCTCACTAATGCTATTTTGAATGGAGCCAATGCTACTGGTGCTAACTTTACTCAAGCAGAGTTGAGCCGCGCCAAAATCAGTGGGACAAATCTGACTAAAGCTATTCTCAACGGGGCTAACTTAAGAGCAGCACAGGTGAGTTGGACAACTTTGCGCGGTGCTGATCTTACTAGGGCAAAATTGACAAGGGCGAACCTCTGCTGGTCAAACTTAATTGGAGCGATTTTAACCGAAGCAGTTCTAATTGATGCTAATTTGAATCACGTTAATCTGCGCGACGCTGAATTAGGCGGAACTATTATGCCTCAAGGAGAAACACACACTTATAGTTAAAAGTTAAGCTTGAGAAGCATTGAGGATATCAGCTAATAAACATTTAAGTTGCATATTTTCAGATTGGTGACAAAAGCCGTCAAATTCTTTGTCTTTCTGCTGGGATACCCCCCTGCGGTTTCAACCAGCAATTTGAACGCTCACGATCTTATTAATCTTGCTATCCTGATTAATATCACTTTTACAGTTGAGATGGGGAACTCAAACTTTTATTGAGATTGTTGAAGTTTAAATCGGAAAAACTTAATAACACGAGAGCGCACTTTGTGAGATAAATTTGGGAAATATAGAATTATACAAAATTACTGGAGCCGAGCGGGGGTAGTTAGATGGACGCTGATGAACTGCTGAGGCGTTATGCCGCCGGGGAAAGAGAATTTAGTGAAGTAAACTTAATCGGGGCGAATCTCGAAAAAGCGAACTTAGTAGGCATTAATTTATCTAGGGCATACTTGGCAACTGCCAACCTCAGTCGTGCCAATCTTAAAGGAGCTAATCTGAGTGGGGCATCTTTATACCGAGCAGATTTGAGCTTTGCCAAGGTAAACCAGGCAAGACTGACTGAGGCAGACTTAACTAAGGCTAACTTGAAGGGAGCTTACTTAGTTAAGTCTTTGCTAGTAGGCACAAAACTAAGTGGTGCTATTCTCACAGGGGTAAATCTGGGTTTAGCTAATTTGTGCGGTGTTAATTTATGCGGCGCAGACTTACGCGGAATTAACTTGCGTTCAGCGAATTTAGTAAATGCTAACCTCAGTTGGGCTAACTTGAGTGGTGCTAGATTGAGTGGTGCTTTGCTGCGAGGAGCCATACTTAATGGAGTACAACTAAGTGAAGCTTATTTGAATGGGGTAGATTTGAATGGAGTGGACTTAGACGGGGTTAATCTCACTGGTGCCAAGCTTAGTGGTGCAAACTTGAGTGGCGCAAATTTGACAGCAACTAACCTAAAATTCGCTCAATTGCGAGTGGCGCTTTTAGCTCGCTCAAATTTACACGCAGCTAATTTGCATGGATGCTCCTTGACAAAAGCAGATTTTTGTGAAGCAAATTTAAGTAAAGCAGATCTAAGTGCCACTGATATGAGTGCGGCAGATTTGACTGGCGCAAATCTGAATATGGCGAACCTGCATGGTGCTAATTTGAATGCAGCAAGTTTGCGGGGTGCTTTTCTTTGGGGAGCGAATTTAAATGTCACAGCAATGCGTGGTGCAGACTTAACTGGTGCTAGTATGCGGGGAGCATACTTGGAAGCAACAGATTGGCATCAGGCAACTCTTAGGGGCGCAATTATGCCAGATGGAACTATTCATGAGTAGGCAGGATGTTCTGTTGCGGGGATAATTTAGTTGTTGTTAACTAAAAATAGGCGATCGCACTTCCCAAAATCCTTAGTTAAATTTACTCCTCAATCTTGTGCAACGCATCTGCTTTGTGAGCCACAGGTTTGCCTGTTTTATCGCTTTCTACTAAATATTCTGGGTGCTCTTTGGAAGCGGCGACATGATGTCCTTGAATGTCTGTAGGTGATGTTAGCTTCTGTTTAACTTCTCCAGTGGTTTTGCCTTTTGAGGTATTCCACTCAACTTTGTCGCCTTTTTTTATTTGATCAGACAAAACTTTTCTCCTATTTAATGTTGTTATATCTATCACATATATTATGTTTAGATCTGTGATAAAATTAATCAGCCAAATTACAGAATGTGGGTTACAAATTTTGTAATTAAAAATACTCACTTTGTAAGTTGTTGGCTAGTATAATTGTTATTATCGGTACGGTCTATAAGAATAAAACAATAGATTTGCAAAAATCTTTTTTTGGTTTTTGAGAACGCAGATTAACGTAGATGATGAAGAAAGATACTTGTTCCCAGGTTGAACCTGGGAACGATACTTAGAGGCTTTGACTACTCCCTTCCCATTAAAAGATTACCGATTATATTCTTCTTCTTCCTTGGCGTTCTTTGCGTCTAAAACGCTGGCGCGTTTCGCTTCGCTAAGGCGGTTTTTAAAATAGGTATTCTTTAGGTGGGAAGGGAGTAATCATTCTTAAGAATGGTGCAAGATCTCCGAAAACCTCTACAGAAATTACTCTTACTTGGCTTTATGCCAAAATTGCCATGCCAGCAGGGGGTAGCTCAATTCTAACTGTGTAGCGACCATCAGAATGCTTGTTAATTGGTACTGTTTGATTTTGAGGTGGATTACGTAACTCAGAATCGCTCCAATCGCTTTTATAGAGAAATGCTAATGATGAGCTAGAACGAGGAAGCGATGAATCTACAGTCACATCTGCGCCTCTACTTTCCGTACTATTTGTATTGAGAACTACAAGCGCTTCTTGATTAAACATAACTCTTGACCAACCCACTAATTCCCCATTTCCAGGGATACTAAAAGGACGGTCTAAAACAGAAGTTTCTCGCAGATATTGTCGTCCGCGACGCAATGCTTGTCCAATGTGGTTTTTTTGATTACGAATGCGTGCGATCGCAGCAATGCGTAAATAACTAGGATGTTCTGGATTAAAGAAATGACAACCTTCTGTTTCAAAAGCTCCAAAAGTTCCACCAAACATTGATTCACGAATGTATCGATCCTCATCAGCTATAGGATTTTGAATACTAGAGTCATGACGGTTTTGAGTTCCGTCAAAAGCTTGCTCAGTTCCATAATAAATACATGGAATCCCCAAACAAGTTAATTGCACACCCACAGCATGAGCAACTTGTTGATAACGATTTGGCAAATCACTATTAGCTGCAAACCGATGTTTGCCATCCCTTGATACCATGTCATGATCATCTAAAATAGACACATGGTAACGTCCAGTCTCACGATGACTGCCTAAAGCATCATAACCACCAAATTGCACAAAAAATTTGCTTGGTTCAGTAGTACCTTTAACCATTCCTGATAATTTGATCGTCGGTTCCCCAATATCTAATGCCGCATCAAGATTACGTCCAAAAATATCGAGGTAATTGCGACTCATTTCAGCACCGCCAGTTACTTCACCTAGCAGTAAGAAATTTTCTTTGCCAATAGATTCGGCATATTCATGGATGGCATTACAAAAGTTACGAGAAGTTTCTCTAGGAACGTGCTTAACTGTATCAATCCTAAAACCATCACAATCACTTAAAGCAATCCAGTAGGAATATACCTGAATGACGGCTGAAAGAACTTCATCTTTTGCGTAATCAAGATCTTTGAGATCGAAAAAGTCCCCGCGTCTAAATTCGTTATCTCGATGCAGCGGATTTTCCCAAGATTCTCCATCCCATTTGATAATTTTACCAGCGCGAGTATACCATTCAATATTCTGAAATTCTTTTGGGAAAACCCCATCGTCTGTTGTAACTATATTGTTAGTAGGGCTACCATCTTTTCCAGAACGCCATCCGCCAAAAGGATATGGTGGTTCATAACGATAAGGTAACATTGATTTGACTGTGCCATTATCTTGATAAAACCAGTTATTACCAGTATGGTTATAAATTATGTCTAACAAGACGTACATATTGCGATCGTGTGCCGCGTCTACTAAATCTCTTAAATCTTGACGAGTGCCAAAACGAGGATCAATTTCCAGAAAATTTTGAATTCCATAACCGTGATAAGTTTCTAAATCACTGCGTTGTCGCCAAATAGGGCCAATCCACAGGGTGGTAACTCCAAGCTCTTTTAAGTAATCTAACTTACTTTGAATACCTTTGATTGTTCCACCTTGAAACTTGACTCCCCCCTCCATCCATTTACGTTTGTCTTGAGTTTTATATTGCTCTGGCTTTGTATAATCAAAAAGTTGTCTTTCAGTTTCTTTACCATCACTAAAGCGATCGGGCAAGAAGAAATATAGCACCTGATCTCGCCATGTAGCGGGACTGGGATAAACTCTGCCTCTGGGATTTAAATCTACTTCCTTAAGTGTTTCTGGAGCAGATTTTTCTATATTGACAGTCATGTTTCTCCTTGAATAGATCTTTGACTAAGCAAATAGTAATGTTGTAATTTCATGCAGGTAGTGAGTGTTACTAAAATTTTAAAATTCCGGCTCATCGTCTACCTGTTTGAACTTTAGCTGCCAGTTAGTAGTTGTTTCTTCTTCTATTGGTAGCTGTTCAATCATGTCTCCCAGTTCTTTTTGCAGCTTTTGTGTCAGTGTTATAGGAAAATTTAACTCAATACCACTTGTCTGTACCAAATTTGCTAACTGATCAAAAGCAATTTTTTTAGTTTTTCTTTGGTAATTTGTTAGCTCACAAAATGATGTTTCTGTAATTTGTTGAGCTTGCATTGCTTTTTTTATCCGCTCTTGAAGATGCTCAATTTCTGTGTTGATTAACTTCCATTGATGCTCAATCGCGCAATAGCGTTGAACAAGTGCCGTTAAATCTTCCTCTTTTGGATCTTTTTCACTGATTTGAAGCAGCTTTAACAACTGTTTATGCACTTGGGAAACATACACGGCATCCATCTTTGCATAGTTTAGCTGGCTTGTACTGAGGGGTCTTACTCCCCAGTCACTTGTTTGTTCATTTTGAAGAATTGGTGGGAAGAAACATAACTTTTCTGCTAAAGTTTTGAGTTTTAAATTAGGTACGGACAAAAGGTAGTAAGGAATTTTTTTAGCTATTTCATAGGTGCAGGTAACATTAACTGCTGCGGTTTTGCCTAAAAATTTTAAGTCGTAACTAGCGTTATGAAAAACTTTTTCTATAGCTGGATTTAGCATGATTTGCTCAATGAAATCTGCTGCTAGTGTTGGTTTGTCTAAAACATCTAGAATTGAGACGCGATCGCCTGTTAAATCCTCAGCACTATGTAATACTTGAATTAATGATAATCTGGGGTTACGAGTGTTATAATCAGCTACTTCTGTATCCACCCAAAGTTGTTTCATTTGCGTGTAGTCATTAATTAAATCTCTAATTTCATCAGCTTCAGTAAAATAAGGCATGATCTAATCTCGTATTGGTACTACCAAACGCCATTTTAGTACTCATTCATAATTGGTAATTGTTCATTGATAATTGACCTTAGCTGCTTGGCTATCATCTTTAAATGAACTAGCACTAGGACTAAGTGTGATTAAATCTTCAATATTACGTCGCATTGTGGCACAAATAGCATCTAAAGGCAGATCATTTGAATCGTGACCGAAAGGATTTTCAATTTCTTCCCCAATTTCTTCGATTCCAAACAAAGTAAAACTGATTAAAGCTACAATTCCTCCTGTACCCCAGTTTAAGGAATCAACAAATTGAAATGGTAGTAGTAAACAATAAATTAATAATAATTGTTTAAGGTGAATAGAATAAGCTAAAGGAATAGGTGTTTTTAAAATTCGCTCACTAGCACCTAACATATCTACCATACTATTCAACACATCATTTAAGGCATTTAGTTGGTATAAATTAAGACAATTACATTGATACTGGCTTTGGAAATAATCTCCTACCCAAAATGCAATTTCTAAAGGAGGGTTATTCATAGTTTTTAATTTGAAATAGCGAGCAGGTGGCATAAGACCCTCTAATTCACTATTTACTGCCTCTGACCTTAAATGTAACTTAGTTGCAACGGCAAATGCTACTAACAACCTCATATTGGCTTCTTTATATTCTCTGTCTTCTAGGTTTTTTTCTTCGATGGCTACCCAAATTAAACGAGCTAAATTTCTGACATTATTAACTAAAGTTCCCCAAATTTTTCGACCTTCCCAAAAACGTTCGTAAGCGGTGTTAGTTCTAAAAACTAATAATAAACCTAATACAATGCTAGAAACTACACCGTCTAAGTTTGTAAAAGATACAGGTACGCCAAAATGATCTAAAATTGAAATGAAAAATCCAAAAGCTCCACAAAATATTACCCGCTTATAAATTGCTGGAATAACTGAACCTTTCAAGGTTAAAGCTATTTGAAACCAATTATTTTCTCTCATGCAATTTTTACTATGACTATTTACAGGGCTAACGTAAAGATGCAAACAACCCAATATCAAAATATACCAAATTAAAGAGATTTTCTCATTTACACCCACGCATGGCTAGATCCATCCTTAAAATGCGTAAGTTTTAATTTACTTAGCTGCTGCTAATTTACAACTGATTACCTTTGACAGAGAAGTGTCTACCTTGCTTAAACTTGACCGGAATTAGAAAAAGGGTTAAATTAATATTACGTGTGCTAAGTAATGTTGAAAATGGTATCTCCATTAATAAAGCAAAAATTACCACAGGGATGGCAGGAAGTCTTGGCTCCTCACGGACTTGGCTACCGGATCAAACTGCTTTCTCAGTTGATGAGTCGTAAGTTTCAAGAGCAACTTGAGCCTTATGACTTAACTCCTTTCCATTGGGTGGTGTTGTGCTGCTTGTGGGAAGAGGATGGCTTACCTACTTCTAGTTTGGGTGAAAAACTGCAACAAGTGGGAGGTACTTTAACAGGGGTTTTGGATCGGATGGAAGAACGTGGGGTGATTCGTCGGGAACGCGATCGCCGCGATCGTCGCATTTGGCGTATCTGGCTAACTGATACAGGAAAAGAACTGCAAGAAGTTTTACCACCAATTGCCATAGAGATGCGAGAGCAAACTATGCAAGGGATGTCTCCTAGGGAACGCCAATTATTGTCACACTTGATCGAGCAAGCGATCGCAAATCTTTCTTAGGTTCCTCTGAGCAAAAAATAATTATCCCTAGAGGTGGATGGCTAAGTATTTAGTTTTTTTAATAATTAAGTAGGTGGGGATAAATAAACATATAATCATTTTCCCAGCTACCAGGCCCGAATCACCAGTCCCAGTCGTTGTAAGTAACGTTTAATTTCAACCACATACTTATACAAAAGGCATTTTGACTTTTATAAATAACTCTAATAGTACGCACACTAAATAAACGCCTTCTTAGAAAACTGGAATTTTTCAAAAATTACACTGATTTGGATTTTAGGTAAATAATCACAACAAAGAATTTGTCTTCTATCCTCAAAGTATCCAAGGGTATGAAGCAAGAATTAATTCTGGGATATTTACTGAAATTAGGATGGAAGTTAAGTAAGTCAATTAACAATTATCACTGAACCAAAAACGACTTTTTCTGCCACAAAGCTGAGAGAACATTACACATAAATAAGCAAATAGATAGAAATAAACAAAACCATTTATCTGTTAATAGTTAAGGATTGGTTAACATTTGTAGCTCACACCCGCTAATCAGTCAAATCTGTCTTTAATTTTCTTTTTTCAATAATTAAAATACTTTGATTAAATCCAGAAGTAGCAAGAATGAAAATAATACCTAATATACCAGCATTAAGCTCAAGAAATTATCGCCTATTTTTTGGCGGACAAGGTCTTTCTCTAATAGGAACTTGGATGACACAAGTTGCTACGATTTGGTTGGTTTATCATTTAAGTAGTTCCCCTTGGTTATTAGGAGTAGTTGGCTTTACTAGCCAGATTCCCAGCTTAGTTTTACTACCGATTGCAGGGGTGTTAGTGGAGAGATGGGATCGACACCGCGTATTATTGGTAACTCAAGTATTGTCGATGATTCAATCTTTAGCGCTAGCATTTTTGACACTAACTGGTGTGATTAATATTTGGCATTTAATATTTTTAAGTTTATTGCAAGGAACAATTGGCGCATTTGATGCACCAGCACGTCAGGTTTTTATAACGGAAATAGTTGAAAAAAAAGCAGATTTAGCAAATGCGATCGCGCTCAATTCTTCTATGTTTAATGGGGCGCGATTAATTGGGCCAGCTATTGCAGGTTTAGTTATTGCGGCTGTTGGTTCTGGCGCTTGTTTTTTAATTGATGGTCTTAGTTATATAGCTGTGATAGCCGCATTACTAGCGATGAAGCTTAAGCCTAAAAAAATAGTAACTAATCATAGTCATCCTTGGAAAAGCTTTAAAGAAGGATTTGTATATACATTCAATTTCCCACCTATTAAAGCCATCATTATGCTGCTAGCGTTGGTCAGCTTTATGGGAATGCAATATACAGTTTTAGTACCGATTTTTGCCGATAAAGTACTTCAGGGAGGGCCACAAACACTCGGCTTTTTGATGTCGTCAGCAGGAGTAGGATCTTTAATAGGTGCAGTTTATTTACTTAGTCGTAAAAGCGTCATAGGATTAGGCAATTTTATTGCTTACTCTCCAGCCGTTATGGGGTTTGGTTTGATTGGATTCTCTTTATCTCGAATCCTGGGTTTATCTATGCTAATGATGTTGATAGTTGGCTTTGGCTTTATTATGCAATTTACATCTAGCAACACCTTATTACAAACAATTGTTGAAGATGATAAACGCAGTAGAGTAATGAGCATATATACAATGGCATTTTTTGGTATGCTCCCTTTAGGTAATTTATTTGGTGGAGCCTTAGCTAATTATATTGGAGTAACTAAAACATTAGTTATTGCTGGAATAGCTTGTATTTTAGGAACAGCTTATTTCTCACAAAAACTTCCTGAATTAAAGCTTTTGGTAGCTCCAGTTTATAGAAAGCTAGGTATTTTAGCACCAAGATAAGAAGAATTTAGCCAAAAAGCTTAGTGAATCAATTAACAATTATTAATTACCAATGGCCAATTATGATTCACATAAATTTAGTGATTGAAAATAACGAATGAGGTTTTGATTTTCAATAAATTAGTTACCAACAGAAGAAAACTGGTTAATTGTTATTCAGGGTAAGACAGCGAAGGTAAACCCCCAGTCAAGGATGGTTGAAATGGGCGATCGCAATTACTGCATCATTAGGTGTAATACTAGAAGTTATTTCATGATTGTTTTACTTTATTGGTTGGGCATTATTACTCAGTAGTATTTGTGTAATTTTCTTTAAAAAAGTAAAAGGAAGCGGTGGCGCTGGCGCTCATGAATTAGCTATTAGACATCAGACTTATGGCATATTTTTGATAAAATCTTGGTTAATATCTGCGCTCTTGGTGCGTTTCGGGCATTTGCCCGACATGAATATCTGCTCACATCTGGGATAAAAACCAAAATTATGATTGAAAGCCAGAAATCTATTCTCAACGCACTTCCTTTGATTAGCCAGATTAAACCCACAAATATCTATGGAACTTTGTAATGAAAAAATTAATTAAAGGTCTACGTGAATTTAAAGCCAGCTACTTTAATACTCATCAACAACTGTTTGAACAACTTGCACATGGCCAAACACCCAGAGTATTGTTTATTACCTGTTCTGATTCCCGTGTTGATCCTAACTTAATTACACAAGCACAGTTGGGTGAATTATTTGTCATTCGCAATGCTGGTAACATCGTTCCACCTTACGGTGCAACCAATGGCGGTGAAGGCGCGACAATTGAATATGCTATTCAAGCCTTAGATATTAAGCAAATTATTATCTGCGGACACTCTCATTGTGGTGCTATGAAAGGGCTAATGAAGTTAAATAGCCTTCAGAAAGAAATGCCGCTTGTCTTTGATTGGCTCAAATATGCAGAAGCAACCCGAAGGCTGGTTAATGACCACTACAGTGAGTACCAGGGAGAAGAACTGCTGGAAATTATGACAGCCGAAAATGTCCTCACCCAAATAGAGAATTTGCGGACGTATCCAGTTATTCACTCAAAACTGTATCAAGGGCAACTCAGCATTTATGCTTGGATTTATCACCTTGAAAACGCAGAAGTTTTAGCCTACGATCCGCATAAACACGCTTATGTCTTGCCTCAAAGCCAAGTAAAAGAATCCCAGGGCAATGAGCCGTTGTTAAACCACTTTCCCAATTGCAGTGTAGCAATTAATTCTGCAAGCACCGATCAACTCGAATTTGAAACTTCATCCGACTTCACTCAAAGTGTCAGTGAACGGCTTCCAACTACACCGCTTTCACCTGAGCAGCTAAAGCGAATTTATCGAGGAGCAAATCATTAATTAGAGACCTATTATACATTTCCCAAAATTAAAGGTGGGTTACCTAAAAATTTTGTAGAGACGTTGTATACAACATCTCTACATTTTTCTGAAAGGAAATGTCTATTGACCTTTCTTATTTAGTATTTATCGTTTAGTTAAAAGCATTCTTGATGCCATCAACAGCCTTTTCAACAGCATTTTTGGTGTTGTCTACTGCTTTTTCAGTCCGAGCAGCATCTTCCTCGGCTCTTTTGTGAATTGTTGCTGCATCGTCCTTAGCTTTGCGTTCAATCAAACTATCATCATCCGTTGCTTTATCTACTTTAGAGGAATTGCTGCTTGCAGCATCCTTAACTTTATTTTTTGTATCTTCGATAAAACCCTTGGCTCGTCCAGCATCTTCACTAGCTTTGCCTTTAACCTGATTACCTGCGTCTGCTGAGGCGATCAAGTTTGCAGTAGGTGAAGCCATTGCTGCGGTGTTTGATAGAAATCCACCCTGCCAAACGAAAGCTATAGCTGACACACAAAACAAAGTTGTTGCTAGAAAGCGTCCTACAGTTGAAACCCGTTTCATCAAAAAGTTTAGTTTCATAAAATACAATCTTCATTTTTCGAGAGCATTTTATTTTTACTTGATCTTGCTCTCAAGCCATATCGTTCCGTAGGCAGAGGTTTTCCGGTGATCTTTGGACATACATCTGTTGGCTGAATGCTGAAATAACTTGCTTTTTTCAATTAGGTGTGACATACTCCATAACTAAACAACGTTATTCCTAGCGATTTACCGTAGTTTAATATTTACTTTAAATTCAACAAATGTTAAAAGACTGCTTTGGACTTCCAATCACAACGAATTCCTCAGAGGCGATCGCAGCAATTAATAGCTTTATAGATGCCTCACTTAGCTATGGAAAGAATGCCCAAGTGATATTAGAAGCGGTTGCGGCAGATCCGACTTGTGCGATCGCTCATGCTTATGCCGCCACTTATTACCTCACCCAAGAAAGTGCCTCAACTCGGTCTCAAGCTGCACCATATCTAGTTGAAGCTCAAAAGTATTTAGAAATTGCAACAGAACGCGAACAACTTTATATTTCTGCCGTCTTAGCTTGGGCGCAAGGAGATATCCAGAGTGCGATCGCTCTCCATGAAGAAATAGCCAAAAAATATCCCCACGATCTGATCTCAGTTCAAATGGGTCAGTATCACTATTTCTACGTGGGAAACTCCATGCGCCTACTGATGATTGCGGAAAAAGTTCTATCCGCAAATCGAGACAATCATTACCTATACGGCATGATCGCCTTTGGGTTAGAGCAATCTTACCGTTTAGAAGAAGCAGAAGCCGTAGGAAGACGCGCATTAGAAATCAACCGTCACGATCCTTGGGCGCAACACGCAGTTGCTCATGTAATGGAAACACAAGGACGGCTTGATGAAGGCATAGCTTGGATGGAAAGTTTTAGTGACACTTGGGAGAGTTGCAACTCCATGCTATTGACTCATAACTGGTGGCACATTGCTCTTTATTACTTAGAAAAAGAAGATTTTCAGAAAGTTCTCACACTTTACGATCAATACATCTGGGGTAGAGCAACTAAAGAATCTTCTAAAGACCAAGTTGGCGCTATTTCATTGCTGTTGCGATTGGAATTAAGAGGCGTAGATGTAGGTTTTCGCTGGCAAGAACTGGCAGCTTATTTAAGTTATCGAATTTATGAACATACCTTACCTTTTCAAGATTTGCATTATGTATATGCACTTGCCAAAGCAGACCGAGCCGAACAATTAGAAGAAATGCTATTGAGTATGCAAGCCTACATTAATAACGCATTGCCTTTCGTGCAAAAAATTTGGCGAGAGGTAACAATACCAGCAGTGCGGGGAATGGTAGCTCATGCTCAAGGAGATTGGATTAAAGCGATCGCTCAACTTGGATCAGTTTTACCACGTCTTCACGAAGTTGGCGGTAGCCATGCTCAACGGGATTTATTTGAACAGGTTTATCTTGATGCCTGGTTGCGTAATGAACACAATCATACAGCACTGCATTTGCTGAATAATCGTGTTAAATCTCGCCGTTTTATTCCCCTACGTTCCCCTGAATTAACCTTGAGCTACAACAATTTAGGATTGGTACTTAAGGCAAGTTAAACACTCTGTAGATTAGTGGAAATAAACTGAACATGAATGCTGTTAATGGGTGATTGGTCATGGGTCATGGGAAACTTTAGTAATGTGCTGAGCATTCCAGCAGCCCTCAGTAATAACCACGTTAATTATTGATTAACTTCTGCTCTGGACTAACAATTTCATAACCAACTTCTACTGCTGAATCATACATCCTACCAATAGCAAAATAATCTTCTAAACTCATAGCAGCATAGCCTTTGATTTGCGCTTGATTCATTGCCGATTTTAGTTCTGTATCCGGGTGCAAGAGAGCAAATTTTAACTTATTAATAAAAGTTGTTCCTAATCGCTTGGCTGCAACTATAGGCGGCATTGTACATGAACCAATTGATTCAATCACTCGCAGATGTCGTGACAATTCCGGTGAGTTGCGTAATTCTTCTTCTAAAACAGTGCTATCAATTACTGAACAGTCAGCTAGTTTGTTAACTACCCATTGAATAGAACGTTGATGGAAACCTGATGGAATTACTTTGCCAAAAAAACTACTAGAGTAGCCCCCTTGCATCAGACGATAACGCAGTAGATTATAACCACTGTTAGAGCCTAAATCGTTGTAGCACAAGGTTTTACCTGCTAAATCATCAAATGTTTTGATATTGCTATCAGCATTAACAATCACATCTGCAAAATAAACTGGATGATTTTGGTAGCGGCTAGCTTGCATCACTGGCGCAACTAACGTTTCTAGTTGATCAGGGGTAACGCGATGATATCGGATGAAAGGTAAACCACAAATAAAAGCAATGTCTAATTGGTCATGCAACATGACTGGATCACAGAGCGGATCTGTAAAACCCTGGGCAATTTGCGTTTCTATATCAAAGACGCGCTCAAGATATGCCCCGACAGCCTGATAAAACCAAAACATATTAGGAGCTAAATAAGACATTAACCTTAGCGATTTAGGTTGGCTCATTAAATTAGCTGTGTTTTAAACTACAGTTCATCTATCGGAGTATAGTATTTTAAGTTACAATTCTTTCAACCCATCTTTTGGGAGTTTAATTAATGACCGCCTCTGTCTTGTTATCTACTACATCTGGTCATCTCAAACCACGTAAGTTTGAACGTCGCTCTTTGCTACCTATAGAGCCGAATTACCTTTGGCGCATTGAATCTGGAGTAGTTCGCACCTTAACTTATAACTCTGACGGCACACTAATCACCTTTGGGTTATGGGGAGTAGGAGATATTGCAGGCAAAGTGCTATCAAAAGCCGACCCTTATCAAATTGAATGTCTAACTCCTGTCGAGGCAACCCTCATACCTGTTAGCAGAGGCTACGAAGTTAGTGAAGCGATTTTTCAGCACGTTCAGCAACATCAAGAATTTATTGAGATTCTACATTGCCGATCCGTAGATACATCATTAATGCAACTTCTGATTTGGCTAGCTAAAAAGTTTGGTAAAGTAAGCGAACAAGGACAATTAATTGATCTGCAATTGACCCATCAAGATATTGCCTCAGTCATTCGTGCTACGCGGGTTACTGTCACACGGCTCTTGAATGAGTTTGAGCAACGAGGAATTATTCAACGCCTTCCTCATCGCTTCATTGTTATGCCCAATCAACAACCTTTTTGGCACTACGAAATTTAATCTCATCATTGTGCTGATTCATGCCCGCTTGAAAACTTATGTTATTAGAAAGTTTTTTAGATGGAAGAAAAGAAGGGAATTTTTGTAAAGTTACCTTTTTTCACAGTGGCAGAAGAGCAAAATATGGCGTTAAATGCAATTTTATATGTATATTTTGCATAATTCAAATTTAACCCTTCGACAGAGGTAAAACTAACCCTAATAGATATACGCTCAAAGCAGCCAAGCGTTAATATTGATAATGCTTTGAGTAAAAGCAGGATAACCAATGATCAGCCAAGACACTGTAACTGACGCATTACGGATTAATGCTAGGAACACTGACGCTTTCGATATTTTCAACATCAGACACTATATAGGATCTAATCCATATTTAGATACTGCTGCCTTAGTATTTGATTGTGCTTTAACTGGGCATTTGCCGCCTCGTTCTATAGATAATTATATAGAAATTGTGAGCGATCGCTACCCTCACCTGCGCGACCAAACTTAT
The DNA here is from genome assembly GCA_036702875.1 of Oculatellaceae cyanobacterium. Taxonomy (GTDB): domain Bacteria; phylum Cyanobacteriota; class Cyanobacteriia; order Cyanobacteriales; family PCC-9333; genus Crinalium. The sequence continues at coordinate 330,962 of DATNQB010000025.1, read as the reverse complement.
GAATCTTACGCTCATCTATTTGCCCAGACAGTATCAGAAGTTGGCAAACTAGATATAGATTTGCATCTCAACCGTTGGAGTCTAAAAACATATCCAGCGTTTGCTAGAATAGGCATCCAAACACTCCATGCACGCACTACCCGCTCAGTAATTTACTGTGTTTGGGATTGGTTTGAAGCAATTACTCAACAGCAAGATTTCCCCTTTGAAGTTCAACTTAAAGAACTTCAAGATAGCTTCAATCAATCCGTCTATGGTGGCCCAACAGTTTATGCCTTATTACGCACAGCCTATAACAAAGGTATTCCCACATTTTATTTGTGGGATGAAGGGCTAATGCAATATGGTTATGGAAAAAAACAAATTCGCGGCGTAGCTACTACATTTAACTCAGATAGTCATTTAGATTCCGACTTTACTACTCGTAAAGATGATTGCAAAACTTTCTTAAGCACACTAGGATTTCCTGTACCTAAAGGCGATATTGCCTTTTCCTTAGAAGAAGCAAAAGGCATAGCTAGAGAAATTGGTTATCCAGTAGCAGTCAAACCTGTAGCTGGTCACAAAGGCATTGGTGTAACGGCTGATGTTAGAGATGTAGAAGACCTAAAATTTGCCTTTGACAGTGCGATCGCTAGTATTCCAGAAAACGAAACAAAAGAAGTAATTATTGAAAAAAGTATCTCTGGTGTAGATTTTCGCTTATTGTGTGTCAACGGCAGATTTGTAGCTGCCACTGAACGCCGCCCTGCTTCAGTTGTTGGTAACGGTAAGTCTACTATTGCCGAATTAATTGAGCGTGAAAATCAAACACGCGCCCGTAAAGATACACCCACATCCCCACTTGGCAAAATCAAGTGCGATGAAGCAATGTCCATGTATCTAGATGAACAAGGTTTAACCTTAGATAGCGTAATAGAGCAAGATAAAATTGTTTATCTACGCAAAGTCGCTAATCTTTCAGCCGGAGGTTTAAGCGTAGATGCGACAAGCATTGTTCACCCTGACAACATCATCTTGGCGCAAGATATTGCCCAACACTTTCAACTTACTTGTTTAGGCATCGACGTAATTGCCCGTAATATTAATAAATCTTGGAAAGACGGCGACTTTGGCATCCTAGAAATTAATTCCGCCCCAGGGATATTTATGCACCTTAACCCTGCTGTTGGAGAAAGCGTTGATGTACCTGCTTACATCCTTAGTACCTTCTTTAAATCAGCACAAGATGCCCAGATACCAATTATTACATTTAACAAAATTTCAGTTCAAGAACTCCAAGAAACTATTGACCATATACTGTGGCAACATCCTGATTGGACTATCGGCGCTGTTTGTCGTGATGCAGTCTTTATTAATCGTTCAGAAAAATTTATTCACAAAGATTACAATACTAACGTCCAAAACTTGCTGCGTAATCCCAGGCTAGACTTGCTAATTACCGAATATCGGGAAGATGTTTTAGAAACCGAAGGGATGTTTTACAAAGGTAGCAATATGGTAGTTCTCGACCATCCTACAGAAACAGAGATGATGCTAACGCGGGATATTTTTGAGAATTCGACTGTGGTTGTTAAACAGGCAGAAAACATTTCGATTCGCCGCCAAGGTTTGCTCGAAAATTACAGGCTAGGTTCAACTGAACCGTTTACCCGCGTCTATCTCAAAGAAATCGGAACAATTTTGTAATTGTTATACTGATATATATCTGTTTAAGTAGATGGTTGTTTTTTCAAGGGCAGGTAGCAAAAACTAGAGCCTCAAGATAGGCTAAGTCTACAGGCAGTTCTATTTGCATAGATTGGTTTAACCAAAAGCTATCAAGTCGCTACTTGCACTTGGTGCGGTATTCCGCAGTTAACATCACGTCTCAAGATTGTTGAGATGATGATACACTACTTAACAAAGTACAAATGCTTAATAGTGTGAGGAAAAATATGAACTGGAAAGTACTTTGTTTAATTGCTGGTTTAGCCTTAACGACTGGTTTAACTGCCTGTGCAGGTGCTGGCACCGATGGCGGTACGAATACTACAACCTCTCCGAATACTACAACCTCTCCTGCTGCTACTCCTGCTGCTAGCAGCCCAGCCAGCGATGCTAAGAAGGCTGCTGACACTGCTAAGGATAAAGCAGAGGATGCTAACAAGGCTGCTGACACTGCTAAGGATAAAGCAGAGGATGCTAAAAAAGCAGCTGATAAAGCGGCTGATACTAAAGCATCACCAGCTACTAAGCCATAAGCTGCAAAATTTTCTTTAAGATTTAACCAGCACAGGTATTCCTAAATAAGCCAAGTTAGATTAATAGTGAAAATTATCTGCTCAAGCTAACCAGTGCTGGTTTTTTGATTTTTAGAAATAATTTTCTTCCAATGCTGTTGATAATTCCATTTCTTTGAATGCTTGGCTACATATTCTGCACGATGTAGAGACGTATCATTGTACGTCTCTACATCAAATGTTTTTAGCGCTCATTTTCATAATTGGTATAAAAAATAGTCCTCTTTAGTCACGCAAAAAATAATCTTTAGCTAGAAAATATGTGATGAGCTTAACTTTGGTGTGAGGATTGAAGTAGGGATGTCCAAAATTTGGTCGGATTCTCTGCGAGTCAGCTTATTTTTTTTAGGAGTGACTCTAGTAATCTGTGGTAGTGCAACTGCACAGGAAACTCTTGTTGAACTGGAAACAGTATCAACAAATCAGATTGCTGATACAAGTAATGCTGCATTTAATCAGGATGCAGTTAACTCAAGCTTGCCAGAAAATCTACCGCATACAATACCTATAAACAAACCAGTAGGCGCAAAATCAAGCTTTTTAGAAAGAATTGCTGAATCTGGCAGCGACACTGATACAGACGAGGCGATGAGTCAAGTCACGAACGTTTCTCAACTCAAGGACGTTCAACCAGGGGATTGGGCTTATGAAGCAGTGCGATCGCTTGTGGAAAAATATGGTGTAATATCTGGTTATCCAGATGGCACTTTCCAAGGCAACCGCAGCATGACTCGGTATGAATTTGCTGCTGGTTTAAAAACTATTCTTGAACGAATTAATCAACTATTGAAAGCTAACCCTACCAGAATTAGCAGAGAAGATTTAGCAACAGCACAAAATTTAACAGAGCAATTTGCATTAGAACTAACGCTGTTACGTGGCAGGGTTGATGCAGCCACAGCTAGGATTGGTGATTTAGAACTGACTCAATTCTCCACAACTACAAAACTAGAGGGAGAAGTAATCTTTGCAGGCGCTAGTGTAATTGCAGGGAATAACAGCAACCAAACGACACTTTTTGGTCAGCGATCGCGTTTGAATTTACAATCTAGTTTTAATGGTCGAGATTTACTCACAACACGCCTTCAAATGGAAGGTTTTAGTTCCCTTACCTCCAACCTCACCCCGGAAGGCGAATTAGCTTTTAGTGGCGATACTCAAAGTCAAGCCTATATAGACGCTCTTTTATACAGTTTCCCAATTGGAGAGCGCACCCAAGTTGTACTTGCTGGTAATGCTACTGGAGCAGATGATTTTACCAATACTGTTAACCCTTATTTCGACGGCGATGGTGCTAGTGGTGCATTATCTAGTTTCGGAACACGCGCCCCTATTTATAATTTAGTTAATGGTTCTGGTGTCGGCATCCAACACAGATTGAGCGACAAACTAGAACTTAGCGTAGGCTACTTAGCTAGTGCTGCTAATAACCAACCACCCGACGGTGGTTTGTTTAAAGGCTCTTATGGGGCAATAGCACAGTTACTCTTTCAACCAAGTCAACAATCAAGCATTGGCTTAACTTATGTCAATGCTTACAACAATGACTTAGAAACTGGTAGCAAAAATGCCAACTTAGTTAACCAGCTAAACTTGCCAGTAGTTACAAATTCTTATGGAGTTGAGGCATCTTTGCAAATTAATCCTCGGTTTGCATTAGGTGGTTGGGCTGGATATACCGCAGCGCGTGTTATTGGTGTAGGAGATGCTAACATCTGGAACTGGGCAGTAACACTAGCATTTCCTGATTTAGGTAAAAAAGGTAATCTTGGTGGCGTTGTTATTGGTATGGAACCCAAAGTTACTGGGGCAGATTCCCAACTTAGAAACATGGGGATTAATGACTTTGATACCTCACTGCACCTAGAAGGGTTTTACCAATACCAACTCACTGATAATATTGTGATTACACCTGGGTTAATTTGGTTAACTGCACCCGACCATAATCGTAACAACGATGATATTGTAATTGGTGTAGTGCGTACTACATTCAACTTTTAAATTTAAAAAAGCTGTAGGCGCTCTGCGCCGTGGCGTAGCCTAAGCTGGCGGCTGACGGCTAAAAGCTATTAATGATGAATATCTAGATTGAGAATATAGCGACCGAGTTGCAGCTTTTCAGACCATAACTCATACTCAACTTGCAGATGCTCAGGCAAAGGGCGACCTTCTAAAATTAAATTACGAGTATAATTCCGTAAACGTAATGAGCCATTGATACTAGATGAGTCGCTGTTCAACCAATAACGACTAATTCCATAAACGCCTGTTTCCCAAAGGTGGCGATAACTCAACTTGCCACTGGTTTGCATTGTCATAATTACCCGATAAGGGGAAATTTCCAGCCATAAAAGTCGAGGTTTGTGAACTTCTACTTCTTGAGATGGCGATTCCCAGTCAGGAATAGCTGGTTCTGTCAAAAGTATATGAAATCTGTCTCTATCCTTTTGGTACAGCGTAGCCGCCGTTTCAAGAGTAGACCAGATTGGCAGGTCGGTAGACACCATAGAAAGGCAAACAGGTCTGCGGTGATGAGCCAACATGGCAGTTAACCATAAGGGATACGATCCAGCATAGCTTTAGAGTTGATAGTATGGCTGATGGTTTAATTATGGTAGCGATACTCCAAAGGAGTCGCTGCGCGAACTGACAAGTCAGCGCTTGCGCGATCGCACATCAGCAAAAAAGTTTTTCAAAGGGGTTGCAAAATCTTTTTTGTCTTGCTAAGATGTATAACTGTTGGTAAGAAATTACTACACATTCCTCAGTAGCTCAGTGGTAGAGCGATCGGCTGTTAACCGATTGGTCGCAAGTTCGAATCTTGCCTGGGGAGTTAAACAAATAATATAAATGTAGAGATACGCTATGGCGCGTCTCTACATTCTTTTTGGGGGTTTATATGGAATATCAAGTTCGGCTAGTTAATCCTGCGATCGCTCTTGATCGTACTATATCTGTACCAGATGATCAGTACATTATGGATATGGCTGAAATTGCTGGTATTCGCTTACCTAATGGCTGTAAACAAGGAGAATGTTCTGCCTGTGTAGCTAAACTGGTAAGTGGTAAAGTTGATCAAAGTGAGCAAAAATTCTTACGTTCAACAGAAATAGAAGCTGGTTATATTGTTACCTGTGTCGCTTATCCACTTTCGGATTGCACAATATATACGCATCAAGAACAAGTATTGTATCAATCCGCCCTTTACTTTAAAGCTGAGACAGCAGAGGATGAATGATTTATTTTGATTAGTAAGTTATACAATCATTATTACTACTAATCTGTTAAATATGAGCATTTTATTATACGAAAAATCTCTATCTTATCAAGGGCATTTAATTATACCCTTTGTTTATAGCTTAATTTTAGACCAAAATATTTATTCTTATAAACTACTTTCCGAGCGAGGATATAAAGATCAATTTCATAAAGCAGAAAACCCTGCTGCTATCTATTCCGGTAGCATTGATGGCATTATTGAAATTGCTAAAGAGCATCTTAATAAGCATTCTGATGTAAAAGAAGAGATAGACAGTTTCAAATCTAGATATACTTATCAAAATAATTTAATTATTATTTACGAATGTGCAGGTAAATATTTTTATGATCATTATAAGTCTGAAGATTTAACTAATGTAGCTGCACCTAAAATATTTCAATCAGAATACGACTGTATTAAATGGGTAAAAGAGGGGCTTGATAATTCAAACGCCACTCAAAAAGCTAAATTTTCTTAGCGTATTGCACTACTGCTGTGTATTTTCTAAGCAAGAAAATGATGCAGGTTGGGGGACAAATATTGAAATGGGAATGGCTACTGCTGAATTAGTTAATGCCAAGGTTCCAACAAGTACCGCAATTGCAGATAGCCGGAAATTAGTTGCTGTGATATTAAGTAGCATTTAGATGTTTTACGTCTGAAGTTTTGCGATTTGATGTGTAATTATTTATCAAGGTTTAATGTTGGCGCTTATACTAGGGGTCACACGGGAACAATATTATTAATGGAAATGTTGGGTTTCTTGGGTAAACCCAATCTATGCGCTTGGCAAAAGTGAATTTACTTCTTATACTTAATTATACAAAATCTAATATTTCTCCATTTTTTCCGAGACAACCGATTCATGGCGGCGACTAGCAATATTTTTTTCATACCAGTTCATTAACGGCGTTGCACTAACTCCGTGCAAAATAACAGAAATTACGACTGTTATATAAGTAATCCAAGCAATTGTTTCACCTAATTGGTCTTTTAAGCCTTCTCCAAAGGCATAGCAAAGATAATATAAAGAACCAACGCCACGAATACCAAACCATCCAAATAATAAACGGTTAGCTGGAATAAGAGGAGAGCCAATAGTACTTATCCATGTTCCTAATGGTCGAACTACAAACAGTAATAAGGCAGCAATTAATAGTCCCTGATTTAAATGAGCAACAATTGGTTTAACTTGTAGGATAGTACCTAATACTAAAATAGTTGCTACTTCTAAGAGTTTTTCAATTTGTTCAGTAAATTCAAATTGAGATTTGCGCTTTTCAGGGTCGTGGTAACTGCGCCTTACTACAATTCCAGCTACGAATACTGCAATAAATCCATAACCATTGACAACTTCTGTGATTGAATAAGCTAGTAAAATTGTACTGAGAGCCACGAAATCTTCCATTAACTCATCGGCTTTGCGGAATTTTTGCAGCCATTGGTCAATAAAAACCACAGTTTTAGCAACTATGATTCCCATGAAAATACCCGCGAAAACTGCCCAAATTAAATCAACTGCTACCCATTGTTTAAACCAGTTTTCCCAATTAGGATCTTTTAACCAATGAATCCCAAAATAAACAAAGGGGAAAGCTAAGGCATCATTTAAACCTCCTTCTGAAGTTAAACCAAAGCGCAACTCATCGCGATCATCTGTATGAGATAGCTGTACTTCTGAAGCTAAAACTGGATCGGTTGGAGCAAGGATTGCTCCTAGTAAAATTGCTTGTCCCCAGTCGAAACCTAAAAATGATTTAGCAACAACAGCTATAGCCAAAATTGAAATTGGCATTAAAAATCCAATTAATCTTGCTGTTGTATTCCAAGCCCAAAATTTTAATGGGCGATTCATTTTTAAACCACAACCAAATACTGAGACAATTACAACAAATTCTGTAAGTCGCTCTAAAATCTCTGCATTGGGACGTATTTGAATTAAATGAACTCCATAAGGCCCCAGCACAATACCAACAATCAAATAAATGATGGCGTAGGAGAGGGGTAAGCGTTGAATCCAGCCTGAACCCAATGTTACCATTAGCAATAATAAGCCAATGACTAGCAAGTCAAGAATATAAATATCCATAAGAGCGATCGCGCGTTTATATAATTAGAGGTTGTTCTGTGATAATCCTGCGGCAATCTCGCTATTTAATACATCACCCTTTGGCAGATTTCAGCTTGATGTATTGATTCTCTATAACTTAAACATTTAATTTATAGGTAATCATCCATTATAAATATTGTTGAAAAAAATAAAAAAAATTGTGTTTTGTGATTTTTATAAGTAGGTGAACCTGATTAAATATCAAATTCCACCCCAATATGGTTTCCGTCTTCGCAGTAGGATAACACATGACAGAGAGGAAGATATTTTAGGTTCTATAATTTTTAAAGTAAAGCTAATTAATAATAATTCTTAAGGGAAAAGTGCGATGAAATTGCCCGCCAGTCCAAAAACTCACCCTTTTGCACAGTTGCTTCAATGGATTGCTACGCCTTTGGATTATCTAGATGCAACGCAAAAAATTTATGGTGACTGTTTTACAGCTAGATTTGGTGATTCACCGCCTTTGGTAATGTTGAGTAACCCACAGGGCATTCAGCAGCTTATGACTGCTGATGCTAAACAGTTTGATAGTGGTAGAGCCAATCAAATCTTAAAGCCTTTGGTCGGAGAACATTCCATGATTTTGCTAGATGGCGATCGCCATCAGCGTGAACGCCAACTGTTGACACCCCCGTTTCATGGTGAACGGATGCGTGCTTATGGAAACCTGATTTGTGACATCACTGACAAAGTAATGAGTAAGCGCATAATCGGCGAACCGTTCTTTGTGCGTGCTGCTATGCAAGAAATTTCTCTGTTAACAATTTTAAATGCTGTATTTGGCGTGAATCAGGGAGAGCGTTTTGAGCAACTGAAGGAATTATTGACTTCTGTGCTGGATTCGGTTAGCTCTCCTTGGAGTTCTGGGTTGCTATTTTTTAAATCCCTACAACGGGATTTTGGCGCTTGGAGTCCTTGGGGACGCTTTTTGCGCCAAAAACAGCAAATTGATCAACTTATCTACGCTGAACTTCAAGACAGGCGATCGCAACCAGATTCATCTCGTAACGATATTTTGACTTTGTTGATGTCTGCTAGAGATGAACAAGGTCAACCCATGACTGACGAAGAGTTGCGCGATGAGTTGCTGACTTTGTTGTTAGCTGGTCACGAAACTACAGCTTCAGCATTGACATGGGCATTGTACTGGATTCACTCTTTACCAGAAGTATACGACAAGCTATTAACAGAAATTAGTAGTTTGGGCGAAAGCGTTGCTATCCCGCAAGAAAATCGCTCAGATCCCAGCATATTAGCTAAACTTCCATATCTCAATGCCGTTTGCCAGGAAACCCTGCGTATTTATCCTGTAGCGATACTAACTTTCCCCAGAATTCTTAAATTGCCTCTTAAAATCATGGATTATGAATTTGAGCCAGAAACAGCAATTATGGGGTGTATTTATCTTACACATCAACGTGAAGATATTTACCCAGAACCAAAGCTTTTTAAACCAGAGCGTTTTCTAGAAAAACAATTTTCTCCTTACCAATATTTGCCTTTTGGTGGTAGTACCCGTCGCTGTATCGGTATGGCATTTGCTTTATTTGAAATGAAGCTGGCACTTGCTACAATTGTTTCTCGTTATCAACTTTCACTTGTTGATCGGCGTCAACCAAAACCTGTGCGCCGTGGTGTAACATTATCACCTTCTAGTAGTTTTCAAATGGTTTTAAATGGTGAGCTTTAATCAAGTAACTCCACTTAATAAAACCTAAAATAGTAGCAATGTAGTGTAACGGAGGCGGCATGAAAAATTGAATCTTTACATTTTATATTTAATTATTTTCACCATCCATAGATAGATTCTTGCTAAAATTTTCTTAGCTCCTTTAATAGATAACCTTCTTCTATTAACTGCTTAAAGTAAGCAAGTATAGGGAAGTAGGAAAATACATAATGACGGAAAAAAATCAACTAGGATTGGAGGCGCAAGCACTTAGTAAAGTAGCAGAAATAGGCTTTTCTAATCAAGTAGATGACGTAGAAAAACTGGATATAACTGTTGAGACTGATTTGCTGAATATGGCTCAAGGAAAAGCAGATTCAGTTTCAATGACAGCCCAGGGTTTAGTAATGGAAAAAGATATCCGTGTGCAAAAAATAGAAATGCACACAGGTAACGTTGCTATTGATCTATTGACCACTATCTTTGGAAAAGCTGAACTTCAAGAACCAATTAATGCGAATGGCACTGTTGTTCTTACAGAAACAGATATTAATCAGACTCTCAACTCAGATTATATTTCTAACAAGCTAGCGCCTTTAAAATTAAAAGTAGATGATAAAACTGTCAGTTTAGAATTGCAACAACCTCTAGAGTTAAAATTATCTGGCGATGGTAAGCTAACATTTAGCGGAGATATTTTACTGCAAGAAACAGATAACAGCCGCAAATTTAGGTTTACTGGAGTAGTTAAACCTGGAACAAGCAATCAACCACTATTATTAGAGGGGTTTAACTGCTATCAAGGAGAAGGTATTTCTCTAGATCTATGTATTGCATTAATGCAGAAATGCCAGGAATTGCTGAACTTGCCTTATTTTGAAATCGCTGGAGTAGCTTTCCGCGTTAAACATTTAGAGGTACAACAGGAAAAGATGAAGTTACAGATTGAAACCCATATTAAGCAAATTCCTACTGATGTAAGCTTATAGGTGGTGGAACAAGGGGCGATCGCTCCTTTGCTTACTTTATATAAAAAAATATATAATCTAGTTTGAAAAAAATTATATTAATTAAAAATAAAGCGGCTCTTGAGTGCTAGCGTAGTTTTATATACGCTTTAGCTGATAGCTGAATGCTTACACCCTACAAGCAAGCTGTCACCTATAAAAAACTATAAGTTTTAAACAAAGTTTAGGAATGACTACAGATACGCTCTTAATTGACGGCAAAACTTTTGTCCCCGCAGACGAAATGCCCATCCCTGTTTGGCCTTGTGTGTTAGAAGAACGACCACAACCAACTCTCACTCTTAAGGATGATGACTTATTTTTAATTACTGACACCCTTGGCAATATTGCTGGTTATTGTACTGATGACAGAAATGCCAGCATGGGTTTATTTTGTAATGATACGCGGTTCTTAGGTCGTTTAGAACTTCAGGTTGAAGGGCGATCGCCAATACTCCTAAGTAGCACGGCAGAAAAAGGTTTTGTACTCTCAGTTTTGTGTGCAAATCCTCGCATTGAGGATCGCATTAAAGCTGAAACTGTCGGTATTAATCGCGAAATTGTGCTTAATGGTGGCTTATTTGAAGAAATAGAAGTTTCTAATTTTAACACTACCCCTATAACTATAGAAATTAGTCTTAGTTTTGATGCTGATTTTATTGATTTATTTGAAATGCGCGGTTTTGATCGCAAGCAACGAGGTAAGCTTTTAAGGCAAGTGCCTACAACTCAAGAGGCAGAAGTTAATAACGCAGAATCCCTAGTTCAAACAAAATTAAAAGCTCATAAATTTGTTGAGCAAGAAATTACTATGGCATATCAGGGGCTAGATAATTCCCTGATGGAATCTCGCATAAAATTTATTCATCGTCAGCCGGATCATCTGAAAGGTTATACAGCAATTTGGCAGCTAAAACTCGATTCCCACGAAACTCAAAAATTGGGATATCGCTTGCAAATGTTTACTAATAATCAGCCTACTTCTAGAGTAAATGCACCTGTTACTTTAGTACAGGCTAAAGCCGCAGAGTTATTAGAAGAAGAAAATTGGCATCATCAAGTTACTAAAATTCGGTCTGATAAAAATACTTTTAATCAAGTAATTGAACGTGCGGAACAAGATGTTTATTTATTAAGACAGACTTTTGGAAAAGGTAGGGCGCTGTCAGCAGGTGTACCTTGGTTTTCTACTTTATTTGGGCGTGATTCAATCATCGCTGCTTCCCAAACTTTGATTCTCGATTCTTCTATTGCCCGTGAAACATTGGGGATTTTAGCTCATTATCAAGGTAAAGCAGATAATGAGTGGCGTGATGAACAACCAGGCAAAATTTTGCACGAGTTACGTTTAGGTGAAATGGCGCGTTGTGAAGAAGTGCCACATACACCTTATTACGGTACTGTAGATGCTACACCGCTATGGTTAATGCTATATGCAGAGTATTATGCTTGGACAGCAGATCAAGAAACTTTAGATCGCTTATGGCAAAATGCTTTAGCAGCGATGGATTGGATCGATCGCAACTCTAAAGAAACAGGTTATCTCAGTTATTACGTTAAATCTAGTCGCGGTTTAGTTAACCAAGGTTGGAAAGATTCAGGGGATTGTATAGTAAATCGTAAAGGTGAACTAGCAGAGGGTGCGATCGCACTTTCGGAAGTTCAAGCTTATGTATATGCTGCTAAAATCCGCTTGAGCGAAATTGCTAGAATGAAAAAGCGTCTAGATTTAGCCTATCAGTGGCAAGAAGACGCTAGAAGTTTAAAGGCAAGGTTTAATCATGATTTTTGGGTATCTGATCAAGATTTCTGCGCTTTAGCTTTAGATGGAGATGGTAATTGTGTAGACAGTATTTCTTCTAATCCAGGTCACTGTCTATTATTAGGTATTCTTGATGCTGAAAAAGCTTATAGTGTAGCCGAGAGACTACGCGCACCGGATATGTTTAATGGTTGGGGCATTCGTACATTAAGTAGTTTGTCACCAGCATATAATCCGATGGGTTATCATGTTGGGTCTGTTTGGCCCCATGAGAATGCTTTAATTGCAATGGGATTGCGATCGCTCGGATTAGTCGATCAAGCCCTAGAAATATCTCAAGGTTTGCTCGATATGACAAAGCGACAACCTTATCAGCGTCCCCCAGAACTTTTCTGCGGTTATGAGCGTCTTAATGATAGCGATCCAGTAAAATATCCCGTTGCTTGTTCACCTCAAGCTTGGGCTACTGGTAGTATTTTTCAACTACTGCAAATGATGGTTAATCTAGTACCTGATGCTGCTGGAAACTATTTGCGGATTATCGATCCTAAACTTCCAGATTCAATTAACTCTCTATCATTGCATAATTTACGAGTTAGATCAACAGTTTTAGATCTGGAATTTGAGCGGTCTGGAGCTTCTACAGCTTGTCGAGTTGTCAAGAAACGGGGAAATTTAAGAGTTGTGATTGAAGCATAATTGCAGGGAGGAGACAGGAGAGAGGCGCGATCAAGCATTTTCAGGCATGGGTTGTAAATATTCATGGCTATAGAAGTGAAAAAATCCTTTCTTCATCTGTGTCCATCTGTGCTTTATCTGTGGTTAATTTAATGAACTATAAACGCAGAATACAAACTGATTATAAAATCAAGTTAAATTATTTAGTAATTAATACTTAGATAAATATACTTAGATTTTCATCAGCGATTACGATAAATCAGTATTTGTATCGGCTCTCATCTGTAAACTAAACAGATACGTTTGTAGAAGTAAATGTAATGAAAAATTTATTTTTTATGTAAAATAAGTTGTTTATTTGTTTGTATTGTTTCCTATAATTATTCTGTTTCCTAAAATAATTTCTGGAAAATCTGTCTATAGGTAGGGGAATTTATAAAAAATATCAACGGTCGGGCGCTATTTCAACCGCATTACAGTCATCAAGACCGAGAACGCAGATGAACTATTTTCAGCCTAGACAACTTGCAGAAAAGCGCAAGCGCGACTAAACCCCCTACTGATCTGAACCTTTTTTAATTGCAAATCAAGCTACTTTGTGTAGGATAGGCTACTCATGGAATCTTTCGGCTGGACTGTCATCGAATCTCAATTTAACCCCTCTCATCTGCACCACCAAGAAACGGTATTCACTCTCGGTAATGGCTATCTAGGCACACGCGGATCATTTGAAGAAGGTTATCCTGGGGACTGTTCAACTACTTTAATTCACGGCGTTTACGATGATGTTCCTGTCGTATATACGGAATTAGTTAATTGTCCCAATTGGCTACCAATCACGATTATTATAGGCGGTCAAGCTTTTAATTTAGATCAAGGGCAGACGCTACACTATCAGCGTCAACTAGATTTGCGCTTAGGTGTACTGAGTCGTGAGATTCGCTGGCGCAGTCCTGCTGGTCATACTGTAGATATCTACTTTGAACGCTTTACAAGTTTGGCAGATCAGCACGTACTGGCGCAAAGATGTCAAGTTACTTCAGTTGATTTTGCAGGTGAGATTGAGATCCAAGCTAGTATTAATGGTGAAGTAGGCAATCAAGGCACTAAGCACTGGGAATTTGTCGAGCAAAGTATTACAGATAATACTATTTGGCTACATACTCGAACATTGAATTCAGCAGTAGATTTAGGTATGGCAGCTAAACTACAAATAGTTGATTTACCTGCTGAAATTCAAGCTTTAAGAACACAAAACTGTCCAGGGTTGGGAACAACTTTACAAATTCAGCCTGGACAAAGCATTACTTTAGAAAAGTTGGTGACAGTATTTACCTCACGGGACAGAGTTGATCCCGTAGGCGAAGCACTTGGCTTACTGAATTGTTTACCTAGTTATACAACTGTATTTGCTGCTCACGTCGCTGCCTGGGCGCAGGTGTGGCAAGACTCAGATATAGTGATTGAAGGAGACATCAAGGCTCAATTAGCTGTTCGTTACAACATATTCCAGCTACTTGCAGTTGCTCCCCGTCACGATAATAGCGTGAGTATTCCAGCAAAAACTCTTTCTGGTTATGCTTATCGCGGTCATATCTTCTGGGATACAGAAATTTTTATTGTTCCCTTCCTGACTTTAACCCAACCTGCTTTAGCGCGTAACTTGTTGACTTACCGCTATAAAACATTAGCAGGGGCAAGGCGTAAGGCTCAAGAAGCAGGTTATGAGGGTGCGTTGTTTGCTTGGGAAAGTGCCACAACTGGGGATGAAGTAACTCCCCGTTGGGTTCCAGGGCCAGATGGTAAGATGATCCGCATCTGGTGTAGTGATATTGAACTGCACATTAATAATGATATAGCTTATGCAGTTTGGCACTACTGGCAGAATACCGGAGATGATGCTTGGATGCGCGAGTATGGCGCTGAAATAATTCTAGATACTGCTAATTATTGGGCTAGTCGTGCCGAGTGGAACCGAGAAAGGGGCGCTTATGAGATTTCTGATGTCATTGGGCCTGATGAGTACCATGAAAAGATTAATAACAATGCCTTTACAAATGGCATGGTGCAATGGCATTTGCAGACAGCTTTGGGTGTTTGGGATTGGTTGACACGGGAAGATAGCGATCGCGCAAGCATCCTCAAACAACAACTAAACTTAAATAAAAAACGCTTCCAGCAGTGGGCAGATATAAGTCAGCGTTTGGTATTTAATCAAAATCCTGAGACTGGTTTGATTGAACAGTTTGATGGCTTTTTTGATTTGAAAGATGTGCCTCTAACTGAGTATGAGCCACGCACTAAGTCGATGCAAGTAATTTTGGGGATTGAAGGCGCTAATCAACAGCAAGTATTGAAACAACCAGATGTGTTGATGTTGTTGTACTTGTTGCGCGATCGCACCAATCGTCAAACTTTACAAACTAACTGGGATTACTATAACCCACGCACCGATCATACATACGGATCTTCATTAGGCCCAGCAATTCACGCTATTCTTGGTTGTGAACTCGGACAACCAGCAGAAGCTTATAAACACTTCATGCGTTCAGCATTAGTAGATCTAGAAGATGTACGTGGTAATGCTAACGAAGGTATTCACGCTGCATCTGCTGGTGGAGTTTGGCAGGCATTAGTATTTGGGTTTGCTGGCGTTAAACTAACACCAGAAGGGCCTATTTCTAGCCCCCACCTGCCACCTGGTTGGACTCGCCTCAAGTTCCGTCTACAATGGCGCAACCAATGGTATGAGTTTGATATTCAGGAATCTGCAATCAGCGATCAGCAGTCAGCTATGATTTCATCCTCAACTTCCAATTCTCAACTTGCCACTCCTAACATTAAAGGTGTCATTTTCGATTTAGATGGTGTGATTACCGATACTGCGGACTTCCATTATCTAGGTTGGAAACGGATAACTGATCAAGAAGGTATTCCTTATGATTGGGAAACCAACGAGAAAATGCGGGGATTACCAAGACGCGATTCTTTACTGTATATCTTGGGCGACAGAAAAGTTAATGAAGCTCAGATTCAGGACATGATGGAGCGTAAGAACAATTATTATCTGGAATTAATTTCTGAGATGACTCCAGATAAGTTATTACCAGGAGTATTAAATTTATTAAATGAACTACGTGCTGCTGGAATAAAAGTAGCTTTAGGTTCATCGAGTAAAAATGCTCATTTGGTATTGCAACGTTTAGGGATTGAGGATAAATTTGATGCGATCGCAGATGGTTACAGTGTAGAAAATCCTAAACCAGCACCAGATCTTTTCCTACACGCCGCTGCACAACTTGGCTTATCACCTGAAGAATGTGTAGTTATAGAAGACGCTACCGCAGGTGTAGAAGCAGCTTTATCTGCTGGGATGTACGCTGTAGGATTAGGGCCAGTTGAGCGTATAGGCGATGCTCATGTGGTTCTATCTAATCTAGAAGGTGTTAGCTGGTCTGATTTGTTAACTAAAATAGCTGTCAGCAGTCAGTCTTCAGGTGTTCAAAGTTTAAAACTTTAAATAGTGCAACTTGTAGGTTTTGATTAAAATTTAGCGTGGCTTCTTTCATAACTTTTATGTTCAAGAAAGAGCCACGCTATTATTTTTTGCAATAACAGTAAAAAAGCTAACTTCTAACTGCTAGGATTATTTTGAAATTGGTAATGAAATACTAAATTCTGTTCCCTGTCCAGGTTCAGATATTACCTCAATTTTGCCTTGGTGTTTTTCGATAATTTGATAGCTAATTGCTAAACCTAAGCCTGTACCTTGACCTACTGGCTTAGTTGTAAAAAAAGGATTAAATATCTTCCTCCTAACCTCTGAGGGCATCCCAGGGCCATTATCTTTAATATTTACTACTGCATAGCATCCCCGATCAGCTTCTAAATTAGATTCAACTACTTGTGTATGAATTACAATTTCTTTACTGGCTTGATCTGTTTGTGCCATCAGTGCATCAATAGCATTACTAATAATATTCATAAATACTTGATTAAGTTGTGCTGGGTAACACTCAACTTGTGGCAAATTACCATATTGCTTGCTCACATGAACTCCCTGCTTGAGCTTGTGATTTAGGATTAACAGGGTACTATCAATTCCTTCATGAATATCTGCTAGTTTCATGCCTGCTTCATCTAGGCGAGAGAAATTTCGCAATGACAGCACAATTTGACTAATGCGCTCAGTACCCATTTGCATTGAATTAAGAGTTTTAGGTAGATCTTCAATAATAAATTCAAGATCAATAGCTGCTATTTCCTCGGCAATTTCTGGGGAAGTGTTGGGATATTGTTGTAGATAGAGGTCTATTAAACCTAATAAATCCTGAACATAATTACTAACATGAGTAATGTTGCCATGAATAAAGTTAATTGGGTTATTAATTTCATGAGCTACGCCTGCTACCATTTGACCCAAGCTAGACATTTTTTCTGTTTGAATTAACTGTGATTGGGTTTGGCGAAGATTTTCTAGGGTAATTTCTAACTCTTGTGCTTGAGATACTAAATCTGTATTTAGCTGTTGCAGATGATCGTGGGCTGATTCTAATTGTTCATTTTTTTGCCACAGTTCCTCTGTTCTTTCTTCTACTCTTTTTTCTAAAGTCTGACGAGCTATTTCTAACTCTTGAGTATAATCAGCAACTCGATTAATAAGTTTGTTGAAAGATTTGGCTAAAACCCCTACTTCATCTTTAGTAGTTACTGGGGCTTGCAGTTTAAAGTTTGCTTGGTCAGTGACTGTTTTAGCTACTTGAGTAACTGCTTCTAAAGGACGTGCGATCGCTCTACTGGTATATAGTGCTAAAGCCGCAGCAGTAATCGCAGAAAATAACAAACTCAAGCTGGTTATCTTGATGTGCAGCGCCTCGGCTTGATCTAAATTTTCCTGTGCCTCTTCTTCTTCCTCGTGAGCCGCTTCAATTAGTTCTGTTAAATCATCTGACAAACCATCAAATTTTAATGCTACATTACTGTTAGTAAATTTTAAAATTGATTGCTGTGCTGCTTGTACGTCTTGCGATCGCAAATTAGCTGGATCGATTCGGTTGATTAAACCTTCTATTTCTTGGATATAAGCTGCTACTGTACCATTATATGTACGCAACCATTCCTCTACACGCTCAATATCAGGATCAGTTTTTGAATTTTCTTTTACATAAGATTTAACCTCATCAAAATGTTTGTTAACCTCTTGAGTATGGCTAATAAAGTGGGCGTATTCATCTTTAAAGCTTTGATTATCCTTTAATAAAGGAATAAACTGTTGCTGATGGGAACGTGCCTCTAGTACAGCAACTTTTAATTCAGTTAATAAATGTTCTTCTTCACGAGCTTGCTTGTGTTGATCGTGAGCCTGCTCTTCATAATATGTCCCAATTATCTGCCCCGCAGTAGTTCCCAAAACAGCGACACCAATTGCGAGAGCGTATCCTAAACCAATCTTGTGTCTAATACTCTGAAAATTAAGCGATCGCTTGATCCTGTTATTTTTAGATAGTACTACACTCCCCTGGTTTTCGGAGTCAGACTGAGCGGCTACTGACTTAAGTGCCGAATTTAGGTTAGATTCTTGAGGCTGCATGGCAAGGTCTAAATTTTAGATATATAATCAAGAGTTTGCCCATATCAGCCCTCAAGCTAACAATTCCAAAACTTATTTATTTGATTTATAACAAAGGTTGAATCGTTTCCCACGTTAATTCCTGCTGTATATATACAGGAGATTCAGGGTTGTATGGGCTTTCTACTATATCTATACAAATAATCTTGGCATCATCCGGTAGCACTGGCACATCTGGATCAAAAGCTGTTGATCGCATTAAAGAACTAGAATAACCTTTAAAAATCGCAATTTGGTCTTCTTCACCAGAAATTTCTGCCGTCACAATTAAAACGAATTGCGGATGCTTGAGGGTATATTGTTCTAAGCGTCGCCCAATAGAATTGTTCATAATTTAGATAATTTATGACATTACTAAATCTTTAAATAAAAAAGTTTATCTAAGTTAAAGATTTTAGGTATTGATTTTTACAATTCCTAAAACCTTTAACCCATCAAACTACGCCTATTTTGGCTACTGTTGCAGTGCTGAACGTCCTTGCTTTCCTAAACGAACCAGCACAAAATAACTTAGCAAAAACACATAAATTATTAATGCAAACATTCCCAACCCACCTAAAAAATCCGGTCTAGAATTGGCATGGAAAAAAGCTTTATATAGCCAAGGTGCTTCTAACCAGACTTGACAGTAGGAAGTTTTAATCAGCCCTTGGGAAAAAGCACAAGGTAAAAAAGGAATAATTGCGATAGTTCCCAAAATGCAGTAAGTAGTAATAGCCCAACGCCAAGCTTGCACTGCTAACTTGAGAGGACGTGGCTGCATATCATCTATTTCTTCATTGATATCTACCCAAAACCAGAGGGATATAGGTATAAGGATACGCGCTAATAAAGAAGACAAAAATGCAATAGGCCAAGAAGCAATCATTAGATAAACAGTAATCAAAAGCAAACTGGAAACGCGCCAGTAAATCATTAATAACCTCTGAATACCTGCTGATTTTTGAGCAAAAGCCCAAATTAGCAATATCAGGGGGATAATAACGGTAAATAATATTGCCAACCGATAGTCAGTCCAGGCTAGCGCTCTCAACCACGATTCATTTTGCATTGCTTGTATCTTTATTCTCCTTTAATAGAAACCCTGCACACAAGGTTATTCTCACTTTTTCATCAAATTATTTTACCTTTGAGCGCTACTGCTGCCGCTTACTCAAGCAAATCCCAAAAACACTGAAGCAAGCAACAAAAACGCTGTATTAGCTGTTTGTTATTGCTTGCTTAGGTCAAGTTATTAATACAGAATTGACAAATTTGAGGAAGTTAACTTTATTCCTCGTAAAGCCGACACTCGGCTGCGTCAGGATTGTCATCACAAAACTGTTCTAGGGAGTTTTTTGGCTTAGTGGTGCGCTGATGTGATGCTTCTGCTTGCAATTCTTCAACTACATCCCAAGCGGCAGCACACTCGCCAGAGGTTGCTCCATTGAGATCGCAGGCTTGGCGTGCTTGCTCACGCTCTTGTTCGATTTTTTGTTGAATGTCAGTGTTGCTCATGTTTTTTCCTAGTGGCTAGCTTTAATACAGGAAACTTATTTTATTTCCGCGTTTGACAACAATCGTATCTGGTGTTGTGTTCAGTCACCCAGTTCTTTGGAACAGCCCTACTTAATCTGTAATAGCTGAACTGCCAGCGCCCAGATAAGATTCCTTTGTTTGTTTTAAGATTTGCTTGTGAGTGTGGTTGAAGGTTAGCGAGTTTAAACGAACTTGCACCTTTAAGTAAAATATTAACTTATGTGAATGTTGAATCGCTACTCCCCTAGCTGTTGGGATTTAGGATCTTGCTGATCCTTGCTGGTGCTATCTTTAACCTAGAGGGTAAACAGACTTGCTGCTTGGGGGCAAGTAAGCAGTGAGCGCCGATGGAGATTAAAGCCTATGGCTAACCAGATTAAGTGGTCGAACGCCTTATCAAATCGCGCTTCTTTGGAAGCGGCTGTCGCGGAAGTAGTAGAGCGCGCACAGAGTTCTTTAGGGATAGGTGCGGATTTGGGTCTGGTGTTTATTTCGTCGGCGTATGCGAGTGAATATCCGCGATTAATGCCTTTATTGCAAGAAAAACTCCAATTACCAGCTTTAATTGGCTGTGGTGGCGGTGGGATTATCGGGATAAATTCTCAAGGGGAAGCCCAAGAGGTTGAGGGTGAAACAGCTTTAAGTCTGACTTTGATGCACTTACCAGGAGTAGAAGTCAGCAGCTTTCATATTTCTGCTGACTCATTACCTGACATGGATAGTCCGCCGGATGCTTGGGTGGAATTAATTGATGTCCCGCAACAACAAGCGCCTCAGTTCATTTTGTTATCAGATGCGTTTACCTCCAAAATCAATGATTTACTGGAGGGTTTAGATTTTGCTTATCCTGGGTCTGTGAAGGTAGGTGGATTGGCAAGTAGCGGCGCTACTGGTATGGGAAGCGGGTTGTTTTGTAACTATAAACTGTATCGAGAGGGTACAGTTGGGGTTGCACTGACAGGCAATATTGCTATTGAAACAATTGTTGCTCAAGGTTGTCGTCCTATCGGTCGGACGTATCAAGTTACTAAAGGCGATCGCAATATTATTTTAGAAGTAGTTGAGGATGATAGTGGCGATATCGCTGTAGCTAATAAGCCGTCTCAAACGTCTTTGGAAGCGTTGCGGGATGTAATTGAAAATTTGAGCGAGGCAGATAGACAATTAGCACAGCACTCGTTATTTATCGGCGTAGCACAGACTGCGTTTAAGCAGCAGTTGGGGCATGGAGACTTTTTAATTCGGAATTTACTAGGGGTAGATCCTAGAGTAGGGGCAGTTGCTATTGGCGATCGCGTTCGTACTGGTCAACGTATCCAATTTCACTTACGTGATGCTGAAACTTCAGCAGAAGATTTAGAGTTATTACTTCAGCGTTATCAAGATGAATTAGCTGATCGTGCAACTACTGCTGGTGCTTTGATGTTCTCCTGTATGGGTAGAGGAGAAGGGCTTTATGGGCAGCCTAATTTTGATTCACGCTTGTTCCGCCGTTACTTAAAAGATATTCCCATAGGTGGCTTTTTCTGTAACGGTGAGATTGGCCCTATTGGTAGCAGTACTTTCTTACACGGCTATACTTCAGTATTTGGAATTTGTCGTCAAATTGAAAGTTGACTAGATTTTAGACCGCAGATGTTTTTTTGATAAACTTCTGGCAAAAATCCTGATTTTATTTGTTCAACGCAAACTTAGCAAAGATAAATAGCTAAAAAGAAGGCTCATATTTATTAAATAGAATTGTTATTACATCTATTTAATAGGAATCTTTATTGTTAGTTATTTCAAATTATAGAAATCATTTAAGATAGTATTTAAGCCCTTAATTATGAATTCATTAAACATTTACTCCTATGCCAACTTTACTTAACTATAGTGACTTGCTTTCTGACTTGGTTGCGCGTTATCGCAATCGTGTTGATTATTTAGCAATTCGGTTAGAAGAAGCTGAAGGAACCGACATTTTATTAAGAGGCGAAAAAGTAGAAAGCCTGAGTGAAGGTCTTTCTATTGGTGGGCAAGTGCGAGCTTGTTATAAGGGAGGTTGGGGGTTTGCTAGTTTTAACCAATTAGATACCCTAGCAGAAAGAATTGAGGAAGCGATCGCAGCTTCTTTGTTAGTTGGTGACGAAGAAACGCTATTAGCACCAGTGGAAGCAGTGCAAGCTATCTGTGCTTTACCTCTGACTGGTACTGATCCTCGTGAAATTTCTTTGATTCAGAAAAAAGAATTGTGCGATCGCTACAATCAAATTCTCCGCACTACTGACCCCAAAATCACCACAACCTCTGTACGTTATAGTGACAGCGCCCAAAGAATCATCCTTGCTACCTCCGATGGCACACTAATTCAGCAAAGCTGGGTAGATATGGAAATGCGCTTTGCTGCAACTGCCCGCAACGGAGAAACAGTACAAACAGGTAGAGAAACTAGCGGTTCGCGCAAAGCTTTTGAAGACTTAACTAACCTTGATGAGCAAGTACGCAGCGCTGCCCTACGTGCTGTAGATGCTTTATCTCTGCCTCCTGTCAAAGGCAATACTTATACAGTAGTTATTGACCCAATTTTGGCAGGTTTGTTTGTTCATGAAGCTTTTGGGCATCTTTCCGAAGCAGATATGGCATACGAAAATCCTGACATCCTAGAAGTTATGAGTATGGGGCGGCGATTTGGCCCAGCCGAATTGCAAATATTTGATGGTGCAGCACCAGAAGGGCATCGTGGTAGTTATTTATACGATGATGAAGGAACACCCGCTACCACAACCCAACTTATTAAAGATGGGGTATTAGTAGGACGCTTGCACTCCCGCGAAACTGCTGGCAAACTTGGTGAAACAGCCACCGGAAATGCTCGTTGTCTTAACTACCATTATCCTCCCATCGTGCGGATGACTAATACTTGGATCGAACGAGGTAATACTCCCGTCGCCGATTTATTTACAGGGATTAAAAATGGTGTTTATGCCCGTAATTGGTTAGGAGGAATGACCAACGGGGAAATGTTCACCTTTACTGCTGGTGAAGCTTGGATGATCCGCAATGGTAAACTTGCCGAACAAGTGAGGGATGTCACCCTTTCTGGTAACGTTTTCAAAACATTAGCAGATATAGAAGCCATTGGGGATGACTTTTATTGGGATGAATCTGGCGGCTGTGGTAAAGGAGGTCAGAGTGGTTTACCTGTAGGATGTGGTGGCCCCAGCTTGCGGATAAAAAATGTAGTGGTTGGTGGGGAAGCAGCGATTTAGGGCATCTTACCCGCGCATTAATTTGGATAAGCCCTGAATAAAATTCTGCAACTTTTGCTCTGTGAAAGTCCTACTATAGTTAATATGTAACCATTGCTACATTAGCTAATGGTTGCAATCTCATCTATTAGTATGGGCAAGGACAGTAAGAGTCCGTAAAGTGTTTGGATAGGGGGCAGAGAACTAAAGTATTAGGCAGTTGGTTAAATTTGTTTGAGTAATAATTTTCACTTACAAATTATTCATTGCTAATAACTGAAGTTAGTCTTGCACAAATCCAAATAAATATATAAGAAGGATTCTGGTGCTTTGGCGTTAAGGCGATTAAATAGGTGGAGATATTTAGGCGGTAGCCTCAAGAATCAGTTAGGGATAGTCTTGGGTGGTACAACCTTCTTGCTGTCCCTAGCCTTGAGCGGTATAGTTGGGCAAGCTGTGCAAGTTCAAATTAAAAATGATAGTGGGCAATTCCTCACAGAGTTAGCGTATCAGATGGCGGATAAACTCGATCGAGGGATGTTTGAACGCTATCGGGATATTGAGATTATTGCCTCACTAGAACAACTGCGTAACCCAAACACCGCAATTGCACAAAAGCGATCGCTCTTAGAAAAACTAAAAAGCACTTATAACAACTATGCTTGGATTGGGTTTGTAAATCAAGCTGGCCTTGTTCAGTTTAGTACCAACAAACTATTAGAAGGTCAAAACGTTTCCAAAAGACCTTGGTTTAGTCAGGCAAAAACTACCACCTACTTAGGAGATGTACATGATGCTATCCTACTAGCTAAATTATTACCCAATACTACCGGAGAACCTCTACGCTTTGTTGATGTATCGTCTCCTGTTAGCGATACTCAAGGTAAGTTTAAAGGTGTAGTTGGTGCTCATTTAAGCTGGCAGTGGGCAAGAGAAATAGAAGCATCATTACTACAAAATAATGCTCAAGTAGAAGTATTTGTTGTTAGTGCAGATGGCAGTGTTTTACTTAAGCCAAAACAACTCAAACAGCCATTACGAAAACTCAGGCTGAATAGCATAAAATCTGCTCAACAAGGTCAGACTAACTATTTAGTCGAAAATTGGTCAGATAACCAAAGTTATTTAACTGGTTTTACCCGCACTAAAGGACATCGTAATTATCCTGGTTTAGGGTGGTCGGTGTTAGTTAGACAAAACACTGATATTGCTTTTGCACCAGCTAGAAAACTGCAAAAGCAAATTCAGTTATTGGGTTTAGGATTAGGAATGTGGTTTGCTGTCGCAGGTTGGATACTAGCGAGTCGAATTACCGATCCACTACTAAGTATAGCTGCTGCTGCTGAGAGGTTGCGAACAGGCGATCGCCATACACAAATTCCGCAGATATCAGGTCAAAATGAAGTTGCTATTCTTTCTCAATCTTTAACTAATTTAGTTGAAGCACTCGCAACTCAAGAACTCAATCTAAAATCTATTAATGAAACTTTAGAGCAACGAGTTCAAGAACGAACTCAAGAATTAAAAAAATTAATTGAACAACTACAAATAGCTAAAGAAGCCGCTGAAGCCGGTACTAAATCTAAAAGCGAATTTTTGGCGAGCATGAGCCATGAAATTCGTACTCCTATGAATGCCGTGATTGGTATGACAGGATTGTTATTAGACATGGAGTTGACACCTCAGCAACGCGACTTTGTAGAAACAATTCGCGTTAGTGGTGAGTCATTGTTAATTATTATTAATGATATTTTAGATTTTTCTAAGATAGAATCAGGAAAACTGGATTTAGAAGAACAACCTTTTGATTTACAAGACTGTGTAGAAAGTTCTTTAGATATTGTTGCTGGTAAAGCCGCCGAGAAAGGTTTAGAGTTAGTTTATCGCATTGCTCCACGTTGCCCTAACATTTTTATTGGAGATATAACTCGTCTACGCCAAATTTTAGTAAATTTACTTAGTAACGCTCTCAAATTTACTGAAAAAGGCGAAATAGTTGTTGCCGTTACTGCCCGGAAGCTGCCAGTAAAAAATGTTCAAGGTTCATCCCTAATATATCGCGACAATCGGCTATCAATTGTCAATAATGAAGAATTAGCAAACACTTATTCTATTAGGTTTGCTGTCCGCGATACTGGTATAGGTATTCCTGCTGGAAGAATGGAACGCTTATTTAAATCTTTTAGTCAGGTTGATGCTTCCACTACGCGGCGTTATGGTGGTACTGGTTTAGGTTTGGTTATTAGTAAACGCTTATCTGAATTGATGGGCGGCACAATGGGAGTTACCAGTAGAGAAGGAAAAGGTTCGACATTTTATTTCACAATTGTTGCGCCATCTGTACCTCAAAGTCAATGTTATGAAGTTGACGAAAAATCATCACAGTTAAAAGGTAAGTATCTGTTGATTGTAGATGATAACCTCACTAATCGTAAGATTCTAGCAATGCAAGCAATATCATGGGGAATGATTCCAATTGCCGCAGAATCAGGCGAGCAAGCTTTGGAATGGTTAGGAAGAACTGATAAGTTTGAACTTGCCATTTTGGATATGCAAATGCCAGAAATGGATGGGATTGTTTTAGCAGAAAAAATTCGTCAACATCCCCACTGCCAGAAATTACCATTAGTGATTTTAAGTTCCATGAGCCGTCCGCAATCAATTAAAGTTGATGTGGATATAGCAGCATTTTTAAATAAACCTGTAAAGAAGTCTCAGTTATTTAACACTATCAATCAAATTTTATTTAAACAACCCACTCAGGAAGTAGTTGTTAAACCAGAAAAAATTGAATTAAATAACTATCCTGAACAGTTTCCCTTAAGGATTCTATTGGCAGAAGACAATGTAGTTAACCAAAAAGTCGCGACGCATATTTTAAAAAAAATTGGATATAGAGCGGATGTAGTGGCATCAGGTAAAGAAGTTATTTCAGCGCTGCAACGTCAATCTTACGATGTCATTTTGATGGATATACAGATGCCAGAAATGGATGGGTTAGAAGCTACTCGTTATATTTTAGATCACTGGTTGCCACATGAAAGACCTCAAATTATTGCAATGACAGCCAATGCCATGCAAGGTGATAAAGAAGCGTGTATTGAGTGTGGGATGGATGATTATATTAGTAAACCAATTCGTAGAGAGGAGTTAGTAGCAGCTTTGAAAAAGTGTCATAAGGATGAAGTGTGAGGTGTTGAAGATTTTACTTTTCAATTGCAAGGGTATACAAGCAGGATTTATTATCATCAGTATTTATTCACAGGAAAAAGTTTATGAGCAAGCAACTTTCCCTGGAACAACTAATTAATTGTGGCTGCGATCAACATTTAGCTGCTACTAGGCTACCGCAGCTTAATCAATGGTTATCCTCTCTGCCTGCTGCTGAATGCTGGAAAATTATTAGTCAAATATTTCTTAAACCTGATTATCCTTTTACACTGCATAAATTTTTGTATGAAACCACCTTTTCTGATGGAGATACAAATCAGGGAGTAGCGCCAGCTTGGTTTCCTAGTGATGAACAAATTCAATCTAGTAATATTGCTGCTTTAATGCAACAGTTACGAATTAATTCATATAGGGAATTGCATTATTGGTCAGTGCAAAATCGCGCTCATTTCTGGAAATTGATGATTGAAAAAAAAAGTATATACTTTCGGAGAAAATATACTGAGATTGTTAATCTTTCCGAAGGTGTAGAGTCGGCAAAATGGCTTGTTGGTGCTAGTTTTAATATTGCTGAAAGTTGTTTTCAGGCACCAAAGGATAATATTGCGATCGCATTTCAAGTGGAAGGCGGTTCGCTATCGACTTGGACTTATGGCGAACTCAATATTTTGACTAATCGAGTGGCGAATGGTTTGATACAAGCAGGTTTTAAAATAGGCGATCGTATTGCTATTGCTATGCCGATGACTGCCGAATCTGTCGCTATTTATTTAGGTATTATCAAAGCAGGTTGTACAGTTGTTTCTATTGCTGATAGTTTTGCTGCTAATGAAATTGCCACACGCGTACGCATATCTAATGCTCAAGCAATTTTTACTCAAGACTATATATTAAGGGCTGGTAAAAAACTACCTCTTTATACAAAAATTGTCGAAGCTAATGCCCCCAAAGCGATTGTTATATCTATTGATAATTATTGTGGGTTGCAATTGCGTCAGGAAGATTTAACTTGGGAAGATTTTCTTAGTTCTAAGGAAGACTTCGATTCTTTTCCCTGCAATCCCTCAGATTATACGAACATTTTATTTTCTTCGGGAACAACAGGAGATCCAAAAGCAATTCCTTGGACACAAACGACTCCGATTAAATGTGCAGTTGATGGATATTTACATCAAGACATTCACCCAGGAGATGTTGTTGTATGGCCGACTAATTTAGGATGGATGATGGGGCCTTGGTTAATATTTGCTAGTTTAATTAATCAAGCTACAATTGCTCTTTATTATGGAACACCTACGGAAAGAGCATTTGGTCAGTTTGTGCAAGATGCGCGTGTCAATATATTAGGTTTAGTTCCAAGTTTAGTGAATATTTGGAAAACTACTAACTGTATGCAAGGTTTAGATTGGAGTGCTATTAAAGCTTTCAGTTCTACAGGTGAATGCTCCAATCCACAGGATATGCTTTTTTTAATGTCTTTAGCGGGATATAAACCAATTATTGAATATTGCGGTGGTACAGAAATTGGTGGAGCATATATTACTGGTACAGTCGTACAACCATGCGCTCCTTCAACTTTTACCACGCCTGCGCTAGGATTGGATTTAGTTATTTTAGACGAAGATGGTCAATTGGCTGAACAAGGAGAAGCTTTTATTATTCCTCCTAGCATTGGACTGTCTACGGAGTTATTAAATAAAGATCACCATCAAGTTTATTTCGCTGATACTCCTACTCTCCCCAGTACCTTATCTTGTCTGCGTCGTCACGGCGATCAAATAGAAAGATTACCTAATGGCTATTATCGCGCTCAGGGTAGAGTTGATGACACAATGAATTTAGGAGGAATTAAGGTTAGTTCACCTGAAATTGAGCGAGTTTTGAATACAGTTGAGGGTATTAGCGAAACTGCCGCGATCGCAATTTCTCCCCTAGATGGAGGGCCAAGTCAGTTGGTAATATATGCTGTAGTATCTGCAATGCTGACTCAGCAACCAGAGGAACTAAAGAGTAAATTGCAGAAAGCGATCGCGCAAAATCTTAATCCTCTATTTAAAATACGCGATCTTGTGATTGTTGAAAATTTACCACGTACTGCTTCCAACAAAGTCATGCGGCGCGTATTACGTCAGCAGTATATTAATAAGCTAAGAAGCAGTTAAATTTTACATTGATAGCGAGAGAGGCGATCGCATCAATAATTATGAGTTAATAGAAAGTGCGTAGGCGTAGCCCGTCGTAGACATCGCATCACTTCTTTACTTCGTTAAACCATGTTCCAGCGCATAACGCACTAACTCTGTACGACTATTAGTTCCCGTCTTACTAAATAAACGACTAACGTACTTTTCCACATTGCGAACGCTGGTTTCTAAACGCCGAGCAATTTCCTTATTCATTAGCCCTTGCGCCACCAAATCTAAAACACTTTGCTCTCTAGGTGTCAAATCAATGCGAATAGGTGAAGGTGTTTGAGTGATACTGCTACCATGTTGTAGCATACCCCTAATTTCCGCTATTTGCCTCGCAATGTCCTCCAAATCTGTAGTAGTGCCTGCTGCTTGAGTTGTAGCTGCACGACGTTCTAGCAAGTTTTCTACAATTGCCACCAACTCATCTGGATCAAATGGTTTAGGGAGATAAGCATCGCAACCAGCTTGATAGCCTTGGATACGATCAGACTTCATCCCTCTAGCAGTTAAAAATACTACTGGCAAAGCCTTAAAACGAGCGTCTTCTCGCAGTTCTTGAAGAAACTGATAGCCATTTACCTGCGGCATCATCACGTCACTAATGACTAAATCAGGAGGATTTTTCTGCAAAAAATCCCATGCTTCACGGGCGTTACTGGCTACCTGTACATTAAAACCACTATCTTCTAAATAAGCTTGTACAGCTTCGCGTAATCCAGGTTCATCATCTACCAGTAACAGTTGTGCTGCCATCTTTGTTTCTTGATACTACTAAACTTTACTCTAGCAATTAGTTATCAGCAGATAAAATATTGGTTAAAATCTGCGTTCATCTGCGGTTAATAAAAAAACAATAATTCAGGAGCATAAATAATTAATCATTCCTTCTCCTGAATTATTTGCACTAACGAATCACAAAACACAACAAAGCTAAACCAGCGTTAATCAAATAAAAAACACCCACAACCTGAGTTTCTGACCAACCACTAAGCTCTAAATGATGGTGCAAAGGTGCCATTTTGAATAAACGCTTACCAACCCCATCTGGCCCTTTTGTAGCTTTGTAATAGCTAACTTGAGCAATTACTGACAAAGATTCAACAAAGAAAATACCACTAAGGATAAACAACGTCCACAGGCTGTTAGTTAGCAAACCAACCGCACCTAGTGCGGCACCCAAAGCTAAAGAACCAGTATCACCCATGAAAACGTGAGCCGGGTTACGATTATGCACCAAAAAGCCCAAGTAACTGCCGCTCATACAAGCACAGAACAGCATGAGATTGGGTGATGTCGGTGCTACCATTGCGCCAAGACCTAAAAGTGCGATCGCACCCGTTCCTGCTGCTAGTCCATCTACCCCATCAGTTAGGTTTGTCGCATTATTTTCTGCTGCCAGCACAAATACAGCCAAAGGCCAAAAGAGCCATCCTAAAGGTAGGACTAAATTAAACGGCAAATCAATAGTAGTAATCTTCGAGCCTTGACTCCAGGTTAACCACAGACAAAAGAGGATAGCAATACCAATCTGTAATGCTAACTTCATCTGGGGCGAAATGCCTTTGTTAGATTTTTTGAGTAGAATTTGCCAATCATCTACCCAACCAATAAAACCGTATGCCAAAGTCATCAAGCTGACAGCAACAACATCTGGGTTAAATCGTGACCACAGCAAAGCTGCTACTACCCCTACTGGCACAATAAACACCCCACCCATTGTGGGAGTGCCTGCTTTTTGCAAATGTGCTTGGGGGCCATCTTCCCGAATAAATTGTCCCATTTTCAGCTTTTGCAATAATGGGACAACCCAGTAACCAAAGATAGCAGTAGCTATAGCACAAGTCCAAAGTGGCAAGGTTAGTGATACGGCTTGCCAAGACACTCGACCTGCTATCCGATCAAGCATCAAAGCTGCAAGGCTTAATCCTATGCCTAATGTTACCAGCAGATTGAAGCCTGATGGGTTGAACGAGCGTCCAGAAAATAATTTTGCGTCCACAGTAGGTTTCCCTTTTGACTCCTCACATCCAGTCCGAAGACTTGCAAGCTATCTTTTTTTAGACTATTGATACAGACTTGGGAGATTGTGTCTATAAAAATCAATCTTCGGGCTATTTTGTACAAACTATTCCAAATCACCGAGATCATCATCTTCATCTAGGTCATCGAATGAATTATCATCGACACCCATCAAATCCGAGATCCCCTCTTCTTCCTCTACATAGCCTTCTTCACCTTCTTGACGTGCTATTAGACGACCATTGGCTTCTAGCCAATCTAAAATTGGAAGTTCTTGTGGTTTAGGAATAACCGCAGCAGGTTCAAAACGAGATTCTTGACGTAAGGAAGGGTTATACATAATCAGGGTGCAAGTTAAAAATTGGACATCTAGAGTTTATCACTGCCACAATAGAATGAACTACCTAAATCTCTAGATTTGTCAAGAGTTGGATTAAAAAATTTATTTCTAGCCGTCAGCCGTCAGCTATCAGCCAATCCTAAAAGCCTAGTGCTGATAGCTAAATACTAATTTAATTACAAAGGTCAAAATTAATTATGAAGAAAGCAAAATTGTTAGAAGCGATCGCAGGTAAAAATCGTGGTTTACTAGCAACTGAGGTAGATAAACAAGCGATTCTCATCGCTGTTAGCCAATTGGAAGAGCGTAACCCTACTCCTAAACCCTTTGAGGCACTTGACTTACTAGAAGGAAATTGGCGGCTACTATACACTAGCAGCGATGAGCTATTAAGAATAGACAACTTTCCCTTGTTGAAACTCGGTCAAATCTACCAATGTATTAGAGCAAAAGACTCAAGAGTTTACAACATAGCTGAGGTTTATGGTCTACCTTACTTAGAAGGCTTAGTTAGTGTTGCTGCTTCGTTTGAGGTGTTATCTAAAATTCGTGTTCAGGTAAAATTTGAACGCTCAATAATTGGTCTGCAACGTTTAGTTGGCTATGAATCGCCGAATGAATTTATTAGACAAATTGAAAACGGCAAAAAGTTTCCAGCCTTTGATTTTAATATCAATAGTAATGATCAACAAGGCTGGCTAGATATTACTTATCTTGATCAAGACTTACGAATTGGGCGAGGTAATAAGGGCAGTGTGTTTGTATTAACTAAGGTTTAAAAACTGTCTATAACTTGACAATTAATCTCATATTCCTTTCTTACAGGCGCTCATCACAAAGCTATTTTTATCCTAAACATAGCTTTGTGAATATGCCTATTCTGTATAACCATCATAAAATAAAAGATGAAATTCACTCCTCACTCTTCACCCCTAATTAGACTCTCGCAAGGATACTTAAATTTGCTAGAAGCTTGCCCGCGTAAATTTCAACACATCTATTTTGATCAATTGGGTTCTCTACCCAATATAGAGCAACAAGATAAGCAAAATTGGGGTAGTCGCTTTCACTTATTAATGCAGCAACGTGAATTAGGGCTACCAATTCAATCTTTTGTTGAAGAAGATGCACAATTACAGCGTTGGGTAACATCATTAATAAGTGCCGCGCCAGAAATTTTAACATCAGAGCCAGAAACATTCCGTCAAAGTGAACATTGTCGGACTTTAAGTATTGATAGTTATGTACTTACAGTGATTTATGATTTATTAATTGCAGATCATGAAAAAGCACAAATTCTAGATTGGAAAACTTATCCTAAACCTAAACATCAACGCTGGTTAGCAAAAGATTGGCAGACTCGTTTATATCTCTATGTGTTGGCAGAAACAAGCGATTATTTGCCAGAACAAATTTCGATGACTTACTGGTTTGTGCAATCACAACCGCAACCAGAAAGCCTAAAATTTACTTATAATGCTACGCTGCACGAACAAACGAAACGAGATTTAACAAGTTTATTAAAAAAATTAACAGATTGGCTGCGACGCTATCAGGAAATAGGAGAAAATTTTCCTCAAGTATCAGCAACAGCCAATCTTTGTCACTACTGTAATTTTACTGTTCGTTGTGAGCGATCGCCCGAAGTTACCACCACCACCAATCGGGAAAAATTATCCAATTTAGCTGAAATTCAGGAAGTTAGCTTGTAATATTCCTTAATTAGATTTCAACCGCTTAGAAATTTGACTAGCTAACCCGCTAATAATTGCACCACCCATGAGAATACCAATGGCGGGGGTAAATACTGGTTGCCAGAGTTTATACCACAGATCTAAACCCAAGGGAACGCCAGCAGAATGACCGATAACTGCGATCGCTAACCAAGTAAAGCTGGCTAATACCAAGAATACATCTGCAACTAATACCACGTTGAGCCAATTCAGGACTTTATCTTTCATCTCTAAAAAAAAGCATATAGTTTTTTTAAGATTTTAGTACAGATTATATTAAATGAGAATAATTGTTTCTATAAATAAATGGGGGATGTCTCTCAACCTAAACTGCAATTATAAATTTATAGGAAATTTAGATAATTTAAAATGGCAAATTCTTTTGGAATGGGTTGGATACCAGATCGCCCTGCATTCACAGAATGGACACCTCAAAAATATTACGCTCTGCTAAAAACTGAAGCATTTCCCAAGCATAACAAATGTATTGATTTTGTCAAAGCTGAATTAGAAACCCCAAGTAATCCAAAAGACACAACTACTCAGTTCAAAATAATTCCTGACTCATCTATTGATGGCATAATAAAGGATAAACAAAAAACCTCGCCATGCCTAGAAAGAACAAACACAGACATAAGTTCCGAAGGAGATAAAGATCCCGAACAACAAGCTCTGATCTTGCCCATGAATCCGCAACTATCTGAAAAACTTGATAAAAATAATAATCTTGTAAGATTAAACAACAAAATAGATTTAAGGAATTATTTTTCTCCTATCCAGGATCAAGGTTTGCTAAGATCTTGTTCAGCCCATGCTACTGTAGCTCTTCTCGAATATTTTGAGAAAAAAAAATCTGAAGATCGTATTGTTGCTGCTTCTAGACGTTTTCTTTATAAAATAACAAGAAAATTAATGCACTTGGAAGGAGATGCTGGAGCTTCTTTGCGTAACACCTTACGGGCAATGGTTATATTTGGTGTTGTTCCAGAAGAATTCTGGCCCTATGATATTAATAATTTTGATGAAGAACCGCCTGCATTCTGCTATTCATATGCTCAAAATTATAAAACTGTTGTATATCTACGTCTAGATTCACCTAATCTACTATTGAAAACAGTATTAGCTCAGATTAAAATATTTTTAGCTGCTGGTTTTCCTTCTATGTTTGGTTTACCAGTTTATCTTTCTTTTCCTAAAGCCGACATATTAGTAGCTAATCGTTCTAATTTGTGGGGATTTGCAAATGAGCAAACTTTTCCTTACTTGATTTTTCCGCCTCATACAATTAATAATAAAAAAAAAGACAAAGTAGATACTGATATACCTTTCCCTAATAGTAAGGAAAGAGCTATTGGTAGTCATGCCTTAGTTGTAGTTGGCTATGATGACAATTACACAATCACTAATCCTATTGATCAAACAAAAACTAAAGGAGCTTTTAGAGTTAGAAATTCTTGGGGGTTAGCATGGGGCGATAATGGTTATGGTTGGCTACCTTATGAATATGTTTTGCAGGGTTTAGCTGTTAATTGGTTTTCCATTATCAAAAATGAGTGGCTCGATCTGGATCAACAGTATTTTGGTTTTGGCAGTCTTGACAATGATATTTTAAGTGAACCTCCTAACGGAAAACCACCAAAACAAAACAAATAACCTTTAGTTGCTGTTAAATAGTTCATTCTGCTTTTGGCAAACCTCTCTAATGTCTTGCAAGTTTTTCGAGACTATATAGTCGCTTAAAAGATTACAACTATCTTTTAATAACAATTTGGCTTGGTCATTTAAAGTTAACTTTGATAAATTAGGATTTAATAAATTGGTTTGCCAAAACCTTAGAGTGGAATCGTCACTTGTAGAAATAAGCATTTTCTGATTTTTAGGGTTAAATTCTACGCGATTCACTACTAGATTATGACCAGTTAGAGTTTGAAATGGTATTACTAAATCTTGACCTAATTTGAAGCTATTTTCTACATCTTTTACTTTCCAAAGCCTGATAATACCATCCTCGCTCGTAGATGCAATAATACTGCCATCATATTGGTTAAACCCTAAACCATAAATAGTATTTGGTTTATTATTAACATTGATATTTCCTATTAATGTTTTGTCTCTTACCCGCCAAAGTTTTATTTTGCCATCTTGACTAGCAGAAGCAAGGATTTTTCCATCAGGGCTAAAGCGGACTATAAAAATAAAGTCTTTATGTCTATCTTTTTGTTGCCCAAGATATATAGATTGATTACTTTTTGGAGATTTTAAATCCCAGATACTCACCTTGTAATCATAGGAGCCTGATGACGCAAGCATTGTTTTATCTTTTAGGTTAAAGTCTAGGCTGTATATATTTTTATATTTATTGTTTGGGTCTATAGTTCTGTCTAAAAGTGTTCTATATGATCGACCTTTTTTGATATCCCACAACTTGATACTGCCATCTTTACTAGAAGAAGCAACTGTTTTATTGTCTGAGCTAAAACTGACATCTAGCACAGCATCTTGATGCCCTTTTAGTGTTTTATATAATGTTTTTGTATTGACTTTCCAAAGCTTAACTGTTTTATCAAAACTGGCAGAAGCTAGAAGTTGACCATTAGGGCTGAATCGAACATTTCTTACCCAGTCTGTATGACTAAGAAGCTTTTTAGAAGTTTTTTCTGCTAAATTTGCTAGTGTAATGCCATCCTGATAAACACTATAAGCAATTATTTTACCTTGAGGATGAACACTCAAGCCTATTACTTGATTTTTAGCTTTTATGCGATCACGCTCATTAACCCCATAAACTACCTTTTGCAAACTATCTAACACAAGATTATCTGTTGCATCTACTCGTTTTACTCCTAGCATTTTGAGTGCCATAATACTTGAAGTTAAAGCTTGTAAATTATCCTGATTTTTTTCGCCTTCAGCTTTTAAAATTTGTGCATTAATAGCTTCTTTTTGTTCACGGTATAATTTATCTCTTTGGGCTTGGAATAATCCTAAAAATGCAGCAATTGCAGCGCCTAAGACAGCTACCGCTAAAGTTCTTTGTTTTTCTGCTTTGCGGCGCTGGCGTTCTTGTTCTAGTTGCTGCTTAACTTGTTCTATTTCGGCAAGGCGATCGCGATCTCTTTTATCTATACTTTTCTTGACATACTCCTGTTCCAGAGGCGTAAGTTTAGGTTGATTTTTTTCTACCCATTCATGAACTACCTCTAGTCGCGCCCCAGCTAACAGTGCTGATTCTGATTTATCAAATGTTTTTTTCCATTCTTGAGCATAAATTTCTAGCTGACGAGAAATGCGGATATTTTCTTTGTCTTCTGCAATCCAATTACGCACTAACTTCCATTCAGTTAATAAGGCTTCATGGGCAACTTGTACTGTTTGATCGTCAGTAATAATTAAACGTTGTTGCTGCCCTGATAATAATTCTGTTACTTGTTCTAATTGTTGTTTTGAATCTGCGATCGCTTTTAATCTATCCCAATTCGCACGGCGACGGCTGACTTCGTTACCTTCACCCAGTTGCACTAACTCCATAAATAAACGGCGCACAAAAGCTTGATCGGCAGTATTAAAACTTTGATATATCAAGTTGGCGCGGTTTTCTAATGCTCCTTTAACTCCACCAATTTGTTCATAACCTTGTTTAGTTAAAATTGGTTCTGGTGAATCTGGTTCCTCAATACAAACACGCCATAACTCCTTGAGAGCGTATTGTAGTAAAGGTAATGCTCCTGGTTGATCTTCTACATCGCTTAAGATTTGTGCTACTAAGCCTTGTTCAAACTTAACTCCGTGTAGAAATGCAGGTTTTTCAATCGCTTCTTGCAATTCTTCTATATTCATCGGTGTCACCATATAAGTAGTTGGTTCCGCCCGATTAATCAAATTGGCAGGTTGTGGATAAGCTGCACAGCGATCTAAAAAATCTCCCCGCATAGCAACAATTAACCGAGTTTGTCGCTGCTCAGAAGTAGCTTCATCAGCCATTAAACGAATAAAATTTTGTCGCTCGGTTTCATCTTCACAAAGGGTAAAAGTTTCTTCAAACTGATCGATAAATAAAACATAAGGCTGATGACGCTGATGTTGTCTTTGCAAAACTTCTGTTAATGAGCCGAGGGGATGCTTACTAGGGGTGAAACTTTCAAATTCCCATTCACGGCTACCAGGAATATAATCACGTCGCAGCCAAGGTAATAATCCTGCCTTAATTAATGAAGATTTGCCACAACCAGATGGCCCAATCACAGCTAAAAATCTATTTCTGGAGAGACGATCTATAAGTGCGCGAATTGCTTGTTCTCGCCCACCAAAATAAGTTGCTCGATCTAATTCAAATGAGTAAAGCCCCTGATAAGGGTTGGCACGATTAAAAGTAGGTTCCGATTGTACTATTTCTACATGAGGATAATTAACTAAGGTAATCGAGTTACCCCAACCCATGCGAAGCGGTTCCTGTACAGAGCCTTTGAGTTCGCTGCTAATGTAATCAAATAAGCGATCGCCTGTTATGCGGCGATTCTTACCAGCATTTTCTACCCCCAAACCCTGAATAACTGCCCCAGAAAAAACACTATTTGCCTCGCTGCTAATCACTTTGGCTTCTTCAAAGCCACGACAAGCAGTAATCAGGTAGTAATCTTTTTGCGAACTAAATGCAGTCAAGGTTTGTTTAACCAGTTGACGTTCTAGAAAATTTCCACTATGGCAGCAATCTAGTAATACTACTAAATTATTGAGATGGGAATCGCGGATTAACTCATTGAGACTGTCTAGAGAAATGGCATATTTTTGCTCGACAATGCGATCGCCCACAACTTCTATTTGACAATCTGAAGTCGCCAGATATCCTTTTTGGGTTCCTAGATTGTCTGCCACAGTGAAACCGTGACCTGTAAAATAAATTAGAGCCTCATTATTGTCTGCTTGCTCTAGTAAAAAAGTCCTCAACTCTTGACCCAGTTGCGCCCCAGTTACTTTTTGGTTGTTCATTTCATAACTATTTTTTTCAGTATTCCAACGTGCTGGAAGTCTAATAACACGTTGAAAATCACCATAACGCTCTAGTAACTGTGCTACAGTTTCAGCATCGTTTGTTGTTTTTGATAGACGCTTTAAGTGTGGAGATTGGTATTCAGCGATACCAATAACTAGAGCATATTTAGCCATAAAAATTCAAGGTAGATCGCAAATAATTTAGAAGCTTCATTTTATGAAAAACTAGAATAGCTTAGTTTTTCTCTAATCAGTGTTAACTTAACAAAAACATATACTCTTTGCAATTGAGGTAATTTATGTCAGAGGTGCAACTTTATTTTGAAGCTGATGATAATATCGAACAAGTCGATCTTGACTTCACAGTAATTGAAAAAAATCCCGATCTAGAAGTGGAGGAGTCAGACGAAGGCATAGCAGGTATGGGTTTGCAAACAGATGCCATCAATAAAATGCAGCAAGCTCGACAGATGATGCGAGCTTATACTGCTTACGCCCTCAGCGCATTTAAAGATTTTTCTGAAGCAGAAATTGAAGAAGTAACACTCAAATTTGGTCTTAAGCTAGGTGGAAAAGCTGGCATTCCTTACATTACTGAAGGCACAGCAGAAAGTAATTTGGAAATTCAAGTAACTTGTAAGTTTTCTGAAAAACAAAAACCTAGCCAACAGTAAAGATTTTCTAAATTGCCCCGCCTGATTGCTGTGCCATTTCCATCAATATTTTTTGGGTATTCTGCTCATGAGACTTTTCACCTGGATGACGTTGAATATAACGCCCATCCGGTTGTAAATCCCAAGCTTGACGATTATCTGCCAGCATAATTCCCAAAAATTCTTGCACATCTTTGGCAATTTCTGGATCATCAACAGGTGCGATCGCTTCTACCCTACGATCTAAATTACGTGGCATCCAATCCGCACTACCAATATAAACTTCCTCCTTACCCCCGTTATAAAAGTAAAAAATACGTGAGTGTTCTAAAAACCGCCCAATAATACTGATTACCCGAATATTTTCACTAATACCTTCAACACCTGGACGTAAAGAACACATCCCACGCACAATTAAGTCAGTTTTTACCCCAGCGCGTGAGGCTTCATATAGCTTGGCAATTAACGTCTGATCAACCAAAGCATTCATTTTCGCCACAATTCGACCACTACTACCATTGCGGCAATTGTCAATCTCACGTTGAATTAAAGCTAAAAAGCGATCGCGACAATTCACAGGCGACACCAACAACTTACGATAAGATTTCTGCCTGGAATAACCCGTTAAATAATTAAATAAATCAGTGAGATCTGCACCTAAATCTTCTCGGCAACTAAATAATCCGAAATCAGTATAAAATCGCGCCGTCTTCGGATTATAGTTACCCGTACCAACATGAACATAACGCCGAATACGGTCTTGTTCCCGACGCACCACCAACACAACTTTGGTGTGTGTCTTCAAACCCACCAAACCATAAACTACATGAATTCCCGCTTGTTCTAACTTCCGCGCCCAATTAATATTATTTGCTTCATCAAAACGCGCCTTT
Source organism: Oculatellaceae cyanobacterium (assembly GCA_036702875.1). Classification (GTDB taxonomy): domain Bacteria; phylum Cyanobacteriota; class Cyanobacteriia; order Cyanobacteriales; family PCC-9333; genus Crinalium. The sequence continues at coordinate 291,825 of DATNQB010000025.1, read as the reverse complement.
AACTCCACTAACACCGCCACCTGTTTACCATTTTCTGCCGCCTTAATTAGCGCAGCTAAAATCGGTGAATCACCAGAAGTCCGATACAACGTCATCTTAATCGCCAGCACATTTGGATCATAAGCAGCACAGGCGATAAAGCGTTGTACAGTTGAGCTAAAACAATGATAAGGGTGATGTACGAGTAAATCTCCGGTGCGAATCACAGCAAAAAAATCTTCATCATCCTCAGCATCAAACTGAAAATTTCCTGCTTCAGGTTCAGGAATTTTACGCAAGCGTGGCGGCACTACTGGTGTCCACCCTGGATCTTTTAATTCAGGCAAAGGCAATTCCATAAAAGATATTAAATCTACCAGCCCTAGCAGCCCGTCTACCTGATAAACATCACGATCCTTTAATTCCAACTCGCGCCTCAACATTACTCGCACTGTATCCGGCATAGATGCTTGCACTTCTATCCGTACAGTTGAACCACCCATGCGTCGTTTGTGTAGTTCCTGCTCAATTGCCAACAGCAAATCATCAGCTTCATCTTCCTCTACAGTCAAGTCAGCATTGCGAGTCACCCGAAAAGTGTAATATTCCTGAATATTCATCCCTGGAAATAAAGACTCCAGGTTATGAGCAATCACTTGTTCCAAAGGAACACCTGCCCAAATAGCCCGCCGTTCCTTACTTCGTACCCGCAAATCTTCTGGTAAAGGCACAAACCGAGGCAAAACTTTCGGTACTTTTACACGAGCAAAAAATTCTTCCCCAGTTTCGGAATCTTTTACTACCACTGCCAAATTTAAGCTGAGGTTAGAAATATGAGGAAACGGATGGCTAGGATCAACAGCTAACGGTGTCAAGACTGGAAAAATCTGCTCATCATAATATGTTTGTAAATAAATCCGCTGTTCCTGACTTAAATCCATATAGTCAAGCAGATGGATGCCATAAGCCGCCATTTGCGGCCGTAATGCTTGCTCAAAATGCTGATACTGTTGCATCAACATCGGACGCAGCCGTAAGCTAATCATCTCTATTTGTTCTGCGGGAGTACGCCCATCCGGTGGTAACTTACTTACCTTCGCTGCTACCTGTTCCTTCAAAGCAGCAACGCGCACCATAAAAAATTCATCTAAATTAGAACTGAAGATAGACATAAATTTCAGTCGTTCTAATAGCGGTGTGCGGGGGTCAATTGCTTCATGCAGCACACGGTTATTAAATTCCAACCAACTTAGTTCTCGGCTGAAGTAATATTGTGGGTCGAAAAGATCAATTTCAGTTTCTACTATATGTTTAGATTTAGTCATAATATTTTTTGGCGCTATTGCCATTTTGGCGGTTTATACAAAAATATGTCTCGTAACTAACCCAGGACGGCTATATAACTCTTAGCTCAAAACTTAAAAAACTTCATCTTCCTTTCCAACCCACCACTCACCCAAGTTCATCAAATCCTGTTGAATATCAGTTAAGGTACTAATGTATTCATCTTCTGAAAGCATTGCTCGACACTCTTGCAGTTTTTCCAGGCGTAGTTGCACCAGCAGCCAGGGCTTATGGAAACTATCTGTTACTTCTATATATTTCGCTATTTCTTCACTATCCATTATTGACTCTTAGATATATTTACTTTCATAATTTTTCCCAATGCTTCATTTTAGTTAAAAAAAACAGCCACTTTTTCATTTGTAGCTGTTCTTAAAATTTTTAAAATGTTCCCAAAGTTAGGCGACTAAATACATGGGATATGTATATTGGTAGCTTTATGCAGACAGATTTTGGGTAACGAAATCCCAGTTAATCAAGTTGTCTAGTACAGTTTGTACGAAGTCGGGACGACGATTTTGGTAGTCAAGATAATAAGCGTGTTCCCAAACATCAACTGTTAATAGTGCAGTTTGCCCATGAGCTAGGGGATTTTCTGCGTTAGGGGTTTTGGTGATTTTGAGGGTATCACCATCTTTAACTAGCCAAGCCCAACCGCTACCAAATTGGGTAACAGCAGCGTTTTTGAACTCTTCTTGAAATTTCTCGAAGCTACCAAAAGCAGTGTTGATTTTATCTGCTAACTCACCAGTTGGTTGTCCACCACCATTTGGCTTCATGCAATTCCAGAAAAAGGTGTGGTTCCAAACTTGGGCGGCGTTGTTGAAAATACCAGTTTTGGACGAATCACCGAAGCTTGCCTTAATCACTTCCTCAAGCGACTTGTCTGCCATTTCGGTATCTTGTACCAATTTGTTGAGGTTTGTCACGTAAGCCGCATGGTGCTTGCCGTAATGGAACTCAAAGGTTTTTGCCGACATATGCGGCTCTAGAGCTTTAAAGTCGTATGGTAAGGGTGGTTGTTCAAAAGCCATTGTGTTCTCTATCTCTCCTAACTGCTTTCAAGCTTATAGTGAATCTAGCAGCTTTAACATTCCAGTTATTCAGCCTGACTAGATCCAGATTACCAAAGCTCGTAAGATAAAACTTAACGATAGAATTTTAGCTCAAAAATTATTGGTTAACTCTGCTCCTGGTAAACACAGTAAATCTGTTAGTCCTGGTTCTTCACCACATTGAGTCAGTAACGTTGTGATTTGTCCTCGATGATGGGTTTGATGGTTGAAAAAGTGCATAGCTAAATGCCATAACGGAAAGACGCATTCCCTAGCTTGAACAATGCTAGTAAATTTGAACGGTGCAGCTAGCTGTTCATCAGTTAGAAAATTAACCCAAGCTTCAATTTGTCGATCAGTATCAACACGAGTTTGACGTAATTCTAAAAATTCAGGATAAAGTTCTTGGTCTAAAGATTGAACTTCAAACGGTTGATGTTGGAATCTTCCTAACCAAACTTTGTCCGCTAATAATATATGGTTAAGAGTTCCGTGAATAGAACCAAAAAAAGCACCGCGATCTGCTTTGCGAATTTCATCACTAAGTGATTCGCACACTATATATATCCGCTCGTTCATCCATTGATTGTACTGAGATAGACGTTGAAAGTAGTTAATTGTATTCATAACTTTGGAGATCGCTCCTGAGTTTAAACAAACTTACAATAGAGGTAAAATATTTAATATTTAACTTCATTTTCCTACTTCCTTGTGCTAAGAATTTTGCAGATACTCAAGCATTGCTAGATCTACATAACTGGCATCTTTAGCGTCACCAGCTTTAATAAAAAAAGGTAAGTTTGGGTCTCCTAAATGATTTAATACTAATAACGCAGCAGAAAAATCTTGGTTTTGAGTGTAGTCATTAAAAGTAATGATTGTTGGTAAATTTGCCTGAATTGCTGCTTGCAATCCATGATGCGAGTCTTCTATAACTAAACAATCTTGGGGTTGTAAATTCATTTTTTCCAAGACATAGTAATAGATATCTGGTGCGGGTTTTTTTGCAGGAACAATATCGCCAGCAGCAATTATTTCAAACCAAGAGGAATCTAGATTATTTTCTAATAAACTAATAACATTGGGTAAGGCGCTAGTAGTTGCGATCGCTAATCTTACTCCTGCGCTATGTGCTTCATGAATTAATCGCTTTACTCCAGGGCGCAAAGGAATTATCCCTTCAGATAATAACTTGCGATAATGCTTGATTTTATTGGCGTGTAAATCAGCAATAAAATTATCTGAAGGAATTGTAAAATTAGGACAATATTGCTGTATATAAAAGCTAATCCGTTCTTTTCCACCAGCTACAGATAGCAGTTCACCATATAAATCAACAGACCAATCCCAATTTAAACCAGCTTCAGCAAAAGCACGATTAAAAGCAACTCGATGTCCATCTCGCTCGGTATCTGCTAAAGTACCGTCAACATCAAAAATTAAAGCACGCAATTTAGTCATGTTACAACCCACCTAGTTACTTGCAAACTATGTTGTAATCTCAGGTGTTACAGGCAAAACAGGTTTCACCTCAGCATTGAGAGTAACAAAATATAACTCTATATTGAGTTGGGGGTAGCGATCGCGAATTTCCCAATAAGCTTTATTTAAATACTCAGCATGAACTTGTTGTTCTCTAGCTGGATCATTACTCAATTCTGGGTCAATTTTATCTTTATAAGCACCGCAGTCTTGGTGATCCATGATAATTACTTTTTGAATATGGTGCAGTCGATAAGCTAAATCTAATTGATCCCAAAAAGCTTGAGCATCTGCTTGGTGGGGAACACCGCTTAATGCTAAGGAAGCGCCAGCGAGTGCAGTAAAATCATATTGGTTACCTAAGTTTTGTAGGGATAAGAAATAGCGTTCTGCTTCTAGGATGCGAAAGTCTATGCAGCTAAGGACTAAAGCTTTGGGGGTTCTTTCGGCTTTAGCGGGTTGTGCGTTTGTGAAGACAGCTAGAGAAATAGCTCCCGGTAGGAGTGATTTGAGCAAATGACGGCGGCTGATACCAGCGCATTTAGGACAGTTGTGATTATGGTTCATGGAACCTATTATTCCAGCAGATCGGGAAAATGTCTTTAATATTAAGGCTTGGTTATGGAAAAATTATTTAATCATCAAGTTTCACTAAAATTTGCCCCAGAATTTCAAGAACATCGTCAAGATGCTTCTGCTATCTTGCTGACACCCGACCAACATCTTTGGTTAGCTTCAGATGAAACTACAACAATTGAATGTTTATCCTGGGATGGTGAGCAAGCATTTGATAACCAAAAGTCATTTAAAGTATCAGATTTTATTGATTTGCCAGAACCAGACGATCAAGAAATTGATCTAGAAGGTTTTGATTATAATAATTCCTATTTGTGGTTAGTTGGTTCCCATAGTTGGAAACGTAAAAAACCAAAGTCAGGGAAAAGTGATAGTAAAAACATTGAAAGATTAGCTACAATTGCAACTGAAAAAAATCGTTATATACTAGGGCGCATTCCTTTAGTAAAAGGTGCCTTATACAAATCTTGCGAACACCCAGATCATCTTGATCAACAGCTAAGTGCTGGAAAACTGGAATTAACAGAAACTGGCAATGTGTTAACAGAGGCATTAAAAACTGATGCCCATTTAGGAATGTTTGTTTCTTCTTCTGTTCCTAGCAAAGATAATGGATTTGATATTGAAGGAATAGCAGTTAGCCAAAATAGAATTTTGCTGGGTTTGCGAGGCCCTGTTTTGCGGGGTTGGGCAATGATATTAGAGTTAGAAGTTGCAGAAAGTAGCCCTGGCATATTAAAGCTAAATAGCATTGGGGAGAATGGGCAACAATACAGGAAACATTTTTTTGATTTGAAGGGTTTGGGTGTTCGAGATCTATGTTTTGATGGCAAAGATTTGTTAATTTTAGCAGGCCCAACGATGGATTTAGATGGCCCAGTTAAGGTTTTTCGCTTTGCTAATGCTCGGAATCTTCCAGAAAATACTTTATTCAGACCAGATGTAATAATTGATTTGCCTTATGGGGCTGGTGAGGATCATGCTGAAGGAATAACTTTGTTTGATGCGATCGCCAAACAGCATTCCTTGTTAGTAGTTTATGACTCACCAGCACAGACGCGACTTAAAGGTGAATCTGAAGTTTTGGCAGATGTTTTTAAGCTGTAGTAAACCCTGTTAAAAAATATCAAACCAAAGTCTCCTCCCCGAATTTCGGGGAGGGGCTAGGGGTGGGGTTCTTTACAATACTGTTATCGCACAGTTTTCAAACTTTCAACTTGTTTCGTAAACAAGTCAGTGAAAATACTCATAACCGTGCGACTACGCAGCTTAATATTGGTATTGAGCGACATACCTGATTGCAAAGGAACTTGTTTACCCTTAACACTCATAAACTGCTGATCGATTTTCACCTTAACAGGGAAGCGATAATAGGGATGAATTTGGTCGGGTTCTAAAGCATCAGATCCCACAGAAACTAACTTACCTTTAATATCACCAAATTCACTGAAAGGAAAAGAATCAACTCTCACATCAACATCCATTCCTTCTTTCACAAAACCAATATCTTTATTGGTGATGTATACTTTAGCAACTAAATTTTCATTTGGCACAATTTTCATCACAGGCTCGCTGGCGTTAGCGACAAACCCAGCACCACTAGCCTTAATGTCAAACACTTTTCCATTAACAGGCGATCGCACTTCTTGATATTTTAGAGACAAAGAAGCTTGACTAATTTGGCTGTCAATTTCTGAAATCCGCTTTTGGTTTTCTACCAAAGCTTTAGTTAGCTGAGAATCAATTTCAGCAATGCGTTGTTGGTTCACAGCCATTTTAGCTTGAACATCTTTTGAAGAGCCAGCTACACTATTTTTTAACTTCTCTCTACCTTGAGCCATAGCTAGTTGTAAACGAGCATACTCTTGATCAAGTTGGCTGACATCAGTTCTGTGCTTACTCGCCTCTTGTTGCTGCTTCTGTAATTCAACTTGCGCTTGCGCCCTGACATTAGATTTTTCTAGTTGTAATCTTCCTTGTTCTTGTTCAAGTTGATTTACCTCACTCTGGCGCGTTGCTACTTCTTGTTCCTGTTTGCGTAATTGAACTCTTGATAATGCCCCTTCTTTAGCGACAGGTATAATATCGTTGAGGATCTCTTGATTAATCTGTAATACCTGCCGCGCTCCTGTTATTCTTGCCTGATTTTGGTTGAGTTGTTTAGCTACTTGAGCAACTTTTGACTCAGTGCTGACTTGAATATCTCTAAAAACAGCTAGGCTAGCTGCTAACTGAGTTTCAGCCCCAGAGCGTTGTACCCGATTTTGATTTGCTTGCTTTTCTAATTGATTAACTTCTAACTCGGCAGCAGCAATTCGAGAACTTAATTCTGCTTTGCTTGACTGCAAACGCTGGTTTTCGTCAGCAGTAAAACTGCCTCTTGGAGAAGAACCTTGGAGTTCGGCTCGATATACTTGATTTTCTGAAACTAGAGCATTTCTGCTTTTAGCTAAAGATAATATCTCAGCAGGTAATTTTAACTTAGCAACATCTAATTCTGTCAGTGCATTAGCATCAGACTGTTGCATTTGGGAGCGATAAAACTGGTTTTCTTGCTGTAAAGAAGTACGAATATCACTCAAAGACTTCAGTTGAGATTCAGGTACTGTTGGAGTCATACTCACTAACAAATCTCCTTCTTTTACCTGTTGTCCTTCCTTAACATGGAGCGTTTTTACTACTCCACCAACAGGGGCTTGGACTTCTTTGACTGCACCTTGAGGTTCGAGTTGTCCTTGAGCAGGTATAGCTTCTTCAATCTTGGCAAAATTTGCCCAAAGGAGTACCCCAGTTGTAATTCCCATAATCCCCCAAATGATTGCTCGTGACCAGAAGGGAGATTGTTGTAACAGCACAGGTTGAGCAAAGCTACTCTCATCTATAAAAGCATTTGAGCTAGATTCAAACTGAGAAGCAACATTAGTAAAGTTGGAAGTTGATTGATTATCCGGTTTAACTGGTGATGCTAGGCTTAGTTGTGGCTTGGTGACTTGATTCGCATTCATAACTATAAAAATTGGCAGTATATTAGATTAGAAGTTGACGGGAATTTATACTTCTGATTCTTGTTGCTGGTATAGGCAGTAATAGCGGCCCTTCATAGCCATTAAATCTTTATGAACTCCTTGTTCTACGATCGCAGCTTGATCCATCATCAGAATCAAATCAGCATTTTTAATTGTGCTAAGACGGTGAGTGATAAAAAATACAGTTTCACCACGAAAAGCTTCTGCTAAATTTAAGCACACTTGTCGCTCAGAATCATAATCTAAAGCACTTGTAGCTTCATCTAATATTAATAACCGGGGTTTTTGTAAAACTGTACGAGCAATAGCTATCCGCTGTCTTTGTCCACCCGATAAAGAGGAACCACGCTCACCTACTTTAGTATTATAACCGTTTGGTAAACTCATAATAAAATCATGAGCTACGGCAATTTTGGCGGCGGCGATAATTTCTTCTGAGGTAGCATCGGGATTTGTTAAAGCAATATTCTCTTGGACTGTGCCATTGAACAAAAGTGTATCTTGTAAAACCATCCCAATTTGACGGCGTAAAGAATATAGCTCTACTTTACTGATGTCATAGTCATCAATCAGAATTCGCCCTGAATTTGGTTCGTATAAGCGGGATAACAACTTGAGCAAGGTACTTTTTCCAGAGCCACTTTGACCGACAATACCGATAAATTTTCCACGGGGAAAGCTGATATTAATATTATTTAACTGCGGTGGCCCACTATTGCTGTAGCTAAAAGAAAGATTTTCATACTTGACTGCTCCTTGGATAACGGGCATAGGTATATTCTCACCATTATGCTCGTCTACTTCTTGCGGCGCATCGATGATATCACTGAGACGTTCTAGGGATAAGGCAACTTCCTGAAAATTTTGCCAAAGTTGAATTAATCTTAATAAAGGGCTGGTTGTATAACCAGCAATTATTCGGAAAGCAATTAGCTGACCTAATGTGAGTTGTCCTTTGAGGACTAAAAAAGCTCCGATCCACAGTAGTAGTAAACTCGATAGCTTATTGAGAAAATTACTAATAGAACTGGCAGTAGTCGAAGTTAAAGAGGTATTAAACCCAGCACTAACGTAGCGAGCGTAACGATCCTGCCATTGCCAACGGGAACGCAATTCAATATTTTGGGCTTTAACAGTTTGAATACCCCCCAAAACTTCTATTAAATAAGATTGGGTTTCAGCATTGCGTTCGGCTTTAGTGCGTAACTGTCGCCTCACTACGGGGGAAACTACCATTGTTAATATTATGAACAATGGTAATGTGGCTAAAGCTACTATGGTAAGTAGCCAACTATAAGCCACCATCACCACAATATACACAACGGAAAAAATCGCATCTAATACAACCGTTAAAGCTGTACCAGTTAGAAATTGACGAATATTTTCTAATTCATTAATTCTGCTGGCTAATTCCCCTACAGGTCGGCGTTCAAAATAGCGTAATGGTAGGCGAAATAGGTGATCGATAATTTCTGAACCTAAAGCTAAGTCAATCCGGTTAGTGGTATCGACAAATAAGTTAGTGCGTAAACTGGTGATTACAGCTTCAAATATAGCTAGAAGTACCAAAAAAGTCCCCAAAACATTGAGGGTATCAATGCTATTTTGAACCAGGACTTTATCAATGATGACTTGGGTCATCAAGGGGTTGGCTAAGGCAAATAACTGTACAAAGAATGAAGCAATTAAAACTTCTAACAGCACTTTGCGATGACGACGCAGTGCGGGTAAGAACCAGCTAAGACCAAATTTTTGTTTGGGTGTATCTTTGGTAGGTTTTAGCAGTAAAACTTCAGTTTGCTGCTCTAAAAGTTCAATAAATGAAGCTGTTTTGTGACGCTGAATGCCTGTTTCTGGTACAGCTAAAACTATATTGCTTTCGCTACTTTCATAAATAACCGCAAAGCTGCCTTGCCATGCAATCATAGCTGTGGTTGGCAAACGACCAATAGCGCTGGCTGGTACTTTCACCAATTGTGAGTTTAAATTCATCAATTCGGCGATCGCACCGCAAAGTTGTAGCGACAGGTTACCTGTACGCTCCATTTGGTTAACCAACACTCGCTGCAACACATCTCGGCGGAAAGGCATCCCGAAATGCTTGCTTAACATTCTAAAGCAAGCTAATGTGGCATCAAGAGAGCCTTGCCCCTTAAAATAGGGATATTGTACCTGATTTTGTCTCTGCTTCTGCGGATATATTGCCTCAGCAGCAGGTGGTTTTGCCGGAGCATAAGGAATTTCATCTGCTGAAACTGTCGCCTGCTTAGTCTCAATAGTACTTAGGGTTTCTCCCGCTGGTGTAGTAGCTTCCTCTGCTGGTGTGCTAGCTTGCTCAGTTGGTTTGATGTAGAGTTGCTCTGAGTTTAAAGCTAAACTTCTGAACCCGATTAATCTGCCATAACCAGGGCTTTTCACATCTAAGTCAGCTTGTGCCAAACCTGGGATAATACAACTTCCTACCGGATAATTAACAATTGTCCCCCCGCTCACAAACCAAACTAAATTTGAGTCGAGGTGGGTTAAAGGAAATTTCCCTGGAGATACGTTACAAACTATTGCTTCTGGATGCAGCTTTTTAGTCAGTTCTTTAAGATTTGATACCTCTAAAGCTTTGAGCAATGCTTCGCGATCTGCTCGTTGCTCTAACCAGCTACTTAATAATTCAAATACTTCTATTGGTAAACACCGCTCCCGAAATGCGGTGGCTAAGTTTTGTTCTTGTTCAAGTTCTACTAAAAAATCTTTACTAGATAAAGTGAGACAAATTGATTCTTGAGATGCGATCGCGGTTTCACAAGCTACTCCGCGCACTAAACTTGCCCAGCCCAAAACTTCTCCAGATCCCAGTAATTCTAAAGTTACTGTTCTCTGATTTTCTCGCTGTTCAGCAAGTAAACGTATTTGCCCTTCATAAACAATAATTACTTGCGAGGGCATTTCTTCCCGCACTAATACCGCTTGCCCCATGCGGTATCGCAACATTTGACATTTCTTTGCTATTCTGGAAAGTGCATCGCTGGAAAGTTGATTAAAAGGTGCTATTCCAGCTAGGAAGTCTCTAATAGTAGTAGAGGTATAAGTCATTTCAAAGCTGCTAATTGAGTTAACTGAGAACGGATAGAACCAAGTTTAGTTAGCTGTTCCTGCAACCAAGAACTGAATAATTCATTTAGTAAGCGCTGGCGCATAGCTTCATCTAAAGCTGCTGGCATAAACTTTTCTAGTCTAACAATCACAATCCACTCGTTTAAACGCATTAGTGGACACAGTTCACCTGGCTGATGTGCTGATAACAATTTGGCAATGCTCGGATGGGGAGTGCTAAGTTCCACAGGCCCAATCACTCCTCCTGTCTGCGCTTCTACTCCTTGAGAATATTGGCGAGCTAAATCCGCAAAAGACTCTTCACCTTCTTGTAAACGGAAATAAAGTTCTTGGGCAATACCAATATCTGTAGTTCTGAGCAGGGAGTAAATTACTTTGTCTAGTTGTCCCTTACGGGTAAGAAAGTAAGATTCTACTTTATTACCCCAAGTAGCTAACTTAAATTTTTCGATTCTTAACTCTTTAGTAGCTACTGTTTCAAATTTTTCTGGCGCAATACCGCAAATGTCTAGCCAAGCAGAAAGTGCTTCTTCAGAAGTTATTTGATTTTTTTCACAGAATTTTTGAATGGCGGCAGTTTTTTCTGTTGCTGTACACTCAATATTAGCTATAGCTTGTTCAATTATAATAGATTGAAGAAACTGAGGCAGCATTTGGTAGTTGGCTAACATAGAAGGGATTTCTGACGTAGCAATTTTTATGGAACCAATTTGCAAGATTTCTGCCATATCTCAACTTATAGAGCCTTTAAGAGTTAAATTTAGTTTGAGTTCACTTATATTTTCAAGTGTACCTGTTTTTTAGTAATCAAGAATATTTTATTAATTTTTAATAATTGAGAAAATACTAATACGATCAGAATTTAGTAACATTAATTAACATCTCATAAAAATGCTAAATACTAGGACAGGGGCGAGTTATGACCAATATTTTTGTAAATTACTATAAGCCTGAAGCAGTTTAATCGCTAGACATCTTCAAAAAAAAATCAAGGTGCTAGTCCTTGAACTCCTGTAGAGACTTAGCATGGCTAGTCTCTACATTGTTTTTTGGAGATGTCTAGTAGAAAATTTTGCAAAAATCAAATAAAAATCTACCCTCAGTGTATCTCTGTATACAAAGAGGTGGGTTGATTTTTATTAATTATGTTGACTAATTTATGTTAAGGGTAGGCAACCTTAAAGATTAGTAGAAATTGCTTGTACCGGACAGGTAGGAATACACTGTTCACAGACAATGCAACGCGATCGCGTAAAATTTAGCTTAAATGTTTTTGGTTCTAGAGTTAGTGCTTCTGTAGGGCAAACGCCAGTACACAAACCACAGTGAACACAGACTTCTTCATCAATTAAGATATCACGGCTGGCTAGGGAAACATTGATGCCTTGCGATCGCATCCACTCAATTGCCCCATCCAACTGATCGATATCACCCAACAATTCCACAACCAGCGTACCTACCTGATTTGGTGCAACCTGCGCCCGAATAATATTTGCAGCTACGTTAAAATCTTTTGCCAGTCGATAAGTAACTGGCATTTGAACAGAACTTTTAGGGAAGATTAGTGTTACCCGTTTTTTCACGGCAATAATATCAAGTCTGGTTAATTAGTTACGATCTGCATAGGGGCGGGTTTAATTAAGATTTTTGTAGGATACCTAGATTCCTTGTGAACCCGCCCCTACAAAATGTAACTTCATCTTACGAAAAATATCAGATGGCTGTGAATTCACCCGAATCAACTGTAACTCCCCAAAATCAGTCTGAATCTAACGCGGGAACCCGGATCAGAAATTTTTTGATTGCACTAGTGGCGATCGCACTTACTGTTTCCCTGTTTCTAGGATTCCGTACCGAGACACCCACAGGGGTTCTCGAAGCTTTAGCAGCAGAAGCCACACCTTTAGAAGTCGCTATTAGTAACGGCAAACCAACATTGATGGAGTTTTATGCTGACTGGTGTACCAGTTGTCAAGCAATGGCTCCAGACATGGTAGAACTCAAACAGCAGTACGGCGACAAGCTGAATTTTGTGATGTTAAATGTGGATAACACCAAGTGGTTGCCAGAAATCAGCCGTTACCGCGTAGATGGTATTCCTGATTTTGTATTTATGAATAATCAGGGAGTTGCGATCGCTCAAAGTATTGGCGAACAACCACGCCCTGTAATGACAGCAAATTTAGAAGCATTAATTGCTGAACAACCACTACCTTATATTCAATCTGCTGGGCAAATTTCGCCATTTCAACCACCTGTAACTGAGAAATCTAGTTCTGAAGATCCTCGCAGTCATGGTAGCCAGGTGCAGCAATAGATTAAGAAAAATTTAACCGCAGATGTAAGCGAAGCGCTGCCGCAGGCTACGCAGATATAGCGCGTTGGCACTTGCCGTAGGCTACGCAGATGGAATAACTGATTTTTGCAACAAGTCTAATATTAATTCATGGTCATAAAAGCTTAAGCAATCATAGGATATTCGATTTGTTGAATTATTCTTTGCGCTGCTACTAAATCGTAAGGGAAAGGTGGTTTCATGGGACGGTAATCTCTTGCTTCTGGTGAACCATGACGTAGCAGCGCATTGACTACCATACAGGGTTCTGAACTCAAGTTGATTGCTCCGTGAGGGACATAAGGGGGAATGCTTACCACCATTGGTTGCTGTTCACTCAAAGGAATGTATTGATAACGTCGGTTGTGCAACACTACTAGGACAAAACTACCGCGCACTACTAATAGTTGGTCAGTTTGAAAGCGATGTACATACAAATCTTCAATTGTTTGGGATGGAATTTGTACTAACATCGTTTCGTGACTTGACTGAGGCGTATAAAACTCAGCCATACCACCTTTGATTGAAGATAGCGGGCGGATTTCGATTCCTTGAATTAAAGCCATATTCAGCATCCTGAGATTTAAAGCTTATTCTTTAAATCTAGGAAGCTGAATTGTAAAAAGTTGTTACTATTGCAACAAATAAGCCTCTAACAGTGATAAATGCTCCCAGGGATAGAGGAGCGATCGCTTACCCCTGCAAAGACGCTTTTAAACTACTGGGTTGTGCTAAATTACCCTGTAAAATTACACCGCGATCGTTATTAGATAAATGACGCAGCAGTTTATAAATTGCTTCAATTTGATCGGGTTGCCCAGCTTTTTCTGCTATTTGCGATAAAGATAAAGAGGCATTTTCCTGTTTTAACACCTCCATAACCTTTTTCTGCAAATCTAGAATTTCTGCGGCGGCTTTCTTACCTGCTTCTACACCTGGTTGATGGTAAGCATTAATGTTAACCATAAACCCATAGAAACCTACAGCCCTCTCATATAAAGCAATTAACGCCCCAACTGTGCGGGGATTTACTTGGGGAATGGTGACAGTAATAGAATCACGTTTGTTTTCGTAAAGTGCTTGGCGAGTTCCTTGTAAAAATCCTGATAAATAATCTCCTGATGTCACACCAGGATCTATTTCTACAGATGAACCTTGACGATCCTCTAAAACTTCAATAAATGTCAGGAAAAAATTTGGTACTCCTTCTCGCAACTGCTGTACATAAGCGTGTTGGTCTGTTGAACCTTTATTGCCATATACAGCAATTCCTTGGTAAACAATATTGCCATCTAAGTCTTTTTCTTTACCTAAAGATTCCATTACTAGCTGTTGCAAGTAGCGGCTAAACAGCAGCAAGCTATCTTTGTAGGGTAAGACAACCATATCTTTTTCACCCCGACCATTACAAGCAAAGTACCAAGCAATAGCAAGCAATGCTGCGGGGTTAGTCTTGAGATCCTGCTTGCGGGTAGCAATATCCATTTCTTTAGCACCAGCTAGCATCTCGCGGATATTAATTCCTTGCAAAGCTGCTGGTACAAAACCGACTGCTGAAAGTTCTGATGTTCTTCCTCCCACCCAATCTGGCATCGGAAAGGTTGCTAACCAATTTTCGGATGTAGCAACTTTGTATAATTTGCTGCCAGTACCAGTAATAGCAACAGCATGAGCGCTAAAGTTGAGGTTTTTATCGGCGTAGGCTTTTTGCACCTCAATCATGCCGTTACGAGGTTCTGGTGTACCTCCAGATTTAGAAATGACGATTACTAAAGTGCGATAAAGGCGGTCTTTGAGTTTGCTAAACAGACGATCAATACCTGCGGGATCTGAGTTGTCAATAAAGTGAATATCTAGGGGAGTATTATCTGGCGCTAGTGCTTCAGCAACAAACTCAGGGCCGAGTGCAGAACCACCAATCCCAATCGAGATAATGTCTGTAAACTTTCTCGCGTCTGGAGGGTGAATTTCTCCGCTATGAACTTTACTGACAAATGCTTCAATTTGTTCAACGGTTTCAATAATTTCTTGTTTGATTTCTGGTGTAGGCGCTAACTCTGGGTTGCGGAGCCAATAGTGACCCACCATGCGGTTTTCATCTGGGTTGGCGATCGCACCTGCCTCAAGTGCGTCCATCTCCTTGAAAGCCTTCGTAAGCTTTGGTTGCATTGCCTCAACAAAACTATCATCAAACCGCATCCGGCTGATATCGAGATAAAATTCTAATCCTTCGTGAAAGTAAAGCCAATCTTGATAACGTTGCCAAAGTGCAGCAGCATCCATAAGCAAACCTCAATATTTTGCATTTAACTGTCAGTTTAAGCTTGAACTTGGACGCTAGATGTCTGGCTTGGGCAAAACTCTTAAGAATTTAACGATCTGACCTGTTACTTCGATGCCGACCAGGTAGTGATCTACCGTAAAGCGGTAAAATATGGCATCCGCACTGATTTGATGTAATTCTGGCAAGTCCTGAATTTTATTGAACTGCATGAACTCGTAAAAGACAAATTTATAAATCTGCTCATAAGCAGCAGACTCTAGGTTTTGAAGGTCTTGTAGAAAAGACCGAGCGTAGCGCACTTCTAATTTCACAAAATCTCAACTGTTTTAAGCTCATTAGAGCTAAAAATAACTATTTTAAAAGTGTAAAAATTGTAACGCCTCCTCACGGTTCAAAGTATCTCCAGGTTGGACATTTTGCCGAGATTTTTGAATAGCTTGGAGGATGTATAGGTCATAATATACCCCTTGCATCACTTTCCAAGCATCTTCTAGGTTCTCATCAGGTACTTGATCAATCAAATCAGACAGTTTTGAAATTAAGTAATGTAATCTACCTGCGATAAATTTCATAGCTAAAACATTCTAGTTAACTCAGCATTTAATTATGCCTTCATGTGATTGTAAATACTGGTTGATAAGCATCTACGCATTTAATTTGTAAATTTTTAATTGAGAGAAAAGTTATCAAACCCTCTCCCGCTCTCTCCTCCCTCCTCCCTCGTCTCTCCCTAAAACAGAAAACGCGCGAAACACAACAGCTTACTATTGCTGAGGTACAATCCAAATGCTCTGTGCAATCAATCAGGTTGGGCAGGGTAGGTTGTTAGTGTTTCTGCGATCGCAGTTCCATCACTCAAGGCAATGGTCAATTATCTCGTTTTTCTGGCAATTTCTACGGCAACTTATGCTCTATTTGGCTTAGGGCTAAATTTACAGTGGGGCTACACGGGACTAATTAACTTTGGACACGTTGCTTTTATGACTGTGGGTGCTTATACCACAGTTTTGTTGAGTTCGCAAGGTGTGCCTTTGTTGATTGCGGTAATTATTGGTTCCACTATAGCAGCACTGTTAGGGCTATTAATTGGTTTTTCAACTTTGCGGCTGCGGGAAGATTATCTAGCAATTGTCACTATTGGTGTTGCTGAGTTAATCCGTTTGGTGGCACTAAATGAGGAATGGTTAACTAAGGGTGCTTTTGGTGTACAAGGTTACCCACTGCCATTAGGCGATTTTAACCCTAACTTATTCAGTAAGTTGATAATGATTGCGCTACTGACTTTGATAACTGGGTTTGCTTTGTGGCGTTTATGGTTATGGGTTTGGAGTAAGCCATCAGTAAATAAGGCTGAAGAAAAAGTACGCTCAAAACCAGCAATTTCTAAGCTGATTTTAGGAATTATTAATTTAGTGCTATGTGTAGCCGTTTATATTGCTGGTGTTACGGCGCTGTATGACTATACCTATAAAGCTGGGTTAATGCTGTTGTCAGTGGTAGTATTAGCGTTGGTTTACTGGGGTTTAGAAAGGTTAGTGCGATCGCCTTGGGGTAGAGTACTAAAAGCTATCCGCGAAGATGAGCAAATACCCAGAGCTTTAGGTAAAAATGTTTTTTGGTATAAGCTGCAAGCTTTGATGTTGGGTGGTGCAATTGGTGGACTTGCTGGTTCTTTCTATGCTTGGCAATTAACCACAGTTTACCCCACAAATTTTGAACCAATAATTACTTTTAATGCTTGGACAATTGTAGTTTTAGGTGGTGGCGGCAATAATTTAGGTACGTTGTTAGGAGCGGTGATCTTCTGGGCGTATGATGCTGGAACTCGCTTTATCCTGCCTAGCATTGTGCAGCTTGATGATGCTCGTTTAGGCGCATTTCGGATTATGGTAATTGGTTTAATTTTAATGGTACTGATGATTTGGCGACCTCAAGGTATTTTGGGTAAAAAGGAGGAACTCACCCTTGGTAAATAATTCATCTATTCCACCTGAAGCAGAAATTACTCCTCAAAATTTAGAAACCACACCAGATATTGAGAGAAAATTGGATTACTCTTTACCTGTTAATTCTCAACCTTCACCTTTGTTAGCTGCCAGTGGACTTTGCAAAAACTTTGGTGGCTTAAAAGCAGTAGATAATGCAGAAATTCAAGTTCCAAAAGGCAGTATTACAGGTTTAATTGGCCCAAATGGTGCTGGCAAAACGACATTCTTTAATCTGCTATCAAACTTTATTCATCCAGATAAAGGACGAGTAATTTTTGATGGAGAACCTATTGAAAATATGCGCCCTTACCAAATTGCTCAAATGGGTTTAGTACGTACTTTCCAGGTAGCGCGGGTACTTTCTCGGCTATCTGTAGTAGAGAATGTGATGCTAGGCGCTCAAAAACAAACAGGGGAAAACTTTTGGCGCGTATGGTTTCAACCTCAGTTAGTAGCGCGAGAAGAAAAGCAGATTAGAGAACGAGCAATGGCTGTCTTAGAATCTGTGGGACTAGCGCACAAGGCACAAGATTATGCTGGGGCGCTGTCTGGAGGGCAGCGTAAGCTGTTGGAAATGGGACGGGCGCTAATGACTAACCCTAAGCTGATTTTGTTAGATGAGCCTGCGGCTGGGGTGAATCCCAAGTTGATTGAGGAAATTTGCGATCGCATCATGTCATGGAACCGTGAAGGTTTAACTTTTTTAATCATTGAACACAATATGGATGTGATTATGTCTTTGTGCGATCGCGTTTGGGTATTAGCAGAAGGTCAAAATCTTGCTGCTGGTACTCCTGCGGAAATTCAAAGCAATTCCCAAGTTCTTGAAGCTTATTTAGGACAGTAAATTGCCACTATTTTAATTGCTCAAAACTTACTTTTTCATGACCCCATAGGTGGTGCGGGCATCTTGCCCGCGTATTACTTAGGGTAAGTGAACTTTTAAGAAAGAAATAGCTAAGGGTTAACGTTACCATCAGGCATGGTAGCGTTCCTAAAGATTGCATCCATTATATGGGCGCTACTGATTTCTGCCCTAACTAAATTTGCATTAGTCAGATTCGCACCCTCTAAATCTGCCTTAGCTAGATAAGCATCAACCAAATCCGCATCGGTTAGGTTAGCTTGACTGAGGTTTGCCCGACTCAAATCGGCTCTATTTAACCTAGCTTGACTGAGGTTAGCTTGACTGAGGTTAGCTTGAGCCAGCTTAATATCAGGCATGGTTGCAGCCCGCAGATCTACACCCCTAAGATCACCGTTAATTAAAATTACCCGCTCTAATTTGGCATTAGCTAAATTAGCACCACGCAAATTTGCTTGTGTGAGGTTAGCCTCCGTGAGAAATGCCCCTTTTAGATTAGCTTGACTAAGATTAGCTCCGCTTAAATCTACACCTCTGAGGTTAACTTCGGTAAGGTTAGCACCACTCAAGTCAACCCTCGCCATATCTGCACCACTTAAATTTGCACCACGCAAATCGGCTTTATGTAGCTTGGCACCTCGTAAAATTGAACAGTAAAGCCTCTTCTCTTCACGTAAGTTAGCACCTCGCAAACAAGCACCAGTGAGGTTTGCACCGCTTAAATCAGTATCACGCAGATCTGTTTCCATCAAGTTAGCATCTAGTAAATTTGCCAAAGTGATGTCTGCACCCCGTAAATCTGCTCCTTGTAGTCTGGCACCATGCAGGTCTGCATCATGCAGCTTTGCACCCCGTAAATCTGCCTGAATCAAATTAGCACCACTCAGTTTTGCGCCCGTTAAATTCGCTTTATACAGCTTCGCTCGATTGAGGTATGCAAAAATTAAGCTGGCACCATGCAGGTCGGCTTCAACTAAGGCTACACCAATCAAGTCGGCACAAAACAAGTTGACACCGCTTAAATTGACACCAGTAAAGTTTATTTCCCCTGCTGCATAGCGCCGAAGCAGTTCGTTAGCGTCCATATCCTCAACCTCTTAACCAGCGTCATCTGACAAATATTCACAATTCATTTCTTCTGTTGATTCGGTAGTGCAGGCGGTCAAGAGTGCGGTGGTTCATTAATCTGGCTATTACTAATAGTTTTGATATATTACTTTTATTTTTGCTCCATTATTGTATCTAGTACAGCGACAGTAATGAGCAACTCAAGCATAAACAGGGTTTACCCATTTGAAAAATGGAATATAGCAATACCTTCCAAGCGCGGAGCGCAGGGTGAAAAGCCTGTTAATCAATAGGTTATACCTTAGAAGTATTTTATTTGCTCAGTCAAATGTAATAAATATACTTTCAACTTGCCTGTTTGCCAACACCTTTACCCATAACTCACATTGTTCCTAATTAAATTAGGCCTAGTTAGGACGGAATTTGATACCGACTAGAGGCTGATGTTAGAAAAATACTTCAGAGTTTAGTTGACAAAACTTAATCTTCAGATTAGCAAATTAATTCTTTATTTACTAGGAAGGTAAAAACTGACAGGTATTATCTTCATCATTAAATGCTACGTCTTTAGAATTATTTGAATTGATTTGATTGAAATTGGCTATAGTGACGGCACTGTTATCAGCACCCTCTTGATTAAGGCTAACTTCTAAATTTTTATATAAAGGTTTCAAACATCTTACTATAACGTTTGCGGCTTTCGCATTCTCGTCCGATTGCTGCATATTCATAGAAGCATTCATAATCTGGTATTCAAAATCAGGAAAATTTGACCACATACTAAACACTTTGATGAGTAAATCATCTAGCTCATATCCTTTAATACTTATCCAATCTTGATTAGTAAACTCAAAGGGATGATAAAGCGTAGAAAACAATACAATTTTAGCGCGAAGGGGATTAGTATAATTCATTATTTCCATTTTCAAAGCAAACGGATCAATGCTGGCTTTGATTTGATTAGAATTAAATCCCGATCTAGGCTTTGACTGCTGTTTTTGCTCTAAATTCTTTATTGAACTACCTACAGTATTTGTTTGGGGGTTTAATGAAGCAGATTTTCCCGAGGTGGCTGAAGCTGTTCTTCCAGAGGTTAAAGGTGCTGTTTTGCCAGAGGTAACTGAAGCCGCTCTTTGAGCTTCAGGATATAATGGCATCAGGCTACTGTAAATTATTTTAGCAATTAAGGCATACTCCTGGGGTTTATTGAGTGTTTTTACAACATTGTATAAAGCAACTTTAAGACTTTCTAAAGAAGGGTTTTTAGTACGCACTTCTTTAATTAAATCTTCAAACCTAA
Source organism: Oculatellaceae cyanobacterium (assembly GCA_036702875.1). GTDB lineage: Bacteria > Cyanobacteriota > Cyanobacteriia > Cyanobacteriales > PCC-9333 > Crinalium. The sequence continues at coordinate 271,415 of DATNQB010000025.1, read as the reverse complement.
AAAAATCTAGTTTATTTTTGTCATTTTCCCATACTTTTATACAAACACAAACGATTACTTTCTTAATCCGCAAGGAATTTTCATGCTGCTCTAGGTCTTTAGCCACTTTTTGTAATAAAGAATTATTTTCCATTGTGCAAAATAATAAAATTAACTATAGAATATGAAATTACTACTGCATGGTAAGCTCAAAACTGGACTGCGGATACTTTTTCACAACAATTCAGGCTTTAAGTCTATTTTAATACATTAATTTTCAGTGGCTTGTTAAGTAATCTGACTTTTTGAATAAAGTCTTAAAATAACTAAAAACAAGTGCAACTGTTTTCCCTGATCCGGTTATACCTTTGGTTCAACAGTTTTAGTTGCCTAAAAGCTGAAAATACGCTCTCAAACTTACAAACCAAAAAGAAAATGCTAATTTTTCTCCCTGCATCCTTGCAGTCTCGCTCCCATGCTCATGCTACATAACAAAATGGTAAGCTAACGCGCATTTAATTTATAAATTTTTAATTGAGAGAAAAGTTATTAAACCCTCTTCCCCTCCCTCCTCTCCCCCTAAAACAGAAAACATAGAAACACAACAGCTTATTATTCCACCGGGCGGACAATGGCTGGCGTGGTTGATTTAGCTGGTTGGAAAATTGCTTGAAGTGCTTTTTCCAAGGTTTCTGCCATAACTATGCGGTTTTCGTAAACCACAATAACTCTTACAAGAGTAGGCAGACTATTTTGTTCAGCTTCTAAGTAGAGTGGTTCAACATAAAGTAATGATTGTTCTATGGGAATTACTAAGAGATTTCCTTGTAACGCTCGTGAACCCTGACGATTCCATAGAGAAATCTGTTGGGAAATTACTGGATCTTGGTTGATTCTAGCTTCAATTTGTTCTGTGCCGTAAATCAACTCTTGCTTAGGGAACTGGTACAGTAGGAGTTTGCCGTAGTTCTTACCATCGGAACGTGCTGCCATCCAAGCAATTAAGTTATTGCGCTGGATGGGGGTAAAGGGCAAAAGCAGAACAAATTCTTCTGATTCAGCCGTTGGCAGTTTCATAATTAGATAGTAAGGTTCTACTGCGCGTGGTTTGTCTCCGTAAATTTCGTTGGGAATCCGCCACTGATCTTCACGGTTGTAGAATACCTGGGTGTCTGTCATGTGGTACGTCAACAATCGCTCTGATTGAGTGCTGAATAAATCAAGCGGATAACGGATATGACTTTTTAAAGTCACGGGCATAGTATTTAGTGGTTTAAATAATTTTGGAAAAATGGCAGTCCAGCTATTAATGATTGGATCTTGGGGATCAGTGACATAGAAGTTAGCAGAACCGTTGTAGGCATCAATTACAACTTTTACGGAGTTGCGAATATAGTTAAATTCGTATTTGCCAGGATCGGAGTAGGGATAGCGATCGCTTGTAGTATAAGCATCGACAATCCAGTACAAATAATTCTCTTGTTGCTTGTCTGGGTTGGCATCGGCAACCACTAAATAAGGATCGCTATCAAAACGTAAGAAAGGTGCGATCGCCTGAATGCGTTCTGTAATATTGCGTCGAAACAGTAATTTAGTTTCAGGGGTAAAGTTCCAAGTCAAAAGCATTTGCCAATCTTTCAGATACTCAGCAAACAATAACTGCTGCCACCAAGCGCCAATTTTTACCCCACCATTACCATCATAGATGTTGTAAACATTTTCATCCCCACTGGGATAGTCCAACTCTTTTGTTCTAGTTGATGTCATTACATAATTATTGGTAAGTTCACCGTAATAAATTCGCGGCTTACCAATAGGAATGCTATTTTCGATACTCTCATCAGATGTTTTTAATGTACCTGCGTCATTAATACTTATACCAATATCTTTAACAAAGTAATCTGGTAATCCACCAGCACCAACTGTATTTACTGGGCTAATTGTAAATCCGTAACCATGAGTATAAATTAAGTGGTTATTGATCCAGGTTTTCGCTTCTGTAGGAACAGAATTGTAGTTCAACTCACGAGGAGCAATAATAACTTGTTGAGATTTGGGATTTGAATTTGCAATTTGGCTTTGAGCTTTGCTCGCTAAATTATCTTGTGCTACCTTCAAGTTATAACGGTCAATATCAGCATCAAGAAATTGGTAATACGCTCTAATCTGTTGTAGCTGTTGATTTGTTTTTAGGAGAGGGAGTGTATCCCAAAGACGGATGTTATCAATAGTTAATTTATTTTTTTGGATATCGCTATAAGTTAGTTGATCATCCGGGTTAAATGTTTTAACTTCAATATTATCTAAGGCAAATGCCTTTCGAGTCATAGCAATGCTACGTTCAATATAAGGTTTTTCTCTTAATATTTCGTTTGGCTGCACTACTAAACGCTGTACTATTCTTGGGAATAGGAAGTTACCAGTAAAGGATAAGGCTAGAAATAATCCCAAACTTATAATTATGGGTTTAATAACTTTTTTGTTTGAGCGTAAGAATAACATTTGCCATAAAAACAATAGCGCGATCGCACTTGATAATAAAACTAACGCTGTATTTACTCGCAGTTGCACAGCTACTTCTGTGTAATTAGCTCCGTAGGTGACACCACGAGTAGAATAGAGTAATTGATAACGAGCTAACCAATGATGAAAAGCCATTTCTAACATCAACAAACAGCATATTCCACATAAATGACGTAGCTGCTGTTGAGAGAACCCGATAAATTTACCTTCAGATAAGCTATTTCCTGATAATAAATAAGTTAGTGCCACTGCTATCAGTGCAAATATAAGTAATCCACTTAGCCAAAAATCTAATAATTCCCATACGGGTAAAGAAAAAATATAAAAGCTAATATCGTGCTTAAATAAGGGATCAATAGTGTTAAAAGTAGTAGGGTTTAAATCTAGTAAAAATTTACTCCAGTTAGATGATAGTACTAACGCATAAAACAAACTCAAAATAACTGCGATCGCAATCAATACAAACTGGTGATTGACGGCTATAGCTAAAATAAATCCTACTAGCAAAAATAGCTGTCCAATTTGCACAAGTACCTGTTGCCACTGCTGCAAATTAGTAATTACTGGAAACTTACTTTTAAAATTCTGTAACTGTTGAAAAATTGAACTAACTTCAAATATACTTGGTACACTGGGAGTTATGGCATTAACGCTAATACTGTTATGCCAAAAGCCTAATATAATCTGCCCGTAATAGAGCAGCATCAACCCTAGTAGTAAACTTAACAGCATTACAATTGGTAACAGCCAACGCCAGGTAATACCATTTTTAGGTATGACTGCTTCCTGAAATTTCTCCTGCCAATGAGGGTTAGGGTTGAGCGTTTTTTGATTGGGCAGTATCAAAGTAGTACCCGAATCCATACAAGGATATTGAAGACGCGCTGCTAATATTAGATTGCCCAGTAAAAAAGCAGCAGTTAACAAAAATGCGATCGCGCCTAAAATAAACTGCGTTTTTAGCCGTAACCGAAACGCTGTTAAATATCCAACTTCTTCAAACCAAAAAATTTCTGCTACTAAGTGAGAAACTAGATCAACAACTAGCCATAATCCCAGTAGCAGTGCTATAAGCCCAAAACCTCGCTTCCAAAAATTCTTGAGCATTCAACCATCAACACTAGCTATTAACTGAGCGTAACTCTCCATTACTATCTGTTGCAAGCTATTGTTTTTTGGTGATTGGTATCTGATAAATCTTGTCTGCGTACCCTACGGGAAGCGCTAGAGCGCTATATCTGCGTGAATTTGCGGTTAATTTATCCAAACACTATACTGAGATTTTGTACAATATCACCACAGGCTGAAGTTTGGGGCTATACAAGCAGGACGTGCGTTTGTATAGCCACCGGTTTCAATCTGTCGGTAATTTATCTTTTATGTATTAGCGTTAGGACTAACTTGTTCTAAATTAAACAACATTTGCAAAGATTGCATTGCTTTACGTCGTGCTTCAATATCCTGCTGCGCTCTTAATTGCACCATTGGATCGTGAAGAATTTTATTAACAATGCCGCGAGTTAAAGCTTCGATAACTTCTTGATGTCTTTCTGCAAATTCCGAACCCAATCGTGATAAAGCCTTTTCTAACTCTTGGGCGCGGATAGTTTCCATTTTATCGCGCAAACAACTAATAGTTGGGACAGTTTCTAGCGATCGCCACCAGAGATCAAATCCTTCAACTTCTTCTTCTAAAAGCACTTCTGCTTCTAGAGCCATTTGGCGACGACTTTCTTGATTTTGGGCAACTACCGCTTTTAAATCATCAACATTAAAAGCATCGACATTTTCTAACTCATTGACATCTGCATCAACATTACGTGGTACAGAAATATCAAATAGCATTAAAGGTCGATGCGGTTCTAAACAGCTTTCGAGTTTAGCTTTATTTAATAAAGGTTCTGTGGAAGCAGTGCTAGTAAATACTAAATCTGAAGCAGAAATTACTGATAGCATTTCTGACAAAGGATGTAATTCTAAATTAGCATCAGGAAACTGATTAGCTAATTCTTCAGCACGGCGTGTAGAACGGTTTAAAACTGAAATTTGGGTTGCGCCCTTAGATATCAGATGCTGCACTAACAGTCGTGACATCTTACCTGCACCCACAATTGCTACACGGTAAGCAGCTAAGTTTTGTACCTTCATTTGAGCTAATTCAACTGCTGCTGAACTAATAGAAACAGCACCAGTACCAATGCTAGTTTCAGTACGAACTCGCTTACCTGCTGTTAAAGCTTGCTTAAATAAACGGTTGAGAATTGAACCAATTCCCTTGTATTGCTGACCAATTTTTTGAGTGTTTTTAACTTGCGCGAGAATTTGTCCTTCTCCTAACACTAAGCTATCTAAACCTGCTGCTACGCGCATCAAGTGCATAACTGAATCTTGGTGCAACAAGATAAATAAATGATGCCGCAAATGGTGCATCGGTAACTTAGCATAGTCACAAAGGAACTGACGTACTTCAGCAACACCTTGCTCAGTTTCGTGAGAAACTATGTAAATTTCTAAACGGTTGCAAGTGCTGAGAATAGCTACTTCTTCAATGTGGGGATAACTAAGTAATTGAGCGATCGCACTTTCCATTTGTGTTTCTGGAATGCTCAATTTTTCCCGCACTTCTACTGGCGCTGTTTTATGGCTTAAACCTATAACTGCAATATTCATGTGTTCTCCCTAATTAGCGATTAGCGATTAGCGATTAGCAATTAGCGATTAGCAATCAGCCATCAGCTATATAATCTATTTTCCTTGAAAGCTGATGGCTGAAACTGACTACTGACGGCTAGATAACAGTTACCTATCTCAATTGCAGAGCTTTTGGTGAGTCGAACATATGAATTGTGTCAACAAATCGTGCTGTCTGAGATTGACTAGAGATTACCAAGCTCTGAGTACGCGCTCCACCATGAAAATAGCGAACGCCTTCCATCAAAGTACCAGGAGTGATCCCGCAAGCAGCAAATAACACTGTCTTACCAGATGCTAATTCTTCTGCATTGTAAACTTTGTCAGGATCGTTAATATTCATTTCTTTCAAGCGGTCAATATTGCCTTGTCTTGTCCACTTTTCACTTTCAGGAGTATTAACGTCTGCGGGATCGTAAATTAGTTGCCCTTGGAAGTGTCCACCTAAGCAGCGCATAGCGGCGGCAGAGATAACGCCTTCTGGTGCTGCACCAACGCCCATAAGAGCATGAATGTTAGTACCTGAAAAAGCACAGCAAATAGCAGCAGAAACGTCACCATCACTAATCAGTCGCACTCTTGCTCCTGCTTGGCGAATTTCCGCAATTAGATCTTTGTGACGAGGGCGATCCATTACCACTACTACTAATTCGTCAATAGAGCGGCTTAAACACTCAGAAAGAATCTTGAGGTTTTCGGTAGCAGACTTGTTAATATCAACATGACCTCTGGCGGGAGCAGGAGCAGCTAACTTCTTCATGTAGAAGTCAGGAGCAGCAAATAAGCCGCCTTTTTCAGCAATTGCTAATACAGCCATTGAACCATTTTGACCGTAGGCAACTAAGTTAGTACCTTCGCAAGGATCAACAGCAATGTCAATCTCGATTAACTCGTCAGGGTTGCAGTAAGTTTTTGCATCTTCGCGGGTGCAAATGCCTACTTCTTCGCCAATGTAAAGCATAGGGGCTTCGTCCCGTTCACCTTCTCCGATGACGATCCGACCCCGCATATAGATCTGATTCATCCGTTCCCGCATAGCTTCTACAGCTACTTGGTCGGCTGTATCTTTTTCGCCTTTACCCATCCATCGGGCAGACGCGATCGCCGCTTTTTCTACAACTTCAATAATTTCTAAACCGAGCGTATTTTCCACGAAGTCTATCCTCCCAACTGCCTGATTTGGCGACGTTTCATCTGGCGATTACAGTCTAAAGTCTATCAGAGGGGAGATACCGTTGAATGAAGATAATCTGAATCTTATAATTGTTAAGTTTTGCTACTAATGTCTTGTTGTTGAGTTTTATCTATAAAACTCAGCCGAATTTCCAAAATACTGTATTATTTTTGATCACTTATTTGATGTAAAGACTTAGCATGGTACGTTTTCAAGACTTAACGCAAAACGTGGGCAAGATGCCCGCACTCCATTAGGGGTTGCCTAAAAAGTAGAGACACGTGCGCGTCTCTACTTGCTCTAACGTGATGTAGCTTTAGCTTCTGTGAACTGAGAATGTGTTTTTTGGGGATTTTTAGGTAAAGGAGCAGCTAACCATAAGATCTTTTCCATTAGCTTAGGAGCAATGCGATCGCACAATACCGCTAGATAACTCTGCCATCCCACTAAAATTTCAGCCGATTCCCTTTCTAAACCTGTAACGAGTCCCTTTGCTACCTGTTGGGGAGTCATGGGTGTAATCCATCGAAACCACTGTAAGTTACGAACCATATCAGTGTCAGTTAGAGATGGTAAGAAGGCAACAACTTGGATACGATGTGCTGCTAATTCACCCCGTAAGGCTTGAGTAAAGCCCCGAATGGCAAATTTAGTTGCTGAATAGGTTGCCATTGTTGGAGCCGCCAACCTGCCCATCAAACTAGAAACATTGATAATTGTTCCTTCTTGTTGAGCCACCATGCGTCGAGCAACTAAACGGGTAATGGTATACATCCCGATTAAGTTTGTGGCAATTTCTTCTTGCACATTGGCTAAACGCGATCGCAAGAAAGGTACTTGATGAGCGACTCCAGCACAATTGACGAGAATGTGAATAGGCGCATAGTCACGCCAAGTTTGAGCAATGGCAATATTTACTTCAACTGGCTCGGTAAGATCCAATGTCAACAAAATTACTTCTGTACCAAATTCTTCAATTTCCGCAGCAACTTCTGCTAACCTCTGATGGTTACGAGCTACCAAAATTAAGCGTTTTACTCCAGATGAAGCAAATTCTAATGCGATCGCTCGCCCAATTCCACGAGAGGCTCCAGTAATCAGAGCCGTTTTTCCTTGAATATTCATAGATTAAAAGCCTCCTTAATTGAGGTTCCATTACCGCTCAATAGTGCCTAGATAAATACTTGTGCAGAGAAAGCACTGTTGAAACGTAATGAGATCAAGTGTGATTTATGCTCCCTGTAAGGATTGGAGAGTACTGAGAGCATAATTAGTCGAAGAAAGTTCCCAGGGAAACAATTTAGCTAAAGCAATTAAGCCGAAACTTACGGCAGTTAAGGGCAAAAAAAATCAGCAAACAGGTGAAGAGGGATGAGCAATGAAAAGCATAATTAACAGACCTCCTAGATGCAAGCATCTACGAACAACAAACCTATAAGCACAGACTAGCAACGTAATCAACTACCTGCAACATTTATTAGCAAAAAAGTCAAACTATTATATTCCGACATAATATTCTCATAATCTCCCATATTTATATTTTGACCCAAATTTCCGAAAAGCCTTATTTATAAAAACTTATAGCTGATTTTATATCGGATATTTAAATAAATAAAATATGAGAAAACGTCACATTGCTATAGTAAATCTAAGCTAATGTAACGAAATTCAAACAATTTATTTGGTATCTCTTGTGTCAATTCCAATTCGCAACGGCTTGTTAAAAGCTAAGCAACTCGATCAACAAACACTAATCCCTGTTGATAAATTTATTGCCTCACGAGGTTTTGAAGTGGTTTCGGAAGGGACAACCAAGCAAACCTTGCTGCCAAAAGAATTAGATTTCTGGGAACCAAGTGAGCGTGAAATGGTATTCAGCATTTTCGATAACATTCATTTAAGAACTGAACTTAGGGCTGTAATCAAAGGTAGTTTGGCTAGTGAGCCTTGTGATTCTGTCTATAAACTAAAAAATCACGAATCCTTCAAAGGTAATGACAAACGTTTCTGTACGACTTTTGAATGGTATATTGGTGAACTGCTTGTACGACGTTTTGGTGCGTTTTCGTCATCTTTTAGTGTTGAAGTCGCTGACGTATTCCGAAACAATAATGGTGGTGCAGTAGGAAATTATGATGTTCTAGCGGTTCTACGCGATCTCAGTTTGCTCTATATAGAATGCAAAACAGGAGGTGTAAGTGTTGAGGATGTTAGAAAAACCTTGGATCGTGGTCTTGCCTTACATACTGGCGCTACAGTATTACTGACATCAAGAGAAATTGCAGATGACAAAATAGTTCGTTTGGTTCGGGATGTTGGTCAAGTTTCGACGATATATCGAATTTCAGTAAACAGTGGCAATGCACCACCAGTTTATCGATGTGGTGACTTCTATTTTATTAAGGCTGACATTGCAAGTAGTGATATTGTGTTGAATGTCAGAACTTTGCTAAGAGTTATCAATGCACATCGGCATATTAATACGTGTGAGTTTGATATTGATGGTTATCGATTATTGGGATACATGGCACAGCAGTTGAGCTAAACTCCAGCGAACAATTCCAATGCAGCGGAAAAACCAAAACGTTATGTTGCTTTATTCAAGTCCCTGCTGCCACTGAAAAAGAATTAGTCACTGTACAACAAAAAATGGACGCAACTGGATTCGAACCAGTGACCTCTACGATGTCAACGTAGCGCTCTAACCAACTGAGCTATGCGTCCGCACGGTTTACCAATGTAGCATAGGTCTTCATAAATATACAAGCAAATAATTTATTTTAGTGCTGAATCCTAACTTTACTAAAATTGAGGATCAAAACACAGCAAGCATACACGAAAAATTACCTGGGTTTGGTAGAATAACTGGGTTGTTCAGCTAAATGCCGTCTTTGAGTCAATCAATAGACATTACCAATATAGATTCCTTAGCGCAAGAACTCGCAACAATCCAACAAACAGGTTCTAAACGGATTGCGCTGCTGGGTTCACGTCATGTTCCAATTACTCACCAGCATTTAATCGAGATGATGAGTTATGCCTTAGTTTTATCAGGCAATCGCATCATCACCTCTGGTGCTACAGGCACTAATTCTGCTGCTATTAGGGGTGCAATGCGTGCTGACCCCAGCTTACTGACAGTGATTTTGCCTCAAAGCTTGTCACGTCAGCCGCGAGAATCTCAAGAGCAGCTACAGCAGGTAATGCACCTGGTAGAAAATCCCGAACATGACACCTTGTCACTTGCCGAAGCTAGCGCCGTGTGCAATCAGGAGATTGTATCTAGGTGTCAGCAGCTAATTTGCTTTGCGTTTCATGACAGCCACACATTGTTACACACCTGTAGTGATGCTGAAGAGCAACGCAAGGTAGTAACTTTGTTTTACTTTGATTAATGTATGACTATACCCGTGTCTGCTATTCTGCTCGACTGTATAGCCGCAGCAGCTTTTTTAATTTATCTGCCTTTCCTGGTCGTAGGTTATGCGCGTGCGCGTGTAGGTTATGACCAGGCGGCACCACGGGCAATGTTTGATAAATTGCCTGCTTATGCTCAACGAGCTACATGGGCGCACCAAAATTCGTTTGAAACGTTTATAGTGTTCGCACCAGCAGCACTGATGGCTTATATAACGGGTCAAACTTCGACAGTAGCCGCAGGAGCAGCTATTGCCTTTGTTATTGCTCGGTTATTCTATTCTGTGTTTTATATTCTGAATATACCTGTGGCGCGATCGCTCATGTTTGGCATTGGTACTCTAAGCTCTGGTACTCTGATTGCCCTTAGTCTAATTAGTGCCAATAGTTCCCCAATACTGCCCTAAATAAACTTTCAACTTTAATTTAATTAGGAGTAAAAAACTAACCTAATTTTACTCCTCCCTCCTCACCCCTCCCTCCTCTCTCTTAACTCTTATGGCTTCTACTTATTCATTCGACATCGTTAGTGACTTTGATCGGCAAGAATTAGTTAATGCCGTAGACCAAACCCTTCGTGAAATTAAAAGCCGTTACGACCTCAAAGATACTAAAACTACATTGGAATTAGGCGAAGAAGTTATCACTATTAGCACAGATAGTGAGTTTACTTTAGATTCAATTCATACAATCTTACAAACCAAATCTGCCAAGCGTAACTTATCTCTGAAAATATTTGATTACGGCAAAATTGAAGCTGCAAGCGGTAATCGTGTCCGTCAAGAAATCAAGCTGCGTAAAGGTCTTAGCCAAGAAATTGCCAAACAAATTACTAAATTACTGCGAGACGAATTTAAAAAAGTTCAAGGTGCAATTCAAGGAGATGCTGTCAGAGTGTCTGCTAAATCCAAAGATGATTTGCAAGCAGTTATGCAACGCTTAAAAGAAGAAGATTATCCAGTTGCGCTGCAATTTAATAACTATCGTTAAAGCTGCCAGCTATCAGCACTCAGCCGTCAGTTTTTAGCCTCGTTCCCAGGTTAAACTTTGGAAGGAATTGATAGGCTCTGATAGCTGATAGCTGATAGCTGATAGCTAATTACAACTGTGACATCACTTCTCGTGCTGCTGCCAAAGTGCGGTCAATATCTTCGTCAGTATGAGCTAATGAAGTAAATCCAGCCTCAAATTGAGAAGGTGCTAAGTAAATACCTCGCTCTAGCATTCCCCGATGGAAGCGGCTAAATTTACTCGCATCCGACTTTTTGGCATCCTCGTAATTGTGTACTGGCCCTGCCGTAAAGAACATACCAAACATTCCACTGATTTGACCGCCACAAGCTGCATGACCTGTTTCTTTAGCAATTTGCACTAAACCATCAGCTAGCTTTTTGGTAACTTTGTCCAAATACTCATAAGTTCCAGGCTTTTGTAATAACTCTAAAGTTTTAATGCCAGCAGTCATTGCTAAAGGATTACCGGAAAGCGTTCCAGCTTGATATACAGACCCAGCAGGGGCAATCATTGACATAATATCCCGCCGTCCACCGTAAGCTCCTACTGGCAAACCACCACCGATTACCTTACCTAGTGTGGTTAAGTCTGGGGTAACGCCAAATTTCTCTTGAGCGCCACCGTAGGCAATGCGAAAGCCTGTCATCACTTCATCAAATACTAGAAGTGCGCCGTGTTCTTGAGTAATTTCGCGTAAGCCTTCAAAAAAGCCTCCATCAGGCGGAATGAAGCCAGCATTACCCACAACAGGTTCTAGAATTACACCAGCAATTTGATCGGGGTTCTCTGCAAATAACGCTTTGACTGCTTCAAGGTCATTAAATGGAGCAGTAAGTGTGTTGACAGCAGTAGAGTTGGGAACGCCTGGAGAGTCTGGTAAACCCAAGGTAGCTACACCAGACCCAGCTTTTACTAGGAACATATCGGCGTGACCGTGGTAGCAGCCTTCAAATTTGATGATTTTGTCACGACCTGTGAAGGCTCGCATCAGGCGTAACACTGACATACAAGCTTCTGTACCGGAGTTAACAAAACGTACCATTTCAATGCTGGGAACAGCATCAATTACCATCTCAGCCAAGACGTTCTCTAAAACCGAGGGCGCACCAAAGCTAGTACCTTTTTCTAGTGCTTCGTGTAGGGCGCTGATTACTTCTGGATGGCTATGACCGCAAATAGCTGGTCCCCAACTACCAACGTAGTCAATGTATTGGTTATCATCGACATCCCAAATGTAAGCTCCTTTAACCCGATCAAAAACAATCGGCTGCCCTCCTACAGACTTGAAGGCTCGAACTGGAGAACTTACCCCTCCTGGCATAAGCTTTTGGGCGGCGGCAAAAATTTCTTCTGACTTGGTGGTTTTCAAATTCGTTGTGCTAATCAAAAGATGTCTCCTAAGTGTTTGATGCTGAAAGTTCTATCTTGGGATAGGGGTTTGCTGTGAGTAAAGGCTTTATTAAGTTATCAGTTATCAGCTTTGAGAGAAAAGCTTTGTACCAGTGTGGACAAAAAATTTAACAAGGGTAAACTTAAGAGCTAATTTTTTGTAGATGACTGGTTTAAAGTTGCTTGCTGTTAATTTTCCTAGTCTTAATTATTCTATCTAGAGGAAATATCCATAAATTAGTTGGTAGTGTCGCAGGTTAAAATTGTAGGACTTATGCGCCGCGTTGCCTGAACATTAGATCCCTTCTAGCTTAAAAAGGGGGAAATTCAAAGTTTCTTTTTTTAAGGGGGATGTGCGGGGGATCTCTGCGTAAGTCTTAAATTGATATCTTGCACTTAGCTACTGTTAATTAAATTTATGCCTGCTGCTGAACCAACTTCTTTACGCCAAGCTATTCCAGTTGACCAAATTCGTTATAACGAGCAAGGGCTAGTACCAGCAATTGTGCAGGATTATTTAGATGGTACTGTCTTAATGATGGCTTGGATGAATCGGGAATCGCTACAAAAAACTCTGGAAACAGAGGAAACGTGGTTTTGGAGCCGTTCCCGCCAGCAGTTTTGGCACAAGGGGGAAACTTCAGGTCATATTCAGAAAGTGCGATCGCTCCGTTACGATTGCGACAGCGATGCTTTACTAATCACTGTGGAGCAGGTGGGAGATATTGCTTGCCATACTGGTGAACGTAGCTGTTTTCATCAGGTGGATGGCGAAAAAGTACCACCACCAGCAGATACTTTGTCTGATTTGTTTGGGGTAATTTGCGATCGCCGCGATCATCCTGTAGAAGGTTCTTATACTCGTCAGTTGTTTGCTGGTGGAGATAATAAGATTCTTAAAAAAATTGGTGAGGAAGCGGCTGAAGTGGTAATGGCTTGTAAGGATGATGATAAAGATGCGATCGCAGGTGAAGTTGCAGACTTGTTTTATCACTCTTTGGTTGCTTTAGCTCACCATCATGTTGATTTAAGGGCAGTTTATCGCAAGTTACAGGAGCGCCGTCGTTGATTAGCAATTAGCAATTAGGATGGAGCTAGGTAAAAATGAGCCAAAAAGTTGCAGATAATCAGACTGCTGTTAAAACTTACCCTAATAGAGAAAATGTGAATATTAGATTACTGGTACTGGATATAGATGGCACTATTTCAGGTGAATCTAATCAGATTCAAGAACCAGTGAAACAAGCTATAAAAGCGGCTCAAGCTAGGGGTGTGCAAGTAGCGATCGCCACTGGTAGAATGTACCGCTCTGCTTTAAGATTTCATCAGGATATTGGCTCTAATCTGCCGTTGATAGCTTATCAAGGAGCATGGATTCAAGATCCCATCACTCAAGAAGTTCACCGACATTTACCTGTTTCTATTGAAACCGCGCATCAATTGTTGGATTATTTTGAACAACCAGAATTGCGATCGCTTCTTTCAGTCCACTTCTATATCAACGATCAGCTATATGTTCGGGAATTAACGCAGGAAACACAAATCTATGCAGGGCGTTCTAATATTGAACCAATTGCAGTGGGTGATTTGCGGAAAGTTCTGACAACTGCACCCACAAAAGTTTTAGCACTCAGCGATGATATTGCTTTAATTGAAAAGTTGCTTGGAAGTTTAAGACAGCGTTATACTCCGGCTGAACTTTATCTCACTACGTCTGTAGCGACATTTTTTGAAGCTACTAACCCGTTAGTGAATAAAGGCACAGCCGTCCGTTATTTGGCTGAAGATTTACTAGGGTTAAATGCTGCTAGCGTGATGACGATTGGTGATAACTTCAACGATTTAGAAATGTTGCAATATGCTGGTGTCGGTGTAGCGATGGGAAATGCGCCAGCAGACGTACAAGCGATCGCTAATTGGGTAGCTCCTACTGTTGAGCAAGATGGCGCAGCAGTCGCCATCAACACTTTTATTCTTTAAGTAAAAATAGTTTAGAAAATTATGCAAATCAGAAAGGAAACCGACGACTGGCCGTGTTTCGTCTCGGTTTCCTTGCTGGTTCGCTCCTCACACAACTGAATTATATGTGAGAAGTTGAAATTTGTCACCCTGCCAGTAAAGTTTTTTACCTAAAGATGGATGAAGACTTATAGCTCTTCTGGCGCACTGATACCGAATATATCTCTGAGCATAAACTGTAGAAGGGATTGAGTAACTGCCACTAAGCCTAATCTCGCTTGAGTTAGTTGGGGATGTGTCTTCACCTGTCCCAAAATTCGACAACTACGGTCAAAGTTGATCATGGCTTCACTCAAGCTAATAGTGAGGCTTATTAGCCGTGAAGTTGCCTTTTGAGGTGATGTTAAGTTAGTGGTGCTAAGTTCATCTAGCAAATCTAATAGCTGCTCAATTAAGTGTAAGGAACAGAACTCCATCCCCCCGCTAGCGGGGATGGCTGGGGCGAGGTTTCCAAAAGCTTTAGCAATCAGTCCACTGTTAAGCCAAGGAATCGGCTTGGGTTCAACAATATAAAATTTACCTTGGTGGTTGTCGCTACTAATCTTAATCAAGCTTTCTTGCTCACCTAAGCGTAGAAGTGAGCAACATCGAGCATGGGTGTACTGTAGTGAAAAGGTATTGAAACTGCGTTTTAGCTCTATATTTTTTACTTCTGATATCTTGAATTGATTAAAGAGTGTTTTAGGAATTTCAAGCAGGTGTTGCAACCATACAGCGATACTTGAATTATTTAGGTGAAAATATATCCATCCACCATTAGCTACTTCAATAAAAAAGTCTAATATTATTTCACTGCTATTGAAGTCAGTAGTGAATTCTAAATAAGTAGCTAACTGATTAGCAATTGCTAGGGCTGTTAAATTGTATTTGCTTGCAAGTTTGAGTGCGATCGCACTTCCATAGATTACTTTTTCATCATCGTGAATTCTTTGTAGAGGAATGTTTTCAATTTTTATCCCAACCTCATAATTAACAATATCTTCAGCTAATTCTAGTTTGTTTATATATAAATTAATTGCTAATTTCAACTGATTTAATAACAATATTTTTACCGCAGAGGGTGCTGTTATCAATAAATTTGCTTTCACTAAAACTACGCTTCAAACATCAAAAATATGGCGAAATACATTGGCATTGAAGTTAACGAATTCTCACAAAGCCAGATTGATTAATTAATTCTTGTCCTTGTTCTGTTAAAAGTAAATTCGCGTAAGCTTTGCCTGCTTGTTCATCAACTTGACCATTTTGTTTAACTACAACAAATAAGTTGCGAGTAATTGGGTAGTCCGCATTTTGAAAGGCGGCAATATTAAGTTGATTACGTTTCCCAGGACACTCAGAAAGCGGTACAAATGGTTCTTGATATGGTGGTATAAATTTACCTTCTTGGCTACCCAAAGGCAAAGGTTTAATAGTACACTGCGGTACTACTTCTGGAGCAGAAGCAAAATAAATTCCACCAATATTGCTAGCAACTTTACTTAAAGCTTGAGTAGTGGTAGGGACAAATACAACTTTAGAACTAAACTTTTCATTATTGAGAATTTCTTCAACAAATAATTCCACAGTCCCACCAGCGTTAACAGGGCGAGAAAATGGTTTAATTGGCAGATTAGCTCCTCCTAGTTGTTGCCAGTTGGTAATTTTACCAGTGTAAATAGATTTAAGTTGATCTAAGGTTAAACCTGGAATATTAAGCTGAGGATTAACAGCGACTGCTAAACCATCAATTGCCACGGGAATTTGTTGTAAACTAAATCCTCTTTTTTGTGCTTGTTGATACTCTTGATCGAGTAAACTTCGTGAAGATTGAGCAAAACTAAGTCTGCCATCTAATAACATTTTGATGCCAGTACCAGAACTTGCACTAGCACCGATAGGTTGGACATAGCGTAATCTAAATTCAGGTCTAGCAACTTGAATAGCTGAATCTACCGCAAGTCTAATGGGAGCCCAAGAAGTACTGCCGCCATAATTAAATAATCCAGAAGGGATATTACTTAATTGAGCGAAAGTATCTCCTGTTTTAGCTGGGGTTTGATTAGCTAAGGGTTTGCTATTATTTCCACCTTTAAGGATTTGATCAAGGTTGAATCCTGAGTTACGAGTAAACCACCAAAAGCCACCACCAAGCAATCCTAATGTAATGATTAAGGATAAGAGGAGAACAGGAGTTTCGTTTTTTTGAGACATGAATTAAGTATTTAAGTAGCTGGGTGGAAATAAACTTAACATTAAGGCTGGTCATTGGTCATGGGAAAGCTTACCGTATACATTTATATAAAATGCCTGATCTTGAAGTAAAAGGAAGTAATTTATTTTATGGTACTGGTACGAAATCGTAACCAGTACCAGAACGAGTTCCTGGTACAATTTTTACTAATTGCACTGAAGAATTGCGATCGCCTGAAGGTAAAAAACGTACTACCCCAGAAGCGCCTATAGTCGAAAAATCCGGTGAAGATAGTGCTTGTTGAACTCCAGCGCGGGTAGGATTACGCTCAATAGCTGTAATTAATGCTTCTGTAGCATCATAAGCTAACGCTGTACGCCAGTTAACTGCACCACCCCACAAAATTCTAGAAGTACGAGCAAAAACTGAATTTGGTTGAGCATCAATGTGCCAAGGAACTGCCACTATCATACCAACAGCCGATGCTCCGCCAACTTCTAGAGTTTTCGGTGTATAAGCATCATCTCCTGCTAACAAAGTTAACCGTAAACGGTTAATTTGAACTACCTGCAAAGCTTTATCAAGGGTATCTGTATTAGCTGCTAACATTAATACTTTTACTTGCTGTTTCGTAGCTTGTTCAACACTTTTAGCAGCACTAAAATTAGGTTGAGATAAATCAAACTCGCTAGATACTTGTCCGCCACTTAAGGAAACAGCAGTAACAAATTCCGATTTAAGAGATTGACTATAAGAGCTTTTAGAATTAAAAACAACTGCCACATTTTGTTGCTTTAATTGGGTAATCATATAATTAGCCAACGCTCTAGCAGCAACGTAATCACTAGGTACAGTCCGAAAAATATAGCGACTAAAGCTAGAAAGCTTAACTGAAGTACTGGTAGGTGAAATAGCTACAAGTTGTCCTGATTGAAATACGCTGCCAGCAGCTAAAGTGACATCACTGGCATAAGGGCCAACTACGCCTAAAACTTCTGAGTTTTGTACTAATGTAGCGGCGATTTTTTTCGCAATTTCTGGATTATTTTCATCGTTAGCTATCGCAATTTTTAAAGGAACTCCCTTAACTCCTCCAGCTTGATTAATCTCATTTTGCGCTTGAGCAACACCTCTCAAGATTTCTAATGAACCGTTAACATCGCTGCCAATAGGTACTAATGCAGCAATTGTATAGCTTTTTTTATTTTCAATCCGTGCATTATTAAGAAGAATTAGTGCTTCTGGATCATTACGATTTACTTTTATAGCTGCTTGAAAATTTGCTACTGCTGACTGGTAATTTTTAGATGCGATCGCATCTACTCCCGCTTGTTTGGGTGGCGAGCTTATCCCTGTAATTAATATTTTATCTCCAAAACTGATCCGGTCTTCTACTGATTTATCTTGACTTGATTCAGATATAGGAGAACCAGTTTTAATTAAGTTTCCTAAGTTAATCCCAGATTTGTTAGTCAACCACCAAAAACCAGCACCTACCGCAGCCAATGTAATTAGTAAAGATAAAACAAGAACGGTAGTTTCGTTTTTTTGAGACATGGCATTGCCTAAGTGGAAAATTTAGAGAATTTTAGCAAGTAATTGATAAATTAGACGAAAAATAATAGTTGTTGCAACAACAGCCGCAGCAGCCAAAATAGGTATTAATAAAATTAAGTTAATCGGTACTAGGTTTCTGAAAAAAAACAACACAACGCCCATTGTGATTGTTGCAATAATTAACAAATCAACTTTTTCAATAATTCGACGAAATTGGGCAAAAATTAGACCACCCATAATCATGCCCCAGATACCAATGCTTATAGCTGGTGATGATAACCAGCTACCAAGAGCAATCAATAATAAAGCTCCTTCAAATCCTGTAAAAGCTGCACCACCAAGTAAACGCCAAATAGACAATCTTGCTGGAGATGCTGTTTGTCGATTAGATGTTGCAGAGGTTGAGGTTACTGTTGGTGATGTTACTGAGGGTTGAGGAGTTGGATTAGGAGTTTGAACAACTGGCGCAGAATGTTGTATAGGTGATGACTTTGTTGTAACTAAATTAATAGCATCTATTACCTCTTGAGCAGATTGGAAACGT
Organism: Oculatellaceae cyanobacterium; assembly: GCA_036702875.1. Taxonomy (GTDB): domain Bacteria; phylum Cyanobacteriota; class Cyanobacteriia; order Cyanobacteriales; family PCC-9333; genus Crinalium. The sequence goes on along the minus strand of DATNQB010000025.1, from coordinate 252,935 downwards.
TGATTGGGTGCTGCTAATAGCATCCGATCTAGAATTTCAGCAAGTTGAGCGTCAATTTGAGCATAATTTCTCCATTGCCACTGATTGTTATAAGCATCAAATAGTTCTGTGGCTTCTTTACCAGTTATTAATTGAATACAAGTAACTGCTAAAGCATATAAATCAGTAGAAGGATAAACTTGACCTCCAGCCATTTGTTCTGGTGGGGCGAATCCCATTGTATAAATACCAGTCGATTTACCAGTTGCTGTTCCGACTGCTGCTTTTTTAACTGCGCCAAAATCTAATAAATAAATAACCCCCCTTTTATGGCGCATAATATTGGAAGGTTTAATATCTCGGTGAATAGAACCATTCTCATGGACAAACTTTAGTACTGGGAGAATTTCACCTAGTAGCGATATTACCTCTGTTTGTGAAAAATTACCTTTTTGAGCTAGTTCTTCTTCTAGGTTGTGTCCATCAATAAATTCTTGTACTAAGTAAAAAAACTTAGTTTGTTTACTAGCTTTGATACTAGGAACAGTTATTTCAAAAAAGGCATATAAGTCTGGAATTTGAGGGTGAGTTCCGAGTTGTTCTAAAACTTCCCCCTCTCGTTCAAATAAGTTTTGAGCTATTTGTAATTGTTGTGGAGTTAAGTCTCCCGCAGGCTGAAACTGTTTCACCACACAAAAGCGAATTGTAGGAGTATAGCGATCGCGTGCTAAAAAGGCTGCGCCAAATCCTCCTCTTCCTAATAACTTGATCGGCAGATACCGACCTACTAAAATCAGTGGCATTCCACAAGTAGTACAATATTTTTGCTGTACTGTCTTAAGGATAGAATTGTCGTCTAAATCCCCAAAAGAGTTTTGAGGGCGATGACAGCCACTACGGGTACAAATAATTTCCATGAGTAATGATTGATAATTGAATTTTTTTCCTTCAATTATTTTTATTGAGTCGTGATTTTTGAGTTTTAAATCAAACAAGTTTTAATTCCTAACTCTTACCCTGGTTTAATTCAATTCCTAGTTCTTAACACTCATCACTTGAATTAACTACTGGCTGAGTTAGGTGTAGCTGCTTTTAAAATTTCTGGTTCTATTGATGGTGAATCCAGATAATGTTTCCATCCTTGAAGAGCAAATCTGGGCAAAATTTCATTGGTAAAAGCTTCTGCTGCCTTAGAGCGATAACGATTAGGATTAAAGATCACTGACAACATTCGCTTCACAACTATATCTTCAATTTGAGCGCGATGCAGAACACCCATTTGCAATTCTTTTTCTATAGCAGAAAGAGATACAAACGCCGCCCCAAGTCCAGCTTGGACTGCATTTTTAATCGCTTCAATTGAGTTAAGTTCCATCTCAATTTTCAAACGCTTAGTCTCAATATCAGAACGTGTTAGTACTTGGTCAATTACTTTGCGGATTGTAGATTGAGAATCTAAAGCGATAAATTGCAGTTTATAAAGATCTTCTTTTTGGATGTTGTTGTTTTTAGCAAGCGGATGAAAGCTTGGCAAAATCAGTGCTAGTTCGTCTTCTGCATAGGGAACCATTTGTAATGCCTCATGCAATTCTGCTGGAACTTCGCCACCAATAATTGCTAAGTCAACTTGACCATTAGCTACACTCCAGGCAGTACGGCGTGTTGAGTGGACGTGCAACTGTACCGCCACATCGGGATATTGTTGCCGAAACATTCCAATCATCCGAGGTAGCAAATAAGTCCCCGTTGTTTGAGAAGCGCCGACAATTAATGTGCCACCTTGGAGATTTTGTAAATCTTCAATAGCACGGCAGGTTTCCTGACAAAGGCTGAGAATTTTTTCTCCATAACTAAGGAGTAGATGACCTGCTTCTGTAAGTTGAGCGCGCCGTCCTCCACGATCAAATAACGGCACATCTAGCTGGCGCTCTAAGTTTTGCACCTGTAAGCTAACAGCAGGTTGGGAGACGTAGAGGCTATCGGCAGCACGTTTAAAACTACCCTCAGCAGCGATCGCTTTGAGAATACGCAACTGATCTAAAGTAAAAGGAACGTCAGACATACTAGCTTTACCTGAAACGGAAAAGAGCGACTGAGGCAACCAATCATGATGAGATCGGCTTTAATCCAAGCAATTTATCGCCTATCAGTGTTGTGAAGCCTCTAATGAAATCGACAGTAACATAACACTGGTCATCTTTAGGGAGGAAGGAGGGGGGAGGTGAGAGGAGAGAGGTGAGAGGAGGGAACAAAAGCAAGTGAGTACTAAACGGTTAATTAACGGAAAACCTTAATACCTAATAACTGATAATTGATAATTGATAATTGATAATTGCTAATTGATAATATTTATGAAGTTTTTGGATTGGCTTACTCCTAGCCATTTCACAATGCTGGGGCTGTTGCTGGGTTTTGCGATCGCTCATAGCGGTTTAGCAGCTTTACGCCCTTGGGGGGAGGAAAAAATTGGTGCGAGGCTCTATAGAGTTTTGTTTGCCTTAGTTAGCCTACCTTTGGCTACTGTACTAATTATTTATTTCTTTAACCACCGTTACGATGGTTTGCAACTGTGGCAAGTGCAGGGTGTTGTCGGTGTGCGATCGCTTGTTTGGGTATTATCGGCAATTTCCTTTATATTTCTTTACCCAGCGACGTTTAATTTACTAGAAGTTGCCGCGCTCCAAAAACCGCAAGTCCACCTGTTTGAAACTGGCATAATTAGAATCTCCAGACATCCGCAAATGGTGGGGCAAGTGATTTGGTGTATTGCTCACACCCTCTGGGTTGGCACTACATTCACTTTACTTACTTCGATGGGGTTGGTATTACACCATTTATTTGCAGTATGGCATGGCGATCGCCGTCTTCTAGCTCGTTACGGTGAAGCTTTTGAAACTGTCAAAGTACGCACATCAGTAATTCCCTTCCTCGCAGTGATCCAAGGACGGCAAACATTGAAGTGGCAGGAATTTATTCGTCCTGCATACCTGGGAGTAACAGCCTTTGTCCTAGTGTTCTGGTGGGCGCATCCCCTCTTGCTCAAAGCAACAGCAAATGTTAATTGGTAGCGAAAAGTTAATTTTATTCACCTGATCCCAATTTGGATGTAGCATGATCCCAAGTAGATAGTAAAAACTCATAAATCTTGAGGGAGCATGGTACTGTCTGTTAACGAGCGGACTTTTAAACAAGAAGTTTTAGAATCCTCCACCCCAGTACTGGTTCATTTTTGGGCTCCCTGGTGTGGCTTATGCCGCCTAATCAGCCCGATATTAATCAGGTTTCAGGCGGAATCAGGACAAAGCGTTAAATTAGTTAGCGTCAACGCTGATCAGAGTTTAAAACTAGCAAATACATATCGCCTAACCACCTTACCAACTCTAATTTTATTTGAGCGCGGTCAGGTCGTTCATCGGCTTGAAGGTTTCAGTGGGCGAGATGATTTACAAAAAGCGATGGAAAAAATGATGCTAAGTAGCCTGGTAACTACCGTCTAAAGGTGATGCTTAAGCTTTTAGCTTAAACTCAATCCTTGATTTAATTCATTAAAATTACGCTAACCGATAGAGAAAAATTTATTTCCCTCTATCGGTAGTTTTATTTTTATGGCTTATACCAACAGAGATAAAACTAACACTCACACCTAAAAGTAAGTAAAAAGCTATTGGTCAAAAAAGCAGGAAAATCAAGAAATAACCTCAAAATCCTGTCACAGTTAGAGTTAAAATTTTCCAAAATCCTTCTATATCCTGACATTTACTTACTAAATTCTGTTTAATAGTAGTTTTATTTGTAATTCCTAAATTTAGGTAGAAGTACTTTTCAGTGATGTATGTGTAACAATGTGAACGGTATTGCCAAAATAGTAAAGAAATATAAAGTATACGTTTGTGATGGAACTGATCTATCAGTACGCCTGGCTGATTACAGCATTGCCACTAGCTGGGGCTATGCTTGTAGGCTTGGGGCTAATATCGTTCAACAAAGCAACTAACAATTTACGACAGCTAAACGCTGTTTTAATAGTGTCCCTGATGGGGACGGCAACAGCCTTATCTTTTGGGTTGCTTTGGAGTCAAATTCAGGGACATCCGTCCTATACCTATTCTCTAGAATGGGCAGCCGCAGGAAATTTTCACCTGACAATGGGCTACACGATCGATCATTTAACAGCAGTAATGTTGGTGATTGTCACCACTGTTGCCTTGCTGGTAATGATCTACACCGATGGCTACATGGCTCACGACCCAGGTTATGTACGCTTTTATGCCTATCTGAGTTTATTTAGCTCATCAATGTTAGGTTTGGTAATCAGCCCAAACTTAGTACAGGTTTATATTTTTTGGGAACTCGTCGGTATGTGTTCATACTTACTGATCGGGTTCTGGTATGACCGCAAAGCAGCCGCAGATGCCTGTCAGAAAGCTTTTGTTACTAACCGCGTTGGTGACTTTGGTCTGCTATTAGGAATATTAGGACTGTACTGGGCGACTGGCAGCTTTGAATTTGATGTCATGGGCGCTCACCTGCAAGCTTTTGTAGAAGCAGGTTATATCAGCAGCTTTCTAGCTGCTTTATTTGCAGTTTTAGTGTTTATGGGGCCTGTAGCTAAATCGGCTCAAGTTCCCCTGCACGTTTGGCTACCAGACGCGATGGAAGGCCCTACACCGATTTCTGCGTTAATTCACGCCGCCACAATGGTAGCAGCAGGTGTTTTCCTAATTGCCAGGATGTATCCGGTGTTTGACGGAATTCCATCGGTGATGAATGTCATCGCTTGGACTGGGGCTGTTACGGCATTTATCGGTGCTACAACTGCGATTACCCAAAACGACATTAAGAAAGGCTTGGCTTATTCCACCATGTCTCAGCTAGGCTACATGGTGATGGCGATGGGTATTGGTGCTTACAGTGCTGGATTGTTCCACCTGATGACTCATGCCTACTTTAAGGCGATGCTGTTTTTAGGTTCAGGTTCTGTGATTCACGGCATGGAAGGTGTTGTGGGTCATGATCCCGCGCTAGCACAAGATATGCGGATGATGGGTGGTCTGCGGAAGTATATGCCAATGACCGCCTTAACATTTTTGGTGGGAACGTTGGCTATTTCTGGTATCCCGCCGTTTGCAGGTTTTTGGTCAAAAGATGAAATATTGGGTTCTGCATTTACAGCTAATCCTGTTTTGTGGGTTATTGGTTGGATAACTGCTGGAATGACTGCTTTTTATATGTTCAGAATGTATTTCAGAACATTTGAAGGCAAGTTTCGTGGAAATGATACAGAAATTAGGCAACAGCTTTTAGCAGGTGTGGGTAGTAATGCTCAACCCGCTTTTGGGCCTGGTGCGATGGATATTAGAGAGTTAAAAGCACAAGACCATGAAAGTCATGATTCTCATGGTGGTCATAGTGAGCATCCCCATGAGTCTCCTTGGACAATGACTCTGCCTTTGGTAGTTTTGGCTGTGCCTTCAGCACTGATTGGTTTGGTGGGAACACCTTTCAACAACTACTTTGAGGAATTTATTCATCCTCCAACAGCAGCTGTTACTGAAGTTTTAGAACACGCGGCTGAGTTTAATTTGACAGAATTTCTAATTCTGGCAGGTGCTTCAGTCGGAGTTTCCTTAATTGGGATTACTTTGGCTTCACTGATGTATATGGGAAGGAAGATTGACCCTAGTGCGATCGCAGCTAAGATTCCTTTCTTCTACAATTTGTCTCTTAACAAGTGGTACTTTGACGAAGTTTACGATCGCCTATTCATTCAAGGCAGTCGTAGATTAGCAAGACAAGTCATGGAAGTAGACTTCCGAGTTGTTGATGGCGCGGTTAACCTCACAGGGTTAGTCACTTTGTTAAGCGGTGAAGGTCTGAAATACTTCGAGACAGGTCGCGCTCAATTCTATGCCTTAATTGTGTTTGGTGCAGTTCTCGGCTTAGTAATTGTCTTTGGCCTAACTTAGATCATCATTATTGGGGAGAATTTTTCCCTACCTTGAGAGTAGCTTTGAGGGCAGGGGTTAACCCTGCCTTTTGCATTAATTAATCTCAAATAAATTTCCCTCTTAAGAAATTTATTACTGAAAACAGTAGGGACAAGGTATTACCTGCCTGTATACTCGCACTAAAAACTCAAACTGATTTAATTTCAAATTGTTCTGAATTCACCATGAATACAGCTAATTTTCCTTGGCTGACTTTTATAATTTTGTTCCCAATAGCAGCGTCGCTACTGCTTCCAGTCATACCAGATAAAGACGGCAAGACTGTACGCTGGTATGCCTTAATTGTCGGACTGATCGATTTTGCCATCATTGTTTATGCTTTCTATACCCAGTACGACTTTGGTAACCCTAATTTGCAGCTTGTAGAAAGCTACCCTTGGGTTCCTCAGCTAGATTTGAATTGGTCAGTGGGTGTCGATGGCTTATCAATGCCGTTGGTAATCCTTACTGGCTTTATTACTACGCTGGCGATGTTAGCAGCTTGGCCTGTAACTCTTAAGCCAAAGCTGTTTTATTTTTTAATGCTGGCAATGTACGGCGGTCAAGTTGCTGTATTTGCAGTACAGGATATGCTGCTGTTTTTCCTAGTTTGGGAACTAGAATTAATTCCGGTTTACCTACTACTCTCAATCTGGGGCGGTAAGAAGCGGCTATATGCGGCTACTAAGTTTATTTTGTACACAGCAGGCGGTTCGCTGTTTATTCTAGTGGCTGCCTTAGCAATGGCTTTTTACGGCGATACAGTCACTTTCGATATGAGAGCGATCGCAGCTAAGAATTATGCCGTTAATTTCCAACTCTGGATGTATGGCGCATTACTAATTGCTTACGCCGTCAAACTCCCTATCTTCCCCCTACATACTTGGCTACCAGATGCCCACGGTGAAGCCACCGCGCCCGTGCATATGTTGCTGGCAGGAATTTTGCTCAAAATGGGTGGTTACGCCTTAATTCGCATGAACGCTGGGATGCTTCCAGATGCTCATGCCTTGTTTGCCCCAGTGTTAGTAATTCTTGGCGTTACTAATATTATCTACGCTGCCCTGACATCCTTTGCTCAACGAAACCTCAAACGCAAAATTGCTTACTCTTCCATTTCTCACATGGGGTTTGTAATCATCGGTTTTGCTTCGTTTACCGACTTAGGTTTAAGCGGTGCAGTATTGCAAATGGTTTCTCACGGATTAATTGGGGCTAGTTTATTCTTTTTAGTCGGCGCTACTTATGACCGCACCCACACTCTGATGTTAGATGAAATGGGGGGAGTCGGTCAGAAAATGCGGAAGATGTTTTCCATGTGGACAGTTTGTGCTATGGCATCTTTAGCACTTCCAGGAATGAGCGGTTTCGTAGCGGAATTAATGGTGTTTGTAGGCTTTGCTACCAGCGATGCTTATAACCCTACTTTTAAAGTAATCGTTGTTTTCCTAGCTGCTGTCGGAGTAATTTTGACTCCTATTTACTTGCTGTCAATGCTGCGGGAGATTTTCTATGGCCCAGAGAACAAAGAGTTAGTTGAACATGAAGCTTTAATAGATGCCGAACCCAGAGAGATATTTATTATCGCTTGTTTGTTGATTCCAATTATTGGGATTGGTTTATATCCCAAGTTGCTAACTCAGATCTATGATTCCACAACCTTGAAACTTACAGAAAGATTGCGGGCATCAGTACCAAGTTTGGTACAGAAACAGCAACCGACATCTGCACCACCTTTAGCAATGTCTATGCAAGCACCAAAAATAGGCGATCGCTAATTATTAAGTTATCAGCCGTCGGCTTAGGCTACACCATGGTGCAGAGCGCCTACAGCTATCAGTTCTTTAATTAATCAATTAATCGCTCCTCAATCTTGAGGAGTTTTTTATTGGATTTTTTCTTTTTAAGTAACCTCTTAATTTTGCTGCCAGGTTCAACCTGGTAACAAGATATTAAATGCCCTGCCTCGCAATTATCAATCGTGGTGCAAGATGTAAATTCACATACATATTTCCTATGCTCATCAATTAGCCTAGGGCAATATCAACCAAGTAGCTTTCTCTAGCTATATATTTTAAACTAACAGAATCAAACTTGCTGCTGTAATAATCTAACTTATGCTAGTTTTTACTAATTTATTAATTATAAATAATATGTTTACTTAATAGCTAATTATATAGACAACCGCCAAACTCTAATTATGTTTTCACTACTACTAGCAAGCATCTTACCATCACGGCTAGCAAACACTGACTCAACCACACTATTGCCACCTGACAAAGTTAGAAGTAATTTACCAGTACGCCAATTCCAAAACTTAATTTTGCCATTAAAATCTCCACATATTAGAGTTTTTCCATCTGGAGTTAATACCAACGAAGTAACTGAACTTGAATTCTCTTCAAAATCCCGCAACAATTTACCTGTATCTAAATCCCACAACTTAATTGTGTTAATTGAATTTTCTTTATCAATAAGCTGCCCAAAACCTCCACTAATAAGCGTCTTATTATCGGGAGTAATTTCTAATGAAGCGACTACAGGTTGATGTTTTAGAGTATGAAGTAGTTTGCCAGTAGAGAGATTCCATATCTTAATATGTTCATTTGCAGAGCTACCATTGCCACTAACAAGAAATTTTCCATTAGGACTGATGGCGAGACTACTAATATAGTCTGCATGACCCTTTAAGGTATAAAGCAGTTTTCTAGAATATAAATTCCAAACTTTAATAGTACGGTCATCACTGCCACTAACTAATGTTCTCCCATCAGGACTGATAACAACTTCCTCAATTGGTAGCGAATGTCCTTTTAAAATGCAAATTAATTTTCCCGTGTAGAGGTTCCATAGTTTAATTGTGCTGTCAATATCTCCACTAACTACAATTTGCCCATTAGGATTTACAACAATGGATTCAATACCTTCTGAACTTGCAGAAATAGTATGAAGCACTTTACCAGTGCTTAAATTCCAAACTTTGATTGTTCCATCCCTACTACCACTAACAAGCTTCTTTCCATCAGAACTAATCACCAGTTCTGTAACTCTATCCTTATGAGCCTTCAGTGTATAAATTAATTGAGCCTTGGGTCTAGCTTGACTAATTAAATAATGAGGCTGGGAATTAGAGTGATTGGATAGTAGCCCAGGAATGACAGCAATAATAGCAACTGTTATTAAGGCTTTCCAAGCGGATTTTTTCATCAATCAACACCTCTATTTCTCAAATTGAAAGTAATCCTTCACAATTTGCAAAATCCTTTCGGCTGCATGACCATCTCCAAACGGATTAATAGCTGTTGCCATTTCCTGATATGCAGATAAATCACTCAACAGTTTACTTGCCTCAGTTAAAATCTGATTTGGGTTTGTTCCTACTAACTTAGCTGTCCCTGCTTCAACTGCTTCTGGTCTTTCCGTAGTTTCACGCAATACTAAAACTGGTTTTCCTAAACTTGGCGCTTCCTCTTGCACGCCTCCTGAATCTGTTAACAATAAATAACACCTTTGAATTGCTCCCACTAATTCTGCATAATCCAAAGGTTCTGTTAAAAAAACTCTAGGATGCTTACCTAAAGCTGCTTGTAGTGGTTCCCTAACTGTAGGATTACGATGTAGAGGCAGCAATAAAGCAGTATCAGGAAATTTATCTAAAATTAAACTAAATCCCTCCGCAATATCTCTTAGCGGTTCACCCCAATTTTCCCGTCGATGCACAGTAGCTAGAATTACTCGATACTCGTCCCAATTTAAGCCAGGTATTTCACATTCAGGTTGGCGTTTCGCCACTGACAGCAAAGCATCAATAACTGTATTACCTGTTTGATGAACTTCACCAGTAACCCCTGAACTTTTGAGATGTTCTACTGCTAGGGATGTGGGTGCAAAATTTAACTGACTTAATTGAGAGATTAAGCGGCGATTAGCTTCTTCTGGATAAGGATTAAATAAATTATCTGTGCGTAAACCAGCTTCCACATGACCAACTGGTATTTTTTGGTAAAAAGCTGCTAATGATGCGGCAAAAGCAGTGGTTGTATCACCCTGCACTAATACTAACTGGGGTTGTAGCTGCTTAAATACATTTTCTAACCCCTGCAAACTCCGACAGGTAATATCTGTCAGGGTTTGCTGATGCTGCATAATTTCTAAATCTTGGTCAGCACTCAGCCCAAATAGCTGCATCACCTGCTCTACCATTTCTCGATGCTGACCCGTTAAAATTACTTGGGTATCAAAATCACCGGATTGCTGGAACTGTTGAATAACTGGTGCTAGTTTAATTGCTTCAGGGCGGGTTCCCAGTGTAATGCAAACTCGGATTGGCAATGGTGTCATGATTAAGTTGCTATTTAAAATTCCAGCCTAAGAATGTTTTTATTCTTAGTTCAATCAGCCAACTTAACATGAAGCTTAACCAACTTAACTACTTTTACTCGTTTTGGCGGTCATTAGTCATTGGTGATGACTCATTGATAATTGTTAAAACTATTCATAAAAATGAAAAAACCCGGCTTTTACCGGGCAGCGAGCCTTTGACAAAGTAAATTGTATTTAGCTGCTCGTAATAAAGCCGATTACAACTTGGGCTCGCAGGTCAGAGGACAAGCTGCATATACTGAAGTATTAAGAGCATCAGCTTCACCATGTAGCCAGTTTAACCAACGAACTTGATGAGGATGAATCCCTTTAGCAGTTAATACGGCTGCACCCAAGATAATTGCTAAAACATTTACTCCAATTAAAGCGCCAGCTACCAGTAAAACTGCACTAACTGGTAAAATAGATTGCAGTGCGATCGCCAATAGAGCGCCAACTGTCACCATTAATACCACTAATGGAAAACCAACTACTAGCAAGCAAACCGCTAGTGTAAAAGTCCAAATTAAAAAACTTTTGATCATTGATAAGGAGTACAATTTTCCTAAGCTAGAGTTTTGAGTTAATTCCATGAGCTTTCCTCCAAAATAAAAAAACTATTTCAAAATTCTGTAAAAGCAATTGCTCGATCCCGCCGAATCGAGTAGTTGAAAATCAGTATAAGTAATATCTCTAGTTAAAATGAGCTTATCTTAAACAAAATTTACACTTATTTTTGGCTATTCATGGATCTTCCATTTTGGTAAAGGGTTTATTACAAATAATCATTTTATAATTAATCTTCCTAAAGATAGACTTTAGTAAAAGTTCTACAACTTTTTGCTATAACTTATTTTTTCTCCAGAGGCTATTTCTAGGCTCACATATGCCTATGTCAAACAACCTTAGAAGGGTTTGCTTAACATTTCTTATTATTCTCTCATAATTCTCTCAAGCTATTGGTTTCTAACAAATTAATTGAAACACAAGTAGCTGGTAGAAACAAACTTAACATAGAGGCTAATCATTGGTTATTGCTCACCGAAAAGCTTACCTTAACTACACTCATCAGCCATGAGTCATATCAACGTGACCAATTTTGATAATGATGTTGAATTACTCCCACCTACTTACCTGCTTTCAAAGGATAGAATCCCTAAAGCTGATTTTCAGAATAAATTAATAATTGCCCCAGCAATTGATAATGCTTTTCCAGTTTTGGGAACAATACAATATATAGAAAGTTGTCAAATCACTTTGCTCTACCACTGGTAGTGATTTATGCCAGAACCACAGCGTCCGCCCTTCTCACCACCACCACCACCACCACGAGTTCCACCTGCACCACCACCAAGACCTGGTTTTGCTGGTGATATACCTGCCAATGCTGGTAACAGGATGCCGCCGCCGGGTATGCAAATTCCCTCTACCCCTCGACCAGGTGGTGTAGCATCACCTCCTCCTGCAAGTGCAACAGCACAAAGAGCTAGTGCAGATCCAGTAGCAACCCCTGCTGCCGCAGCACAGAAACAAAGCCGTGGCTTAGGGCCATCTCCTGGAAGTCCAACATTAGAACATTTAATTAGAGAAGCTAATGAAAAAGGATTTTCTGACCTCCACCTTGGCGTAGGAGAAATTCCTCGCTTTCGCAACCGTGGGGAAATTGAAACAACTGAGTATCCTGAAATTGATACTCAGACATTCATGAGTTGGTTACATGAAGTACTGACTGATGAAGAAATTCGTCGCTTCCAAGAAACCTTAGATTTTGATGGTGCTACTCAGTACGACTTTGCCCGTGTGCGGATAAATTTATTCGACTCGCTCCACGGCCCATCAATGGTTTTGCGGTTAATTCCTTTGAAAATTTTGACAATGGAGCAGTTGCGATTGCCACCTGTTTTCCGGGATATCTGCCATTATCATAAAGGCTTGATATTAGTTACAGGGCCAACGGGTTCAGGTAAGTCAACTACGATGGCAGCGATGGTTGACTACATCAACAAAGAGATGCCTAAGCATATCATTACCATCGAAGACCCAATTGAATTTATTCACAAAAGTCGCAAGGCGCTAATCAAGCATAGGGAAGTGGGTATGCACACTTTGAAGTTTGACAATGCCCTGAAAGCTGCTTTGCGGGAAGACCCAGATTTGATCCTAGTTGGGGAAATGCGGGATAAAGAAACAGTCAATACTGCACTTAAAGCAGCCCAAACTGGTCACTTAGTTATGGGAACCCTACACACAAACAGCGCGGTAAAAACAATTGAGCGGATTCTCAACTTGTACTCAGCGGAAGAGCAGAGTGCTATGCGGGTTGCCATAGCGGAATCACTTGTAGGAGTAATTGCCCAAGGTTTGTGTCGTACAACTGATGGAAAGCGTGCTGCTTTCCACGATGTTCTAATTAATACTGAAACTGTCAAGGATTACATTAGGGATGGCAAAAATGACGAAATAGCAGCAATTATGGCTGATAACGAATTTGATGGCATGATTACCATGAATAAGTCTCTGTTTAACTTGTATCAAGAAGGGCGAATTACAGAAGAAGTAGCATTAGAAATGTCACCTACCCAGAATGAAATGGCAATGATGTTACGTGGTCGAGTTTAAGGTGTGGGGGACTAGAGGCTAGATCTAACAAACTATTGATGATAAGAATTCAGCAGACAAAATTCAGTACTCAGGATTGGCTTCTTTCGTTGGTTGGGGTTATCGACTTTATGATATTGCGCTACATGGGTATTGAATATTCTGATTTCTGACGACTGACTCTTAAATTCTTACAATTGATGTTTCTAGTCCCTAGTTGATATAGCCATGTTTTGAATCAAAATAATTCCGTGATCTTGCAAACTTATTGCCCTCAGTTTTGTAAATGGAAAGATCACGATTTAAGTGTCTATTATGAGGAAAATCAGCGATCGCATATTTTACAAACAAAAGTTTGTAGTGACTCAGGAGTTATTTTGAATCACTCTCTGCCAGTCACAGCCTCTGGCTATATCTTCCGTTTGTTCGTTTCTGGTCATAATCTGGATACAGAACGTACACTTCAAATTTTGCATCGCTTATTAGAGCAGTCTCTTGGTCATCCTTATACGTTAAAAGTCATTGATATTTTTAAGCATCCTGAGCAAGCAGAAGCAAATTTTATTGCTGCTACACCAACATTGATCCGTATTTCTCCACAACCTATAAAACGGATTGTTGGCGAATTGGATGATGTAGAAAGAGTGTTGAAATTACTGGTTGCTGTAGATATTTAATCGATATAAGTAGGTGGATAAAATTTACTTGCGCTCATTGGGACTAGGGGCTGGTGAACGGTGGCTGGGAAAATTACTATACGTTTATTTATGCCCACCTACTTATTAACGGATAGGAAATGATTGACAAGAAGCAAATTTTTGTATTTAATCTGCGCTCTTGGTGCTATAGGTTGCTCACATCTGCGAGCAAAAAAAGTGATCTGAAGCAATAAATCTCATCCACCAACGGCTGTAGTGGTTGCTATAAGTATAGAAGCAAAAAAAATGAGAACGACTAGGGCGTTCCCATAAAAATTGATGCTTAGATTAAATCTGAAGCATGGAATGCTTAACACAGTGGCGTTCTAGTTAGAAAATTTTCGACAGTTGAGAAAATTTTTTAAACTCGCTCAACTAAGGCTTTGCTAATTCTTGCAAAGCATCATTATCCAAGGCTTCTACTATTTCAGAGGAATCAGGAGCAACTACTGGAGATGTAGAAGTTTCCGACGGCTGACTTAAACTGTTAGGATTCTCTGAAATTGGCGCTTGAATAATCCGAAATTTTTGTCTAGAAGTCGGTTTTAATGCCGTTGGTTCTAGATTATTCTTAGCTGGAACCTCATCAGTGGTTTCCAACTCTAGATCTGCTGCTTGTGATCCCCCTTTAATCTGCGGTAATTCAGGAGTTGAAATTACTTCTGGTGTAGTTGTTGGCTCCTCTACTACTTCAGGCAGAGTAGAAGGTTGGCTTGGACTTACGGCTGGTCTACGGAATCGACCAAGTAAGTTTTCATATTTGCTTTTTTCTGGCTTTTTAGCTTCTGTTGAGGTTCCTTGGGAAGCAGCTGAATCTTCAACAAGAGGTTTCTCATTAGGTGTTGCTTCTTTCTGAGGTGTTTCCTCAGCCTTTGAACTAGGTGTAGGAGTCGCTATTTCTGCTGGAGGTTCTACCAATTCAGGAGCAGTTGTTGGGATTATTTCTGGTAGGGTAGGCGATGGGCTAGTTTGAGTAGCTGGACGCTGAAAGCGGCTAAAAAAGCTACCAGATTTGGATTTTTCTCCTGATTTAGGTTTTGTTTGCTCTGTTGTAATTGTCTGTTGTGCTTCTGATGGTTGAGCTATCGGTACTGGCTCAACAGTTGGACTAGGAGTAGATTCTGGTAGCGGCGTGGTAGGAGCCGAAGGTGTTGGCGTTGGCTCAGGAGATGGAGTTACAACTGGTGTTGGTGTTGGACTTGCCACTGGTGGATTGAAACTGTATTTAGAATCTACAATGCCACGTGCCTGAACTACTGATAATTCGCCTCGCACCAGTTTGGATAAAGTATCTTTGCCTTTAGGTTCGTAAGTTATTACTCTAACTGTGTCGTTAAACACATTTTTAACTACGTTTCCCAGTTCATCAATAAACTCCAAACGTACCCAATTCTTACCTGACTTAAAACCTTTGAGATAAACAGGCTGCCATTTGTCTAAAACAAAGCTTTGACCATTAACCGTGACCCTAATTCGCCAATCAGCGATTTCGTCTTGGGAATTTTCTTGGGCGACTTGGTGCAGTGGGGCATTGTTTAAATAGAAGTCCAGCATGATAGGTTCAGCCCCGTAGCTGCCTTTCGGACGACTGTATGTTAAAAGAGCTTGTGCCGGATTGGGGTTGTTATCGGTTGTTTTGGTAAATATATGAAATGTCGTTTGGGCATAAGCGCCTTCGTTTTTAAAACTTTCATGCCACGGGCGAGAAGCAAATACTCGCAGTGTATGAGTTCCAGGGGATAAATCTTTGAGGACGAAAGGCTGATCTACGTTATAAACAGCCTCATAGGGTTGATTATCCACAATGAGGTGGAGATGTGGCCCCATCTCTAGCTCAGAATTTTTGAATATGGGCAAGTCCTGAACTTTTAACTTTACTTCCACAGTTGTGGCTTGAAGTACTGCATCTGTTTTAGGACTAATTATTGTTAATTGAGGCTGGTACGCTTCTAATTCCGCACCTAGCTGTTGGATTACTTCTGGGGGGGCTACTTCCGATATGTCCCCTGTAATCTCCGATTGACGCATTCTGTTATCGCTAGTAGTAGAACTGGCAATGCGATCGCCACAACTAACTACTCCCACGACTAAAACCGCCGTGATTAAGAAGGAAACTAGCCTTTTAAATAACTTGTATTGACTTACACCCAACACTTATCCCCTCCGAAACGCAACCGCAATCAAATTTTGACTGAAGCCATCTTTAGGGAACTATAGCCCAAAACCATCAACTACCTGCGGCTAATTCTGCCTTTATTTAAATAATTAATGAACTAATTTGCTGAAAACGTGCATAACTGGTGCTGCTCAGTAGAAACGCGCAAAAATTGTTCTGATTAAGCAATGATTGTTAAATTTTTTTACAAAGATGTCATATTTTCTTGACTTATAGCACCTAGTCCTGAGTTTTAAAGCCAAATTTTGCCAGAAAATTACGGACTTTGAATTATTGTTAACTATCTCCGAATAAATACTGAATCAAGGCATATAATTCACCAACAGAGCCCTTACGAAGTAGCTTGATTCCTGTTCTAGCCTGCTTTGAGGATTTGGAACCCCTTGTTCCTTGCTCAGGGACAGGAAAGCAACAAGGGTTTTTGGCTTTGTTTCCTGGGGATATATCCGTTAAAAGCGGACATCCTATGCTCTCTGGAAAGCAGTCATCTTAACTTAGCTTTCCTCCGATTAAAGTCAAATTTAATTGGGATATTTATCGTTCCTTGTCTAGAGAGGAGATTCCTCATGACAATCAGTCCACCGGAGCGAGAGGCGAAAGCCAGAGTTGTGGTTGATAAAGATCCGGTTCCTACTTCTTTTGAGAAGTGGGCAAAGCCAGGTCACTTTGACCGCACTCTTGCTAGGGGTCCAAAAACCACCACTTGGATTTGGAACCTTCACGCCCTCGCACACGATTTCGACAGTCATACGAGTGACTTAGAAGATGTCTCTCGTAAAATCTTCAGTGCACACTTTGGCCACCTAGCCGTTGTGTTTGTTTGGTTGAGCGGTATGTATTTTCATGGCGCTCGCTTCTCAAACTACGAAGCTTGGTTGACCGATCCGACCCACATTAAACCTAGCGCTCAAGTAGTTTGGCCAATCGTTGGTCAAGATATTTTGAATGCTGATGTGGGAGGTGGCTTCCACGGAATTCAAATCACCTCCGGTCTTTTCTACGTTTGGCGTGCTGCTGGTTTTACCAATACATTCCAGCTTTATGTCACAGCCATCGGTGGCTTAGTAATGGCTGCACTGATGCTGTTTGCTGGTTGGTTCCACTATCACAAGCGCGCTCCTAAGCTGGAATGGTTCCAGAATGTGGAATCGATGCTGAACCACCACTTAGCTGGCTTATTGGGTTTGGGCTGTCTATCTTGGGCTGGTCACCAAATTCACGTTGCCCTGCCAATTAACAAGCTGCTTGATGCTGGTGTAGCACCTGGAGACATTCCTTTACCTCACGAGTTCATTTTGAACCGTGACTTAATGGCTGAATTGTTCCCAAGCTTTAACCAAGGCTTAACACCTTTCTGGACTTTGAACTGGGGTCAGTATGCTGACTTCTTAACCTTCAAAGGTGGCTTGAACCCAGTCAATGGTGGCTTGTGGCTGACAGATACAGCACACCACCACCTAGCTTTGGCAGTGCTGTTCCTGATTGCTGGTCATATGTACCGGACAAACTGGGGCATTGGTCATAGCATCAAAGAAATTCTAGAGAACCACAAAGGCCCCTTTACAGGTGATGGTCATAAAGGTCTCTACGAAAACATGACGACTTCTTGGCACGCTCAATTGGCAACTAACCTAGCCATGTTGGGTTCTGTCACGATTATCGTTGCTCACCATATGTACGCGATGCCTCCGTATCCGTACATTGGGATTGATTACGCTACACAGTTGTCTATCTTTACCCACCATATGTGGATAGGAGCGTTCTGCATCGTTGGTGGTGCTGCTCACGCTGCTATTTTTATGGTGCGGGATTACGATCCTGCCGTTAACCAAAACAACGTGCTTGATCGGGTAATTCGCCATCGTGATGCGATTATTTCTCACCTGAACTGGGTATGTATTTTCCTGGGCTTACACAGCTTCGGTCTTTACATTCACAACGACACAATGCGGGCTTTGGGTCGTCCTCAAGATATGTTCAGTGACACTGCCATTCAATTACAGCCCGTATTTGCTCAGTGGGTTCAAAACCTCCACACTTTAGCTCCTGGTTCTACAGCGCCTAATGCGCTAGAGCCTGTTAGTTATGCCTTCGGTGGCGGTGTGGTCGCTGTGGCTGGGAAAGTGGCAATGATGCCGATCGCATTGGGTACAGCGGATTTCATGATCCACCATATTCATGCGTTCCAAATTCATGTCACAACACTGATTCTGTTAAAAGGATTCCTGTTTGCTCGTAGTTCTCGTCTGATTCCAGATAAGGCTAATTTGGGCTTCCGGTTCCCTTGCGACGGCCCTGGTCGTGGCGGTACCTGCCAGGTTTCTGGTTGGGATCATGTCTACCTGGGTTTATTCTGGATGTTCAATACCATTGCGATCGCTGTTTACCACTTCAGCTGGAAAATGCAGTCTGATGTTTGGGGTACAGTCAACGCTGATGGTACGGTAGACCATATAACTGGTGGCAACTTTGCCATGAGCGCGATTACCATTAATGGATGGTTGCGTGATTTCCAATGGGCGCAAGCTGCTCAAGTGATTCAGTCATACGGTACATCTCTTTCTGCCTACGGTCTATTGTTCCTAGGCGCTCACTTTGTTTGGGCATTCAGCTTAATGTTCTTGTTTAGTGGTCGTGGCTACTGGCAAGAGTTGATCGAGTCCATTGTTTGGGCTCACAATAAGTTGAAGGTAGCCCCAAGCATTCAGCCCCGCGCTCTGAGTATTATTCAGGGACGGGCTGTGGGAGTGGCTCACTACCTCCTAGGCGCAATTGTTACTATCTGGGCGTTCTTTGAAGCGCGAATCATTTCACTAGGCTAGCCATTAGCTATCAGTGGTTAGCTGTCAGCTAAAAACTGATTTGCTCTCTACTGATAGCTGAAGGTTAAATGGAGGATTTAGTAAATAAATGGCAACTAAGTTTCCCAAGTTTAGCCAGGATCTCGCTCAAGATCCGACTACACGTCGGATTTGGTACGGGATTGCCACGGCTCACGACTTTGAAAGCCACGATGGCATGACAGAGGAGAATCTTTACCAAAAGATTTTCGCTACACACTTCGGTCATCTGGGGATCATCTTTTTGTGGGCTTCGAGCCTCCTGTTCCACGTAGCCTGGCAAGGTAACTTTGAACAGTGGATCAAAGATCCACTCAACGTCCGTCCGATTGCTCATGCGATTTGGGATCCACACTTTGGTAAACCAGCAGTAGATGCTTTTACCCAAGCTGGTGCTTCTAATCCAGTAAATATTGCTTACTCTGGTGTCTACCACTGGTGGTACACCATTGGGATGCGGACTAACCATGACCTGTACAGCGGTTCAGTTTTTCTGATGCTGCTGGCTGCCATCTTCCTGTTTGCAGGTTGGTTGCACTTACAGCCTAAGTTCCGCCCCAGCTTGTCTTGGTTTAAGAGCGCTGAACCACGTCTGAATCACCACTTAGCTGGTTTGTTTGGTGTGAGTTCTTTGGCTTGGACTGGTCACTTAGTTCACGTTGCTATCCCCGAATCTCGCGGACAGCACGTTGGCTGGGATAACTTCTTGACCACCCTGCCACACCCTGCTGGCTTAGGCCCTTTCTTCTCTGGCAATTGGGGTGTATATGCTCAGAATCCTGACACTGCCGATCATGTGTTTGGGACTTCTCAAGGCGCTGGAACTGCAATTCTCACTTTCTTAGGTGGTTTCCATCCCCAAACTCAGTCCTTGTGGCTGACGGATATGGCTCACCACCACTTGGCGATCGCAGTGATCTTCATCATTGCTGGTCATATGTACCGGACTAACTTCGGTATTGGTCACAGCATTAAGGAAATGCTGAACGCTAAGAACTTCTTTGGTAGCAAAACTGAAGGTCAGTTCAACCTGCCTCACCAAGGTCTTTACGACACTTACAACAACTCCCTACACTTCCAATTGGGTATCCACTTGGCAGCATTAGGTGTAGTTACTTCCTTAGTAGCGCAGCATATGTATGCTATGCCGCCCTACGCCTTTATTGGACAGGATTTCACCACTCAAGCAGCACTCTATACTCATCACCAGTACATTGCTGGTTTCTTGATGCTAGGTGCATTTGCTCACGGAGCGATTTTCTGGATTCGGGACTATGATCCTGAACAAAATAAGGGCAACGTGCTTGACCGCGTGTTACAACACAAAGAAGCGATCATTTCTCACTTAAGTTGGGTTTCCCTATTTTTGGGCTTCCACACCTTGGGTTTGTATGTTCACAACGATGTTGTTGTTGCCTTCGGTACTCCTGAAAAGCAAATCTTGATTGAGCCGGTGTTTGCCCAGTTCATTCAAGCTTCTCATGGTAAAGTGCTGTACGGCTTGGATACTCTGTTGTCGAACGCTGATAGCGTAGCTTCCACAGCGGGCGCTACCTATTTACCAGGCTGGCTTGATGCCATCAACAGTGGCACAAACTCCCTGTTCTTAACAATTGGCCCTGGCGATTTCTTGGTTCACCATGCTTTCGCTCTCGGTCTGCACACCACCACCTTAATTCTTGTTAAGGGTGCGTTGGATGCTCGTGGCTCCAAGCTGATGCCCGATAAAAAGGACTTCGGTTACGCCTTCCCTTGCGACGGCCCTGGTCGTGGCGGTACTTGCGACGTATCCGCATGGGATTCCTTCTTCTTAGCCACTTTCTGGATGCTTAACACCCTGGGTTGGGTAACCTTCTACTGGCACTGGAAGCATCTGGGTATTTGGCAAGGCAACGTAGCTCAGTTTAATGAGTCTTCTACATACCTCATGGGCTGGCTGCGCGATTACCTCTGGCTGTACTCTGCTCAATTGATCAACGGCTACAACCCTTACGGGATGAATAACTTAGCTGTCTGGGGCTGGATGTTCCTATTCGGACACCTAGTTTGGGCAACTGGTTTTATGTTCTTGATCTCTTGGCGCGGTTACTGGCAAGAGTTGATTGAAACTCTTGTTTGGGCGCACGAGCGTACTCCTTTAGCTAACTTGGTTCGCTGGAAGGACAAGCCTGTTGCTATGTCCATCGTTCAAGGTCGTTTGGTTGGTCTAGCTCACTTCACAGTTGGCTACATCCTCACCTACGCGGCATTCTTGATTGCCTCTACGGCTGGTAAGTTTGGTTGATCCAAATTTAGTTGGTTGTAGGTAAATTAAAAAATCCCCTGCTAATTAGCAGGGGATTTTTTAAAACTTTTAAAAATTTGGTATTACTCTTTTCACGATAAAAACTTTTAAAAAATGATTAAGCAGCAAAGTTTGGAAAAACATTTTATACTTATTAATTCTAGCTAGCACTTAAAATTAGTATGTTTTTAACATAAAGTAAATTATTGGCTGTCATTAAACAGGAGTTTTTAACAGAAAACTGAAAAAAACTTAGAGAGGTTTATAGGTTTATACTTACGTAAATTGTTTATGGAATAATTTTTGACGGTGCGTAGGCGTAGCCCATCGTAGACATCGCATCGACACTTGGCACTAAAATTTTGATATTCTTCAGTTATTACTAATTTATTTGTAGAAATTCCTGACACCTATCACTAATTGCTGTCAAAAGAAACCAAAGGTGTGATGGAGTGAAATAATGAGCGATCCCTATCTGCTGGCTGCTACATTACTAGCAAACCGCCAAATGGCAACCTTGCCTGCAAAAAAACCTTTCTTGACGCAATTAGATCAGCAGTCAGTAATGTTAGGTAGCAGTGCAGATCAAAAATTGGGTGCTAATGAAACTATTGTTCCTAGTAAGGAAGTAACCACTCCTGAATTTAGTAAACAGCCAGTTAAATCTAAATCTCATAGCTTACGAACAAAAACATCTAAAGTTTTATCAGTAACTACAGGCACACATAAACAACTAATACCGCATATACCATCTGAATTGAAGCAAAAGCCTGTGCTATTACCAGTATCTGGTACTCAGCTATATTTTCAAAGATTAGCTGCTCTCAAAACAGGCAGAATTTATACTCGTGTTTTTGAGGATCAGTTCTCATTCAATGTCAAAACAACTCGTAAACCCACTTATGAAGAGTGGAAAAAATTGCTGTCCGTAGAAGCTAGAGCGATCGCATCAGGTCAAGGCGCAAATCATCTTAGTATTTTAGTAGGTGACTCCCTGAGTTTATGCTTTCCTATAGAGCGTTTGTCGGGTAATCGTTTTTGGCTCAACCAAGGAATTTCGGGAGATACCTCTGGCGGGATATTGAGGCGACTATCTGCATTTGCCAAAACTCGACCTGATGCGATTTATCTCATGGCTGGAATCAACGATTTACGTAAAGGTGCTAAAGATAACACTATTCTGAATAATTATCGCCAAATTCTACGTTATTTACGACGTAACCATCCACAAAGCTTTGTAGTTGTACAATCAATTCTTCCCACTCGGCTTAATTCAGCTTTTAACCAGAGAATTCGTAACCTCAACGAAAAACTTCTGATCATGGCTCATCAAGAAGGAGCCAACTATTTAAACTTACAAGTTGTGTTTAGCGATACTCAAGGTAATTTACGGAGGGATTTAACTACAGATGGGCTACATTTAAGCCTGCGTGGTTATGAACTTTGGCACTCAGGTCTAAAACAGGCAGAAAACTGGATAGCGTTAAATAATCAATGAACAATTAACAATTACCCTATAAATTTCGCGTTTGGGTTGGAAGTAACGAACTGGCGATAAACGAAGTAGAGTTAGCATAGCCTGCATATAAGCGCATAGCCTTAGTTTTGGCGATCCTATGGCGGGCTAGAGAATAAGGGAGATAAAAAATCAGAGCTTTTTAGCTCTGATGTTCTGAAAATCTGGATTAAATTATAAATAATTGCTAATCATGCGCGAATTAAGCTGTATTAAGCTATCAGGCATGATTGATTTAGATAACTTGCCTAGAAACTAGCTTCTCAAAATGAGCCTGGGTTTCCTGTAGTAGCTCTTGACGGCTATCTATGGCTGTAGTCAAAGTAGGAACTAAGTTACGAGCTTGTAGAGTCATGTGTAGCTGTAAGTGAGCGACGTACTCACTGATATCTTCACGGCAAGAAGCAGTAGGGGATTGATTTGAGTTCAAGTTTAGTGTGTTCTCCATCCCTGTCTCTAAGCTGTTTGTTAACATTACAGAAATTATCACCCTATTGAGGATTTTCTTTGAACTTCGCAATGAAGTTTAATGTTTTGCTAGTCTTATTGTTGAGAAATGTAAACAAAGCTCGCAAACATTAAAACTTTTTGCATCGGCGTTAATTGCCATCTTAGCTAGATTCCAGCGTAAGTGCAGCATTTACTAAAATATTTAATAGAAAAAATGCTGCCCAATATTTGCTATTAAAGCACAAGCTTACGGTGATAAAAAGGACAATACTACCTCACTCCTTACTTTCAAACATGAAACCAAATTTAGAATTTGGCAGAATTTTAAACTCTGAAGAACTTCAAGAACTTGGGGATATTCTCTCTCAGTGCTTTAATATGCCTGCAAGTGTTTGCCAGCAATACTCCCAACGCCTCGGTCAAGATAGTTTTAGATATATTCGTCAAGCTAATCAAATTGTCGGCGGACTGGGTATTTACCACATGGGGCAGTGGTTTGGTGGTAAGCAGTTAGCAATGGCAGGTTTAGCAGCAGTTGGTATCGCGCCAGAGTATCGCGGGACTGGTATAGTTTTTCAACTGTTAACGCAGACTCTGCGAGAACTATATAACCAAGGCGTACCAATTTCTGCGCTTTATCCGGCTACTCAGCGCCCTTATCGGAAAGTCGGATATGAACAAGGAGGAACCTTTTGTAACTTTAAGCTGCCAACAAATAGTATCAAGTTGGCTATTAGCGAAGAAGTTGTAAAAGAAATTCGCACTTTACCTATGCAGCGAGTGAACCTAATTCGTCCTGAAGCTTTTTATGATATTTATCGTCAACAGGCTATTAAAAATAACGGCAATTTAGAACGTAATCAAGCAATTTGGGAAAGAGTAATTGAGCCAGAACCAAATCGAGAGATTTATGCCTACCTAGTTGGCAATGAAGCTCAACCAGAAGGCTATATTATTTTTAAGCAACAAAATGAAAATCAACTATCTCAGGTAGTAATTTCAGATTGGGTTGCTTTGACACCCGCAGCAGCAAAACGTTTATGGGTTTTTCTGGGCGATCACCGTTCGATCGCTCAAGAAGTATTGTGGCATGGTTCGTTAAATGATCCTTTTGTATCGTTGCTGGCGGAACAAACATATAAAATTGTGAGTTGCGATCGTTGGTTGTTACGAGTTATTAACGTTCCGAAAGCATTAGCGCAGCGTGGTTATCCCCTTGGCGTGGAAGTTGAGTTACATCTGGATGTGCATGATAATTTGTTACCTGAGAATCATGGCAAATTTGTCTTGAGGGTATCTAATGGACAAGGTGAGGTAACTCAAGGGGGTAGCGGGGAATTAAAACTAAATGTACGCGGACTAGCATCGCTTTACACAAGTTTGTTTACTCCTGATCAGTTGCTTGTAACTGGTCAACTTGAAGGTAGCGATCGCGCCTTAGCAACTGCATCTTTATTGTTTGCTGGTTCTCATCCTTGGATGCGCGATTTTTTCTAGTTTTCGGGTGGGAAGCATGGTTTGATTTTTTAAACGCATTAGCCGTTAGCGAAGCTGCGCGTTAGCGCTAGGCTTCCCGTTAGCGCGTTCATGCCCGTAGGGCTATAGCTGCGGGTTAGCGCTAGGGTAGATCGCAAAGAAGAACGCAAAGCTCGCAAAGAGTAATACTATTTTTGCCCTTGGTGTTTATGCTTGTCTTAATAAGAATTGATAATTGTTCATTGTTCATTGATAATTGCTCAGATGTTGCAGGCGAAACAGGTATTAAAAGAACGCTATCAACTTCAACAGCAGTTAGGAAGAACTGCCCCAGGTCGTCAAACCTGGTTAGCCACAGATTTACAAACTAATGAACAGGTAATAGTAAAACTCCTAGCTTTCAGTCCTCAAATGCAGTGGGAGGAAATGAAGCTATTTGAGCGGGAAGCTAAAGTTTTAGCAAATCTCAATCACCCTCAAATTCCTCGTTATCGAGATGATTTTTCTTTAGAGCAGAAAGCAGGGGAAGGATTACTTTGGTTTGTATTAGTGCAAGATTATATTCCAGGTATCACTCTACAAGAATTATTAGCTGAAGGGAAACGCTTCACAGAAACCCAGGTTAAAGAAATTGCTACTCAAGTTTTAAATATTCTGATTTATCTGCACGAAATTAACCCACCAGTACTACATCGGGATATTAAGCCAAGTAATATAATTTGGGGAGAAGATGAACAAATTTATCTGGTAGATTTTGGCTCAGTACAGGATAAAGAAGCGTTTACAGCAGTTACATTTACGGTAGTTGGTACGAGTGGTTATGCACCTTTAGAACAATTCTGGGGGAGAGCAGTTCCAGCATCAGATTTATATGCTTTAGGAACAACATTAATTCACTTAATTACTGGTATTGCTCCTGTTGATTTACCACAAAAAGACTCACGAATTCAATTTGCTAATCAAGTAACTGTTAGTTCTAGCTTAATTAGTTGGATTGAAAAGCTAATAGAACCAGCTATAGAAAAACGCTTTAATACTGCTCGTCAAGCATTGGAGTTGCTCAACTCTGGTTTACTAATCAAATCTAGTAATGTTAATATTAGAAATAAAATTACTCAACCTGTTGATACTCGAATAAAGGTAAACAAGTCTTCAGAACGGTTAGAAATTTATCTTCCTGCTGGAGGCAGCAGAAAACTAGGGAGATTTGGCTCTTTAGGGATATTTGCTAGTTTATATTTTGCGAAGTGGTTAATTTCGTTACCTTTATTAGTAATTTGGTTTCTACCTTTAGGATTACTTTTTTCAGCAGGGATAAGTGTTGCATTATTGATATTTTTTTGCGAACGCAGGAATATTTATTTTGAGGGCGATCGCTTTTATTTAGAACGTCAACTATTTAGATCGATTTATGGTAAGCAAGTAGGAGATATTGAGGAAATTTTAGGCGTTTTTTTGCAAAAGCAAGGCTTAGTTTATCAAGTTAGTATCCGCGCAGGTGGACAAGTTTATAATCTTGGTGGCGCTTTGAGTGAAGCGGAGAGTATTTGGTTAGCGCAAGAAATACAAGATTGGATAAATTAGCAATCTAATATTTAAGAATGAGTAAAGAAAATTTTAATTTTTAGTAATTGTCGGATCATATTCTCATTATCGGCTATTCACTTTACAGTAAAATTCCAAATAAAAAATTACTCAATACTACTACCTTGGAGTTTTTTAGCCAGTTTAATCTTTGCTAAACGCTTTGCATATTTATGGTCAATAGCTAGAGTAAAATCAGCTAATTCTTGTGCTTGTTGTTCGGTAATTTTAGCCAGTTCTAGCAGTTCTTTCATCTTGGCTAATTCGCTTTCATCCATAGATGGCTGTGTCACGGTTAGTTATCCAAACGATTTCTAAGTTGGTTCGCATTCATTTTAACTTCTAATACTCTTCCCAAAATCAGTCCTAAATCTTCACCCGCATCCTGAACAACCTCAGTAGATACATCGTCAGATGAGATTCTATCAACAAGATTCTGAAGCCGACCTCTGTTAATTTCCACAAACAGGAGAATATTATTTAACACCGCAACGCCGTAATATTAAACTACACTGAGTCTTGCCAGAATAGGTTGAGAAATAAGGAAGGTTGGTAGTTGAAGGAGTTTGATAAACCCATTCCCCAAGAAAGCCTTGACATTGCTGAGAAGACTAGATCTAACTTATTTGCTTGGCGCGGTCAGTTTTCACCACAACTTATTGAAGTTATATTAAACTCATATTGTTTATCTAACTCAGTTATTCTTGATCCTTTTGTAGGTAGTGGAACAGTTTTGCTAGAAGCTGGAACTCTCGGATTTGAGGCATACGGTTTCGAGATTAACCCAGCAGCCTGGATTCTTAGCAAAACCTCTGAATTAATCAACAGTTCTCAAAGACAAGAGGTGATCAAATTTATTAGGAACCTCATAGATAAAGAATTTCCATTTAGAATTTTTGAAAATGGGAGCCAAATTGAAAATTTAGCGGAGAAGCTAATACAAGTTAGGGGCGAATTAAATAAGGAATCAACAAACATTTTTGATACTTTGGTGATTCTTCTTGATGTTGCGAACAATAAAGTTACTAATGAATTTATACAATCTAAGTTTGCTGATTTAACAGGTGTAATCGAAAAGCTTCCTTATTCTGAAAATCAAATTCGAGTAGGTCTATCTGATGCTCGTCACCTTCCCTTGGAAAACGATCAGATAGATTTTGTTGTGACTTCGCCACCTTACATAAACGTATTTAACTATCATCAAAACTATCGCCGATCTGCTGAGATATTAGGATGGGAGTTATTAAAGATAGCAAAGTCGGAAATTGGCTCTAATAGAGCAAATAGAGGAAACCGATTTTACACGGTAGTACAATACTGCCTAGATATAGCTGACACTTTAAGGGAGCTTTCAAGAGTAGCTAAAGATGGGGCTAGGATTGTGTTTGTTGTGGGACATGAATCGAATGTTCTTGGAGTACCTTTTCACAATGCTGATATTATTGAAAAAATTGCAGTAAAAGCCAATATATTTGATAGAGTTTTAAGGCAAAAGAGGGAATTCAAAAATAAGTTTGGCAAAATTATTAGAGAAGATTTAATTAATTTTATTAATTTAAAAAATCAATCTCATAAGGAGACAGTTGAGCAAATTGCTAGGGAAGTGGCGCTTGATGTACTGAAAAGTGGTCTTTCCTTAGTCTCCTCAAAAAATCTTGAATATATAGAAGATGCGATTGACAACGTTCAAGATATTGGAAGAACACCAATTTTAGATAAAATATGCCATATTTATCAGCCACATCAGCCTGTTCAATTAGCCAGCCTTCAATATCCACAGATAGCTCAATCTATGCCTGAACTTTCTCGTCCTCATTATACAAAACTAACTGCTTGTCTCAATAACCGTCGGTTGCCTGAAGCTGATAAAGAACGATTAGAAGAAGCTGTTAGAAAGTATCACCAGTGGATTGCTGAGTTAGAATCAATTGAGCGTGGTCAAGCAGATACAGTCCAAAAGTTAGTCGAAGCTACTAACCGATACAAACGTTTTATTGAACTTGACCTAATATTTGATAGCTCAGATAACTTTTTGTATAGGCAGAAAGGACAGCTAAAATTAGATAATACTATTTTGGAAGAATTTTTACCGCAAGTAGTTTTCCGTAGTTTGCGAGGAATAGATGATTCTTTCGAGTTAGGTCCAAGAAAGACGTTTTCTGGACTTAGCTTCCTCTCATCTCTTGGAAATCTTGGTCAAGGTGGTGAACCAAGCATCAGGACTAAAGATCAGGATTTCATACTTGGCAAAAGATTATATTTAAAATCATCGTTCGATCCAGAATTTCAAGATTCTAAGTTAATTGAGTCACATCTTGGATATGTTTGTGCGGAATGCAAGACAAATTTAGATAAGACTATGTTTCAAGAAGCAGTAGCAACAAGTAGGGATTTAAAAATAGCTGTTCCTGGGTCTTTATATTTTCTAATTTGTGAATTTCTTGATATGACCCCAATTTCAATAATTTCAACTCAAATTGATGATGTTTTGATCGTGCGAAAAACTAAGCGTATGTCTTCTCATATTCGACAAGAGTATCGAACCCCACAGGAAAGACAGCACCATAGGCAGGAATATGTAGATTTTTTGGATGCTTCTAAGTATTATCCTGATGTATTTCAAAGGATGATCAATAAAATCCAGGCTTTAATTGACGATACAAGTCCATCTATGGAAAATGTTTTAGACCAAGGGCATTTCTAAGGCTCAGAGATCATTTATTGTTAGATTGTTGCTAGGGCGATCGCTTTTATTTAGAACGTCAACTATTTAGAGCGATTTATGGTAAGTAAGTAGGAGATGTTGAGGAAATTCTAGGCGTTTTTTTGCAAAAGCAAGGTTTAGTTTATCAAGTTAGTATCCGCGCAGGTAAACAAGTTTATGATCTTGGTGGCGCTTTGAGTGAAGCTGAGAGTATTTGGTTAGCTCAAGAAATACAAGATTGGATAAGTTAGCGATGTAACATTTAAGAATGCGAACTAAAATAAAAGCTAGAGTTGAGAAGAAAAGCAACTGAGGAGTTAGCTGATGCAGACAATCCTGTTAAGCCATGAAGAAGTTGCAAAACGTGCAAAGCAAATCTATGAGAGCAGCATCCGGCAACAGGTAGAATTTGAAGATAACATTGGCAAGATGGTCATCATTGATATTCAAACAGGCAACTACGAAGTTGACAAAATGGGTTTGCAAGCAGCGCGAAATTTGAGTGCAAAGAACCCAAATGCTCGGCTCTTTGGTATCTGCATTGGTTACAACGTGGCAGCTTCATTTGGTGGGGTCATGGAGCGCGTTCAAAAGTGATTTCTGGTATCGTCAGCAATAGATATGCAACCGTCACCATAGTATTTCGTTTTCCACATCGCCCAGACCTGTCAATTGAGTTCGTTATAGACACAGGATTTACCGATTACCTCTGCTTACCACCAGAAGCAGTCACTTTATTGGGTTTACCCTTCAAATATGCGATGCCCGTAAACTTGGCTGATAACAGCGAAGTCACATTACCAGTCCATGAAGCAATAATTCTCTGGAACGGGGAAGAGCGAGAAGTTCGGGTACTGGCAACAGGACGGCGACCTTTGCTTGGAACTGCTTTGCTAGAGGAGCATGAACTTGTAGTTCAATTTACAGAGGGAGGGTTAGTGACAATTGAAGAGTTATAGTTGCTATCCCCTATTCACACAGATATGGAACTGCAAACATATGGCAAATGCTCAAATTCAGCGCAAACTATCACAGATTAGTTCTGGGCTTGGGTATGTTTTACCAGTAATTTGTACACCTTATGAACTAATAGAATATAACTGGGAAACTTAATGATGTATAAAAACGAAATTCTTGAAGAAATTTACAAATACAGAGAAGAATATGCTCAATCATTTCAATATGATTTAAAAGCTATATTTAGCGATTTACAACAGAAACAGGCTGCTCATAAAAATAGACTGATAAGACTCCCAATTAAGCGATGCTCTAAGCAATCACTGCACCCGACTACATGAATCAATACAGCATGGTTATTCAATGGTCTGATGAAGATCGGCTTTTTCTGGTGACGATCCCAGAGTTTGCAGACCGCGTTGTTATGCCTTGCACTCATGGTAAAACCCGATCTGAAGCAATTCGTAATGGGGAAGAAGTAATTGAAATGTACTTAGAAGCTTGGCAAGAAGAAGGTGAAACTATCCCTAAACCTAGCACCCTACAAATTGCCTGAAGTTAGCATATAAATCTAATATATTACAAAGTGTGCGATCGCACTTCCAAAAACTAAACTTTTTGCTATCGCAGACAAGTTGGAGATAGAACATAACGGTCTTTTCGCTCCACCGTTCAGGTAAGCTGTCCTACCAAATATGAGGTAACTTAACGCTGATGGCACGTCTGATTCCTGTAGAAATGATTCCTAACTCTTTATGGAATAAAGAAGATTTCATCTTGCATTTACCCCCACAGCTAATTTCAAGCTGGGAAATGCTTCTGGATAAATATCAGTTGAGGGAAAAAGCGAGCACAGAAGCCCCTGAAGGGTTTGAGGGGGGGATGAGTAAGGAGGATACGGATAATCATCTAGCTTGGCGATTTACAGGCTCATCGGCAAGAGTAATGCTAACGATGCTAGATCCTCTTCAAGAACTACCCCAGATTCCTGACGTATTTGCCCGTATATTTTCTGGCAATAAAGTATTTCTGGCAGATCTACCATGTGGTTCTGGAGCCGCATCAATGAGCATCCTTTCGGTTCTCTATGAATTGAGAAAGCAGGGTAAACTACCAAGAATGCCAATACATATAGTAATTGTGGGTGGCGAAATTTCAGAGTATGCTCAAAATTATGCAAAAGAAGCGATAGATTCTATAACAACTGAATTGGAAGCTCAAGCAATAACACTTGAGTTTGACATAATGGACTGGGATGTATGTGATAAGTTTTCAAACACTGACCTCATAAACCAATTGAGATTGAGAAGTCAGAACTGTTCAGCAAAGCTTTTGGTGCTTGCTAATTTTTCTGGCTTTTTAGAGAAAGAGAAAAAATGGAAAGAAGCTAGTAAGCAATTTGATGAACTTTTTCGGCATAGTCGAAGTGAGAATAGTGTTGCACTTTGGATAGAGCCAAGTATGAAGAAAGTAACCTATGAAAGCGGCTTTTTTACACGCTTAATTGATTGGTTTAAAAAATTATTTTCTAAATTAATTGAGGAAGACAAAGAAATTGAACAAAAAAGGTATGACCCTAGTAATCCAGTTAGAGTTAAACACCCGCTTGTTGAAGGTACATTTAGGACTAATGTAGCAGTAGTTCGACTTGAACTTCCCTTAAGGAAAAAGAAACAGTCATGAAACCAGAACTGTTAGCTGTCAGAGCAATTAATCAGTATCGTCGTCGTGACGTATTAGCCTATCTTGGGTTGCGTTATTACTTAGACAATGATTGTGCAAAGAACGATATTTGGGCTAGAGATATCTCAACGCATCTTGTTAAGACAAGAGAATCGCCTGTTTATTTTCGCTCTTATCATTTCAAGGAGATGGCTGAAGGCGATATTAATGTAGTTCACAGAAATATTTATTTACCAGGACCAAATGAGATACTTGCTGAATCAGCCTTACTTTATGATTGTTCAGCAGAGCCAGCCTTTCAATCATCTCAATGCGTTTATAGTTACCGATTTTCAGAGTTATCTAGCAAGCAAGGGATATTCCAAAATTATTTTCCTGGATTTCAGGAACGTAATAATTCTATTGCGAAAGTTTGCAATAGTCTGAATAGCACAGATGCAATAGTTCGATACACCGATATTAAAAAATTCTATCCGACTATATCGCATGAATTGGCACTGCAAGCATGGAAATCAACTTGTGAATCATCAAATATCTCTGCTACGTCTCGTGAGCTTGGAGAACGACTATTAACACAACATGCCGAAACAGCTAAAGAGCATAAGGAAGGATTGGGTATACTTACGGGACCAATGTTTAGCCACCTAATTGCTAATTTGATTCTTGCGAATGTTGATAAACTAATGTTTAAAAATATGGGAGGAAAATATTGGCGTTATGTTGATGACTTTGTGCTTATTGGTAGTGTGGGACAGGTAGAAAGTAGTCGCAAATTGCTAAATACTATATTAAGCGATATGGGTTTTAAATTACATGATGAACGTAAAGATTTTGAAGTTAAATTAAATGAATGGCTAGAAGAATCAAATAGTCTAGAATACTCCATGACTAATCGTTGGACTACATTAATTGCAAATATTAAGCGATTTTTGATTGCTAATCCAGAACAGAAAGTTAATCTTGAACAAGCTTTCTCTCAGGTAGAAGTTAATATTTCATTACTTGATTACTCCAATGCTGTAGTAGAGTCTTCATATCGTCAAAAGTTCTCTGATTGGTTTGTAAGATATTCTTGGTTTCCTAATTCCATACGTGTGCTTACTATAGATAAGTTAGTTAGAGATGCTGTTCAAGCTAGAAATATATATTACCAGCACATAAAAAATATTTTAAATGGAAATAATAATTTTGAAGGGTATAAAAGGAAACAGTTAATATCGAAACTTCGCTTCTATGCTAGGCGATTAAGCTATCTTGCAACTTCAGATACTCTATCCTCACTAAGCTCTACTCTTTCTATTTACCCAGAATTATCTTTGCAAGCAAGAGTTATGAGTGCAATTCACTCGCGGGATGTATCTTTATTGGTTAAGTACGGTACTGATGCAGTACAAGCAGCCGCTCAAATACTTCGTATTAAGCCTAATGCAGTTACATGCTCTCTTCATTCATTTGGAGAAGTTGAGCTTCAAGGTTTAGCAATCTTACGACTCAATGGCATTGAGATTAAATTCCGAGGCGATGTAAATAGCCAAACTATCATCGATCCTCTCAATCAGTTTGCGCTAAATATAAATTCAGCAGAATTAATGAAATCTAACAATCTCTTCATCAAAGAAATTGCTTGTCTTCGTGGAGTTGAGAGCCTATCAAGACACAAATATATGCTAGATAATGCCTTCGATAGAGACGAACAACTCAGTCTTGACATAATAGATCAGTTGCAAGCATATAGTTATTTTTAGATTGTAATTTTGCAAAAAAATACTAATGAAGATTTTAATTCTCGATACAGAAACTACTGGACTTAACGCTAATACTGATCGTCTTCTAGAAATAGCTGCAATTTTATGGTCTGTAGAGCATCGCTGTATACTTATGCAGGTTAGTACCTTAATCTGCTACGATCCATTGATTGAAAATCCAGCCGAGCCGATTAATAGGATACCATCTGGCGCACTCGAATTTACCTTTAACTACAAGCACGGGTTGAAGATGATCAATCAAATGTCTTCTTCTGCGACTTACATTTGTGCTCACAATGCCAAATTTGATAAATTATTTTGCCAGAATGTAGGAGATCTTGAACTTCCACTAGAGAACTGGATAGATACTCAAGATATTATTTATCCTAAATCCCAATACTCCAATGGTACTAGCTTAACTAACTTGGCTATTACTCATGGCATTCCAATAGTCGATTCTCATCGCGCTCTTGATGATTGTAAGATTTTAGCTAAACTGCTAGCCTTAGTACCCGATCTGGCAATTCAATTGTCCAAGGCTTCACGACCAAAAGTTCTGGTTAAGAGCTTGGAAGAAAAACCAGGCACATTGAGCAGAAAATATGGTTTTCGATGGAACTCGATAATTCCGTTGGCTTGGGCAAAATATATGCCAGAAGAAGACATTGAATTGTTGCCATTCAAAGCTATCAAAATTAACTCATAGAAAGTACAAGGTTTGCTGAGTTTTCTTCGGATACTATTGATCTCTGACTTGTGATAGCTGCGATCCTCACTCTTTATCGCTCAAATTATCCTCTTTCCCCACTATTCCCTCCTCTCCATTAGAAACCTCAGCAGCCTTTTTCTTACGTCCAGAACGACCCGATGCTGATTTCCCACTAGGTTTATTACTCCCAATCCCTTCACGTAATCCCACAGCAATCTTACTATGCTGCTCAATTTGACCCATTACCTGCCTAGCGCGTTGAATTACCGACGCTGGTAAACCTGCTAAACGTCCAGCTTCAATACCATAAGATTTATCTGCGCCACCTGGTTGCACTTGATGTAAAAAGATAATTTGATCAGGTAACTCTTTTACTGTTACTTGATAATTAGCTACATTCGGCAAAATAGATGCTAATTCGTTCAATTCGTGATAATGCGTAGCAAAAATAGTTCTTGCCCTAATATCACTAGCTAAATATTCTGCTACCGCCCAAGCGATAGAAAGACCATCAAATGTAGCAGTACCCCGCCCAATTTCATCTAATAAAACCAGAGATTTCGGCGTAGCGTGGTTGAGAATATTAGCAGTTTCATTCATTTCTACCATGAAGGTAGATTGACCAGTGGCTAAATCATCCACAGCACCAACACGGGTAAAAATGCGATCGCACACTCCCAACCTGGCTGACTGCGCTGGTACAAAACTCCCCGTTTGCGCCATTAATTGAATTAATCCTACCTGCCGTAAATAACAACTTTTACCACTAGCATTTGGACCAGTAAGAATAATTAAATCAGGACTTTCTGACAACTCCGAACTTCCTAAATTAGTCGAATTTGGCACAAAAAACCCTGCTGGCAGAGATTGTTCTACTACTGGGTGACGACCTTCAATAATATTAATTTCTCGCCCTTGTTCCATTTGCGGGCAACAATAACCTTGATGTACCGCTACTTCTGCTAAACCACATAAAACATCGACAGCAGCGACAGCGCGGGAAACATGACGAATTTGCTCTGCTTGTTCGCTAACTTCTGCCCGTAAAGCACAAAATATCTCATATTCCAACTTGTTTAAATCTTCCCGCGCTGTTAAAATTCGCGCTTCTCTTTCCTTCAAATCAGGAGTGATGTAACGCTCCTCATTAGTTAAAGTTTGTTTGCGAATATAATTATCAGGAACCTGATCCGCTTTGGATCTAGAAATACTAATGTAATAACCAAAAGTTTTATTAAAACCAACTTTGAGTGTAGAAATACCAGTGCGATTTCTTTCTGTAACTTCTAAATTAGCAATCCATTGCTGATCGCCTTCAGCAGCACTTCGCATTTCATCTAATAACTCGTTTACACCAGGACGAATTAAACCTCCTTCCATTAAATGTTGAGAAGGCGAATCTACTATATGATTACGAATTTGTTGCCCCAATTCCTGCAACATTGGAGGCACTTTTTGCACAGCTTTCAAAAAGGGAGATTCCCCAGTAGATGCTAACCTAGCTAATTCTGGTAATCTTAATAATGAATCTGCCAGAGCGATTAAATCTCTAGCATTAGCTCTCCCAGACCCAGAGCGACCAGTTAACCTTTCTAAATCATAAATTTGGCGCAATAACTGCTGTAAATCTTGGCGTAAAGCCGTATTTTCAACTAATTCTTGAATCGTATTTTGCCGCGCTTCAATGCCTTTTATATCCACCAAGGGTTGTAATAACCATCGGCGCAAAGCACGTCCACCCATTGCAGTACTGGTTCTATCTAGCGCCCATAATAGTGAACCATGTAACGTACCATCCCGAACAGTTTGAGTAATTTCGAGATTGCGACGAGTTTGGTTATCAATAATTAAATAATCTGCAAGGGTATAAGTTCGTAAAGTTTGTAAAGGTACTTGATTACCTTTTTGGGTGTCTTCTAAATATTCCAACAACCCACCCGCAGCACGCACACCAAGGGGGAGATGTTCACAACCCATCCCTTCAAGCGATCGCACTTTCAATTTTTCCAGTAATCTTTGTTTAGCTTCCGACAAAGAAAACGGATATTGCGATCGCAGCGCATAACAAAATGATGGCGGTAAACACTCCGGTAAATAATCTGATTTTTGCCCTGGTCGTAGAAAACCACCTAAATCTGGCGCGTTTACAGGTACTAGCACCTCAGCAGGTTGCAAACGCATTAATTCCTGGGTGAGATGTTCTAAATTATTTGATTGAGTTGTTAAAAATTCCCCTGTAGAAATATCTGCGTAAGCTAAACCCCAATATTCCCCAGCAATTACCACTGCTGCAAGAAAGTTATTGCGACGCGCATTTAACATCCCTTCTTCTAACAAAGTACCAGGAGTTAACACTCGCGTTACTTCCCGCCGCACCTGACGACCTTGCGCCGCCGCTTCTGCTGCGTCTTCTACTTGGTCGCAGATGGCGATCGCAAAACCTTTTTCTACCAACAGCGTACAATATCTATCCAAAGCATGATGAGGAATACCCGACATCGGCACTCGACCAATATCTTTACCCGACTCCTTAGAAGTTAAAACCAGTTCCAGCGCCTCTGCTAACGTCCGCGCATCTTGAAAAAACGTCTCATAAAAATCCCCTACACGATACAACAGCAACGCATGGGGATACTGTTCCTTAACTTCCACAAAATGCTGCATCATCGGAGTCAGCTTTTCCCTTTCCACTGTCCGATAATCAGCATTATGAGCAGAGACGCGAGTCATCGCCTCAAGATGTTGACTAGCTCTACTATTTTGGGTTTCTGGATAGGTGAATGCTTCGATATCTGCGCTCATGGATAGCTTGTTTGTCAAATGCCCTAACTTTTAATGACTCTAGCGCAAGCCGTTGATCCATGTTGTTAAACATTTGTTGAGATATACTACACACTCGCATCGCGGTCATCTACTCGTCTACTCGTTCCATTCAACCTAGGAACGAAACTAAAAAACCTAACCCAAAAGCCCCCTTCCCTACCAGTGAAGGGGGAGAAGTTAAAAAGCTGACGGTGCAGAGGGCTGAAAGCTAATTACTAGAAATTAGGAAAAACCGAAAAGAAAGCATCTTTAACACCAGCATTATTACCTTGAATTGGACTAACAGTAATCATCTTGCCATTGCTAGTACCCATGATTGCTGCTATACCTTTAGCTGCGGAAACACCAGCAAATGTACTAAAGACGCTCGTAGAATTTGTCCCCGTCCAAGCTGTCCAAACTTTGCGACTGGTAAACTCTTTAGGAACAACTAGCATAAATCCTTCATAGCCATTATAAGTCCCTAAAGGTTGACCAGAAATTGATAATTTCATATCTCGGCGATTAGCAATATATGCTGCGCTAGTACCA
The DNA here is from genome assembly GCA_036702875.1 of Oculatellaceae cyanobacterium. Taxonomy (GTDB): domain Bacteria; phylum Cyanobacteriota; class Cyanobacteriia; order Cyanobacteriales; family PCC-9333; genus Crinalium. The sequence continues at coordinate 215,833 of DATNQB010000025.1, read as the reverse complement.
CTAATATAAACATTTCCATTCTCATCAGCCGTTATTGCCCTTGGTTCTATACTATTACCCCTACCGTCACCCAATCTTGTGAGAGCAAGCTGTCCTTTTTGAATAGTTCCAGTTGCAGGAGCTAACCGAGAATAGTAAGTAATCCAATTAGATTTAGTGTTATAAGCATCGTTATACTGGTCATATTTAACATTAGGAGCGGAAGAGCTAAGATTTCTGGGATTGTATCTAAAAATAGTATTTCCGCCAGCACTCTGACCTGCAAAATAAAGCAAATTATCCCTGCCGATCGCCACTCTCACACCTCGTGTATCAGCACAATTATTCACAGGGCTATAAGCTTGTTCTCTCGTCCAGTCATAATTTTTCCATTTCAGAGTTCCAGTGTAACTATAGCTGCGTATCCAAGCTACTTGTAATTGACTACAACCACCACCATCCTTTTGGCTTGTTCCTGTAACAATTACTGAGCCACTTGCACTATCAACAGCTATATCTTCTACATAGCTGCCACTTGGGGTAAATTGCCCTAACTGAGTTCCTTGCTGATTAAAAATCGTGATTTTTTTATTAAATAAAGCAGCAACTTCACCATTAGTACCAACAGCTACTCTTCTACCACTACTGGCAAGCGCTCCTCCTCCTGTACTAATATATTTGCTCCACAGAACTTGATTAGCTTGGGAACTTAATAAAGCCAAACCAAAATCACCCACTACAGCAATTGTGCTTTGGCTACGATTGACATCAAGATCATCAATGCTGTTACCTAATCTAGTAACAGATAAAATTTGTTGACCATTAGGACTTGTACGGACAATAGCTCCATTTCCACCAGATGTTGTGCTGTTACCAGCTTTTAAATTTACTGGCGTTCTACCAAAATTATTGCCAATAATAGTCCCACCAAATACAACGCTATAATCAGAGCCTACTTCTACGGCTGAACCTTGATCCTCACTGCTTCCACCTAGATAAGAAGCAGAACATACTACTAAATTGGTTGCTGATGTTCCTGATGGGGAGCAAGACGGATAAGTTTGTGCTGCAACTTGAGAAACGATGGTAGTTAATGACAAGGATATCAAGCTTGATAAAATTGCTAAATTTTTCTTACTCATAAGTTAATTTACCTAAAGCAGCTACAAACAGTTACTGAATAATTATCTTAACAAGTCCTGTTGTCAAATTGCTTTTACTATAAATACGGGATATCAGAATTTTTACTAAAGATTGTGTCGTTCAGGATTATGAATGTAATAACAGTATAGTTTTCTCTTCTTGGTGGTGGTTAAATTTTTTTTGAATTATGGGTCAACTATCCTTGGTAATGTTTATGTCTGCTGTTTACGGTATTTGAGCTAAATAATAATTTTTTGCTCACGATTGAGACGGAAGAGCCGTATTTATGAAGGTTAAACTAACTCTTTTATAGAGTAATTTTTTATCAGCAAACAATTAATTTAAATTTATTTTTTATGTTTCAAACAGTTAAACATTAAGTTTTAACGGTTGGACAACCTTTATATATGCAAAATTTTCAAAGCTTTAAAGTGGCTAATAGAGAAATATCAATAATCACTATTTTAATTTTTCTATTTAATAAAACATAGACAAAACTCTATGATAAAAATAATTTTCATCAATGAATTTCTATAAGTAATTTTTATAAGTTTTATTTTTCAATTATCTAGATCAAGTATTTACTTTATAAAAATTTCCCATTACTCTTAGATTTAATGATTAAAACAACTTTAGATGGCATGGAAACTAGCAATTCTTGATCGCCAATTTGAAGTTGCGATTTAAATCACATTTTTTCGACAATTAATCCACTCCCTGAGTAACCAGAAATTTTGTCATCTGGCTGCCCCTATTTGCTGCATTTTTAAACTGGTATTTGCCAGCTTAGTCAGTATTCTCATAACTATTATTTGAGGAGCTATGAACCGATTACCTAAGCAATTTTCTCGCAGACAATTCTTATTTACTGCTGGAGCAACTACTGTAGGAGCTTTATTAGTTCATGGTTGTACAAGTAATTCTCAATCTGCTAATAATGTTCAGCAAATTAACGCTGTTCACGGTTTATCTGGCTTAACTCCCGAAACAACTCAAGCCAGAGTTGGTTTTGTCGGTCAAACTGATGCTGCGCCACTAATTATCGCGAAGGTAAAAGGTTTATTTGCGAAATATGGAGTTCCAGATGTCAGCTTAGTTAAACAGCCTTCTTGGGGAGTAACACGAGACAATTTACAACTCGGATCGCAAGGCGGTGGGGTTGATGGTGCAATGGTGCTTACGCCTACGCCATACCATATGTCATTAGGTACTGTTACCGTCAACAATAAAAAAGTCCCCATGTATGTAGTAGCGAGATTAAATACAGGGGGTCAAGGAATTTCCATATCTAATGCCCACAAAGATTTAAATGTTGGCTTGAATTCTGGTGTTTTAAAGACAAAAGCCGAACAAGCGAAAGCTAAAGGAGATGTCTTACGTTTTGGTATGACCTTTAAAGGTGGTACTAGCGATACTATGTTGCGATATTGGTTAGCGGCTGGAGGAATTGATCCAGATAAAGATGTCGCTACTATAGTAGTACCTGGAGGGCAATTAGTAGCAAATGTCAGGATTAAGAATTTAGACGGTTTTTGCGTAGGCGATCCTTGGCACGTGCGATTAATTAATGAAAAACTTGGTTATAGCGCCCTTGTTACTAATGAATTTTGGCAAGATCATCCAGAAAAAGCTTTAGGTTTTCGTGCTGATTGGGTAGACAAACATCCTAATACTACCAAAGCAATTTTAAAAGCATTAATGGAAGCGCAACAGTGGTGCGATCGCATGGAAAACCGTGCGGAAATGGCAGCAATTATCTCCGATGCTGAGTGGGCGAAAGTACCTGTAACAGATATTAGCGATCGCCTAGAAGGTCGCATTGATTACGGTAATGGGCGCTCGGTTGTAAAAAATCCTTCCCATATCATGCGCTACTGGGAAAACCATGCTTCTTACCCCTACAAGAGCCACGATCTTTGGTTTTTAACAGAAAACCTTCGTTGGGGTCAGTTACCACAAAATTTAGATACCCAAAAAATTATTAATGCAGTGAATCGTGAAGATTTATGGCGCGAAGCTGCTAAAGACCTGGGTTTATCTGCATCAGAAATTCCTCAAACTACATCGCGGGGAGTTGAAACATTCTTTGATGGTATTAAATTTGACCCCGACAACCCAACAGCTTATCTGCAAAGCTTGCAAATTAAACAAGTTTAGCTACCAGAAATATCAACCGCAAAGTTAGCCCAGTACCACAACATCCCAGAGAAATATTAGTAAAGCGAGGCAAGCAAAAAATGACTCTAAGTATCAAGCGTTCCCGCCGTAACAATTCATTCCAAAATTTGTTAAGCGATCCGAAATCAAGAAAAATAATTGCGCCCATAATCGCACTTGCCGCTATTCTAATTGTCTGGCAACTACTTACGGTAAGTCCTGATGCTAACTTACCAGGGCCAATAAAAGTAATAGCCCAAACTTGGGAATTAATTATTAACCCATTTTTTGATAAAGGAGCCACTAACAAGGGTTTATTCTGGCAAATTTTCGCCAGTTTGCAACGAGTCGCTACAGGTTTCACCTTAGCAGCAATTGTAGGTATCATTGTTGGGATTCTAGTTGGTACTAATGCTTTTCTCTTTGATGCCTTTGATCCAATCTTTCAGGTATTACGGACTATTCCACCTCTAGCTTGGCTACCAATTTCTTTAGCAGCATTTCAACAATCAAACCCTAGTGCAATTTTCGTGATTTTCATCACAAGTATCTGGCCAATCATCATCAATACAATTGCCGGAGTACATCAAATTCCCCAAGATTACAGAAATGTTTCCAAAGTTTTGAAACTATCACAAAAAGAATACTTTTTAGACATTGTATTTCCAGCAACCGTCCCCTACATCTTTACAGGTTTAAGAATTGGCATCGGCTTATCTTGGTTAGCGATTATTGCTGCGGAAATGTTAATTGGTGGCGTGGGTATAGGCTTCTTTATTTGGGATGCTTGGAATGCTGCTAACATCAGTCAAATTATCTTAGCTCTGGTCTACGTAGGAGTTGTGGGTTTATTACTAGACAAACTAATTGGTTATATCGCTAAATTAGTTGTTCCCGGCGAACAAAAATAGGGAATAGCGAGGAGCGATATCGAATATTAGCTCTCTTGCAAAAGTCTATATAATTCTTTGCGTCCTCTGCGTTAACTTTGCGTACTACCGTACGGGAAGCCTAGCGCTAACGCGCAGCTTCGCTAACGGCTAATGCGTTAAAAATATAGCTCTGATTTTTGCAATAGGTTTATTATCTTTATCTCCCTCTGGCTCCTCTGCTTCCTCTGTCTTCCCCTGCTTCCCCTGCCCCCCTGCTCTCTAACTCCTCACTTTCAACTTATCAATTACTGCCATGTCTAACTTTGTTGAAGTCAACCAAATTGGAAAAGTATTTAACTTACCAAATGGCAATACCTATGTTGCCCTTAAAGGTATTGAATTAGAAATCCGCCAAGGTGAATTTATCTCATTAATTGGTCACTCTGGTTGCGGTAAATCCACCTTATTAAACATGATTGCAGGTTTGGATTCCCCCACTGAAGGCATAGTATTAGTCGATGATTCTCCAGTGCAAGAACCAGGGCCAGAAAGAATGGTAGTATTTCAAAACTATTCTTTACTGCCTTGGCGGACAGTACGGGAAAACATTGCCTTGGCAGTGAATACGGTAATGAAGCATCTGCCGAAAGAAGAACGGGATGCAATTATCGAACAACATATAGATATGGTGGGACTGCGACACGCCACCGATAAACTACCCGCGCATTTATCTGGTGGGATGAAACAACGGGTTTCTATTGCCCGCGCCCTCGCCATTCGTCCCAAAGTCCTACTATTAGACGAACCCTTCGGCGCATTAGACGCTTTAACACGCGGTAACTTGCAAGAAAAATTAATGCAAATCTGCCAAGAAAACCACGTTACCGCCGTCATGGTGACACACGACGTAGATGAAGCCGTACTATTATCTGACCGCATCGTGATGTTAACCAATGGGCCAGAATCAAAAATCGGTCAAATACTAGAAGTAGATATACCCCGCCCCCGTAAGCGCATGGAAGTAGTAGAACATCCCAGCTACTACAGCTTACGCAGTGAAATGATTTACTTTTTAAATCAACAAAAACAAATCAAAAAACTTCGCGCTAGAAAAACAGCAGCGATCGCGCGTCACGGTTTAGAAAAAGTCAACTTAGAAATCGGCTTTTTGCCCTTAGTCGCCTGTGCGCCGCTAGCAGTTGCCCAAGAAAAAGGCTTCTTTGCCAAACATGGACTCGATGAAGTTCACTTAGTACGTGAATCTAGCTGGCGCGGAATTGCCGACGGTATAGCTGGCAGGTTTTTAGATGCTGCTCAAATGCCTTCGGGAATGCCCATTTGGTTAACATTAGGAGGTTTGGAAGGAAAGCCTTTACCTGTAGTTAGTTCCCTGACACTTACTCGTAACGGCAATGCTATTACATTATCTAAACGCTTCTACGACCAAGGAATTTATACCTTATCCGATTTCAAAAACTACCTGCGGAAAACCCCCGATCAACGCCATACATTAGGCATGGTACATCCATCCTCCATGCACAACTTACTATTGCGTTATTGGTTAGCTGCTGGTGGTATCGATCCAGATCGGGATGTTTCAATTCAAACTCTTCCGCCAGCCCAAATGGTTGCCGACCTTAAATCTGGTAGTATAGACGGCTATAGCGTTGGCGAACCTTGGAATGTTCGCGCCGCCGTAGAAGGAATTGGTTTTCCTGTCGCCACAGATTTAGAGATTTGGTTAGGACATCCTGGGAAAGTTCTCGGAGTGCGAGAAGATTGGGCAACAGCTTATCCTAATACCCACATTGCCTTAGTTAAAGCATTGCTAGAAGCTTGCGTCTACTGTGCAGATCCCAATAATGCCGCAGAAATTCGGGAAATTTTATCTTGGCAGGAATATGTCAGCACAGACATGGATTATATCCAAGTATATGACCCCGACTTTTCTAGCTGTAGCCTAGAAAACCCCATGCAGGAATATGCTCATCATCAATTTTTTGGTGATAGCATTAACCGCCCCAGTCGTACAGAACATTTATGGATTATGACTCAACTAGCGCGTTGGGGAGAAACTCCATTTCCGAGAAACTGGGTAGAAATTTTAGAAAGAACTTGTAAAGTTGGCGTTTTCAGCACCGCCGCCAGAGAACTCGGTTTAGATGTCAACTATAGTCGCAGTTCTATTGAATTATTTGATGGCATTCCTTTCAACGCCGACGACCCCATTGGCTATCTCAATAGCCTGAAAATTAAACGTGATTTTTCAATTGCCGATGTAATTTTAGATACTAAAACTCAGAAAGTAGCCTAACCCTAACTATGTCAACCTTAAAATTTCAAAACACAACCTCATTAAGCCGAAATACCAGATCGAGAAGTCAAAAATCTCTCGCTCAACCTTTTTTAGAATTCAATCAAGTTTCTAAAACTTACGAGACTGCCAACGGCCCATACACAGTTTTAGAAGATGTTAATCTGACAATACAAGAAGGTGAATTTATTTGCCTAATCGGTCACTCTGGTTGCGGCAAATCAACATTACTAAATATGGTTTCAGGTTTTAACCACCCGACAACAGGCGAGGTAAAACTCAAATCTCAACCCATAACTGAACCAGGCCCAGATCGCATGGTAGTATTTCAAAACTACGCGCTGTTACCTTGGAAAACCGCTTTTGAAAATGTTTACCTTGCGGTTAACTCGGTATATCCGCGCAAGTCAGAAGCGGAAAAAATAGGCATTGTCCGTGAGAATTTAGCACTGGTAGGACTTACCGAAGCGGCTGAGAAAAAACCGACTCAACTTTCTGGGGGGATGAAACAACGGGTTTCTATTGCCCGCGCATTGTCTATTCGCCCCGAAGTTTTAATTTTAGATGAACCTTTTGGGGCGCTAGATGCGATTACAAAAGAAGAATTACAAGAAGAACTGCTAAAAATTTGGAGCGATCGCCGTTGTACAGTATTAATGATTACCCATGACATTGATGAAGCGTTATTTTTAGCCGATCGCTTGGTAATGATGACTAATGGCCCCCACGCCAAAATTGGTGAAGTTTTAAATATACCTTTTTCACGTCCGCGCGATCGCACACGCATTATGGAAGATCCCGAATATTACCAACTGCGTAATCACGCTTTAGATTTCCTTTTCCACCGCTTTGCTCATGATGATGAGTAAGCTATTTTACATCCAAAAAATTATGTTTTCTTGAGGGGAAAAAGGAGAAAGGTTAATCAGCCAACTTTTCTCCTTTTTTTTGTCTTGCAAAACAGATACTCACCCCTCTCTCCTCTCTCCTCCCTTTTAAAGATATGAATCATTTATTTAAAAACCAAATCGCCGTTATCGCTACTCAACATCACAAAGAGAAAGTTATTGCCCCGATTCTAGAAAAAGAGTTAGGCGTAAAAACAATTGTGCCGCCAAATTTTGATACTGATATTTTTGGTACTTTTACCAGAGATATTGAACGGATGGGAAACCAACTAGAAGCCGCCAGATTTAAAGCTTTAAAAGCATTAGAAATCACAGGCGAAACAATTGCTGTAGCTACTGAAGGAAGCTTTAGTCCTCATCGGGAAATTCCGTTTATACCTTGCCATAGAGAGATTGTAATCTTTCTAGATATAGAAAACGAACTAGAAATAATCGGACAAATATTTTCGACAGAAACTAATTACGCTCACAAAATTGTGAAGAGTGTTGATGAAGCTTGGAAATTTGCTAATCAAGTTGGATTTCCGGAACATGGATTAATTGTGATGACTCCTGAATCAGACATGGAATCACAACATATCTTTAAAGGCATTACTAGCGAATCCGAACTACAATCCGCACTCACATATATTATAGAGCGATCGCCAACAAATACAGCCCACATAGAAACAGATATGCGAGCTATGTATAATCCTACAAGAATGAAAAATATTGAAAAAGCCACCCACGATTTAATCAATAATATCCAGCATATTTGTCCTAGTTGTTCTACACCAGGATTTCAATTATCTGAACATAAAAAAGGTCTGTTGTGTGCTAACTGTTATCTGCCAACTTCTGCAATCAAATCATTAATTTATAAATGCCGTAAATGTGGCTTTACTGAAGAAAAATTATTTCCCGATAATTTACAATACGCCGATCCTGCTCAATGCCTATATTGCAACCCTTAAATTTAACTGCTAAGAATTAGTGAATAGTGACTGGAAAAATTAGCCTCAGATACCTATTGAAATCTTGCTAACTCCCAAATCCTGACTCCTGACTCCTGAATTCTTGCTTAACAAAATTTAACAAAATTTGTTGATGAGGACGACCTAAAGGTTGTTCTTTACCAGCTTTTTGAGAAAAACAACTACCCAGTCTAATATCTTCAGGAGTTAATAAACCCATATCCCAACCTTCTTGTAAAACTAACTCCTGAAGATCCACAATTAGCGGCGCATGATAAACATGACGAATTACCTGGGAATCTTCATATTTACAAAACTTAGTTATTGTAGGTGGAATATAACTAATTTCCTCGAAAAGTTCCCTCTCCATAGCTTCTTCGGGGCTTTCGCCTGGTTCAACATGACCGCCAAATAAACCCCAATGACCAGGATAAGCAATCCCCGGAATATCGTCTCGTAATTGCATCAGAAATTTACCAGAAGAATGCAGGATAGCGATGCTAACAGCACGTTTGATTTCAGCTTCTACAGCTTGATTATTCATCGCTTTTCTAATGACAACGGCAATAACCCATTTTTTACTGATTTGTGTTCTAGCTGTTGCTGCTCCTGCACGTATAGCTCTCCTACTGCCTTGCCACCTGCTGCAAAAATTAAAGGCATACTTTGATATTGCAGCTTGCCCTCAATGATTAATTCATCCCCCTTTTGGGGTAAAGGTTGTTTAGTCAAAATCCAGATACTGCCAGTAGTATCTTGTAGTTCATACGCACCACCACGGACAAAACTAGCTTGATTACCAACGTTGCCTTTGAGATACACTGTAGAATTGACTTGCTTTTGATTTTTGATGGCACTAATTTTTCTGACAGAAACATTTTGAAGAGCAGATCTACTGAATAATGACTCAGAAATTTGGCTACAGCTAAACAGTCCACTAAATAAGAAAAAATAAAAAGGTAAAAGGTAAAAAATTAAATTGGTAGGATTTCCTTTTGCCTTTTGAGTGTTCATTGCCTTAATTATTAATTATCAATTATCAATTATCAATTATCAATGACCACTGACAAGCCTTCATGTTAAGTTTATTTCCACCGAGTTACCTACACACAATGGATTCTACAATCAGCCGCATATTAGATGGTAAAAACCTGGCTCAACGCATTCAAACTGAACTGCAACAGCAAGTTGAGCAATTGCAAGGAAAATTTGGTCGTCCTCCAGGGTTAGCAGTGCTAATGGTGGGAGACAACCCAGCTAGTGCTGCTTATGTAGGGAACAAAGAAAAAGCCTGCGCTAAAGTAGGTATTGCTTCCTTTGGCAAGCATTTCCCTACTGATACTACTCAATCAGAACTAGATCAAGTAATTGAGGAACTCAATCAAGATGAGCGAGTTGATGGGATTTTAGTTCAGCTACCATTACCAGAACATCTAGATGCGATCGCACTATTACATAAAATCGCCCCCCATAAAGATGCTGATGGACTACACCCTGTAAACTTAGGTCATCTAGTACGCGGGGAGGAAGGTTTACGCAGTTGCACTCCCGCAGGCGTAATGCGCTTGTTAGAAGAATACAAAATTGATGTCAAAGGCAAAAATACAGTTGTAGTCGGGCGTAGTATTTTAGTAGGTAAGCCGTTAGCTTTAATGTTATTAGCTGCCGATGCCACTGTAACGATCGCTCATTCTCGTAGTCAAGACTTATCCGCCATTACCCGTAGTGCAGATATTTTAATTGCAGCCGTAGGTCGTCCAAAATTCATTACTGCTGATATGGTTAAACCACAAGCAGTAGTTATTGATGTTGGTATTAATCGTATTACTGATGAAAATGGCAAATCTCGTTTAGTCGGAGATGTTGACTTTGACTCTGTAAAGTACGTAGCGGGGTTTTTAACACCTGTACCTGGTGGCGTTGGCGCGATGACAGTCGCCATGCTGCTACAAAATACAGTACAAAGCTACATCGAATCAATGAACAATTAACAATTAACAATGACCAGCCTTCATGTTAAGTTTATTTCCACCCAGCTACTTACCCCACAACGGAAGTTGGGGGCAAGAGCATTGAATTGGTAATTTGTAATTGATAATTGTTAATTGGTAATTGATAATTGATAAATGGCAACCATACAGGATCAAACCACCATCACCACTGATCAAGCTAACCTAGCTGCTTTTGATCTATCAAGCTATTTAGCTCAGATACAACCACAAGTAGAGGCGGCGCTGGATAATTCTCTGCCAGTTACCTACCCAGAGAAAATTTACGAAGCCATGCGCTACTCCCTACTAGCAGGTGGCAAGCGTTTACGCCCTATTTTGTGCCTTGCTACTTGTGAAATGGTTGGCGGTACAATCGCAATGGCGATGCCGACAGCTTGCGCTTTGGAAATGGTTCATACCATGTCATTGATTCACGATGACTTGCCAGCAATGGACAATGACGATTATCGCCGAGGCAAGCTCACAAATCATAAAGTCTACGGTGAAGATATCGCAATTCTAGCTGGTGATGGCTTATTGGCTTATGCCTTTGAATATATTGCTAAGGCAACTCAGGGCGTACCAGCAGATCGAGTTTTACAGGTAATTGCACAGTTAGCTCATGCTGTGGGCGCAACCGGATTAGTGGGGGGTCAAGTTGTTGACCTGGAATGTGAGGGTAAATCAGATACTTCTGTGGAAACCCTGACTTATATTCACACTCATAAAACAGGGGCGTTGTTAGAAGCTTGTGTAGTGTGTGGTGCAATTTTAGGCGGAGCATCTGCTGAAGTTTTACAGAAGCTATCGCGTTATGCTCAAAATATTGGGTTGGCGTTTCAGATAGTCGATGACATTTTGGACATTACAGCTACTCAGGAAGAATTAGGAAAAACTGCTGGAAAGGATTTGCAAGCGCAAAAAGCAACATATCCTAGTATCTGGGGACTAGATCAATCTCGCCGTCAAGCTCAACAACTGGTTGACGAAGCGAAGGCTGAACTGGCATTCTTTGGAGAGAAGGCAAGACCGCTAATGGCGATCGCAGACTTCATAACTAGCCGCACGCACTAGGTGATTATTTGTGGTACTAGGCTCCGCGAACAAAATACAATATTTTGGCGACATTCTCGACAACCAAGTGTTGTTGGTGGCACTGCTTGCTTGTTTGATCGCTCAGTTATTAAAGCTACTGTTTGAATTGGTTATACATCGAAAAGTCAACATCCGTGTCTTAGTAACGACTGGCGGTATGCCGAGCGCCCATTCAGCCTTAGTAACTGCTTTAGCTACTGGGGTAGGGCAGGCAATTGGTTGGTCAAGCCCCGACTTTGCGATCGCATCAATTTTTGCAATTATTGTCATGTATGACGCAGCAGGGGTGCGTCAAGCCGCAGGCAAGCAAGCGCGTATTCTTAACCAAATCCTAGATGAGTTATTTCAAGAACACCCCAAATTTAATGAGGATCGCTTGAAAGAATTGCTAGGACATACCCCTGTTCAAGTAATTGTCGGCTCTGCTTTAGGTGTTGTCATTGCTTTAGTCGCTAACGCAGCCTATTAATCAATTAACAATTATTGGTCATTGTTAATTGATTAGGGGTTTGTGAATTGTGGTCTGAGTAAAGTAACTTTGCGACTATCGACTAACATTGCCAACAAACCGCGATCGCTTAACCTTTGCCAGGTAGAACTTGCCTCACGTTGGTTAGTAGTATGAACAGCTAGTAAATAAGAACGTTGTCCATAGGAAGCTAAACCAACATTCCCGCCCATTAACTCCCGTACCTGGTTAACTAATTGTGGTTGGTTAGAGTAGTCTACTAAAACTGCAAAACCATAACCTAACAACTCAGGTGGAAAATTTCCGGTATTTTGAGCTACTGTTCGCTGTGGCGGCGCGGGTGGATTAACTGGTATTAAAGGTAGTGTGGTGAAACTCGCTTGCGCTGGTGTGGCGACAAACACTGGCGATAGCGTCGCTGCTGTTTTTGGTGGTGGCGATAGCCTCGTCGCTGTTTTTGGTGGTGGCGTTTGCATCCGCGCTACAAAAGCTGGTAAGCCCACAATATCCTGCATATAACGCACCAAATTGTTAGCTTCTGTGACGCTTTTTAAACTACCTACCCGCGTGACAACATTATCAACATATCGACACACTTTAGTTTGGCGATTGCGAGGCAAAGCTAGGCGAACTTGTTCTTGACGCTGCTTTGTCTGACTGACTACCAATACTAAATACTCGCCTGAGCGCGGAGCTTGACAAGCTGAGGGAGTTGATTGGCTTAATGCCGGAATCGCTCCCAATGTTAACCAGGTAGTAGTTAACACAAAACCCAGCTTGTTCAATCGTTGTGTTTGACCAAGCTGAGAAACATTCATACCGTTTTGAGACATAAGCGGTGTATTGCAGCCGATTGTAGGCATAAAAATCAGGATACTGGCATCAGGGAAGCTAGAGGATCAGAAATTGCCTCAGAAGGAGCTTGAAATTCACCAGTTGCCACAAATTCTAAGCGCAACTTTAGCCAAGTAATAAATTGAGCATTTGTGGAAATAATGGCGGCAGATGGTTGGGGACATTTTGCCTTAACTGCTGCCATTGCTGGTGCTTCTATAAATGCAGGCTGTTTGACTAACCAGAAATCAATTTCTTTTTCCTGTTCATGATAGTTGCGCGTGCGCTCTTTTAGCACTTCATGTATGGGTTCTTCTTCTAGTAAAAACCGTTGACTTGCGAGAACGTAGTAGTAAGTTTGCATTTTCTCTTAATTCAAAACTCAAGATTTACAACTGTCCGCGCATAGCTTGTTTCATTTCACGGACGGCTCGTTCCAGACCCACTAAAGCTGCTCTACTAATAATGGTATGACCAATATTGAGTTCTTCCATACCTGGGACGCAAGCAACAGGGTAAACGTTCCAGTAGGTTAGTCCATGACCAGCGTTAACTCTTAAACCAGCAGCGATCGCGATTTCGCACCCTTTAGCTAACACAGCTAATTCTTTTTCTCGACTAGCTTCATTAGTGGCTTCAGCATATCTACCTGTGTGCAGTTCAATAAACTGCGCCTTAATGATAGCAGATGCCCGAATTTGATCCACATCAGCGTCAATAAATAAGCTAACAGGAATACCAGCAGTTTGTAACTTATTTACGACTTGCTGCATCCGGTCAATTTGACCTGCAACATCAAGTCCACCTTCGGTTGTGACTTCTTCACGACGTTCGGGAACCAGAGTAACGTAGTCTGGTTTAATGTCTAGTGCGATCGCTACCATTTCATCAGTCGCAGCCATTTCTAAATTAAGATGCGATCGCACAGTTTGCCGTAGCAAACGCACATCTCGATCTTGAATATGTCGCCGATCTTCCCGCAAATGTGTTAAACTAAGCGATTCCCTCACGAGAACCGCTCGTCTCCAGAACCGTGCATGAGACTTTCGACCTCACACGGCTCCTCAGTAATAAGGTCATTGTCATTGATACCTCTCATCCAGTCCTCCTAGTTTGCTAACATCCGAAAGTATTCTTGTTCTTCTGGTGTCATTTTTTCCCCATTTATCCCTTTGCTCCAAACTTCGTTGTAGTCAAGGTGGGAAAATCTAGAAGTGGTTTTTGGTTTGGCACTATTACAGCCAGATTTTGTACCGAGACTGCCATCACTAGCAGTCTTTTTATCGTGGCAATGACGGTGAAGTAATTGCAAATTTTTATACTCATTCTTTCCGCCTTTCGACCTAGGAATGATATGGTCAACTTCCATCACCGATTCTTCTGAAAAATGCAGTTTGCAGTGGGCGCATTTCCCTTTCTGATTCTTCAACAGTGTTGCCACTATCGTAGATACTTCGGGGTGTTTACCCATTCTTGAACTCCAGTAAACTAGGTTGCCATCATAAGGACTAGCTTCGCCTTTAACTTTTACATGACGCACTATTTCGGTTGCGTTATGCTTTAGTAACCGCAGTGGATTTTTACCTCCCTGCCTGGTTGCGAATACCCAGTTATCACCGCATATAGTTTGCCAATACTTATCGGCTAACCATTTACCAGCTTTGTTGGAGTGGCGGCGTTTTGCCCATACCCAGAGTTTGTTGTACACAATATGGTCAAGTTCGGAATATATTTCTTTGCTGACCACTGTTGAATAATAGTTAGCCCACCCTATAATAATTGGGTTCAAATGGGCTATCAATGCTGCTTGTGAGGCAGATTTGTGTTGTTCTATTACTTCAGCGATTTTGTCATAGTGTACTTTGACTTTCTCTTTGCTAGGCTTGATGATTGTCTTGAACCCAAGTGGTTTTCCGTGTGCGTTATACCCTGTGTTATATTTACCAACTGGGTACTGCCTGATATTAAATCCCAGGAAATTAAACCCAGCGTCTTGTCCTTCATGCTTATAAAGAGTGTGGGCAAGGCGCGTTTTACTTGGTTTCAATTCTAAACCCCTGCCTTTTAACCACTCAGAGATTATCTCTTTACATCTTTGGACAACGGTTATGTCTTCGTGCAGTATCACAAAGTCATCGGCGTAACGGATTAGGCTTAAGGCTTGACGATTATCTCGTTTATTTCCTGGTAGTGTATTTGCCACCTGTTTAATCCGTTCTTCCATTCCGTGAAGGGCGATGTTCGCTAGTAGCGGAGAAATGACTCCGCCTTGTGGCGTACCCTCAGATGTAGGGAACATTTGTTTTCCGTCCATCACTCCCGATAACAGCCATGACTTTATCTGGCGTTTAAGTATCGGGAATGTATTTAATTTTCTGAGAAGTTCCCCGTGATTGATTCTGTCGAAGCATTTGGCAATGTCAGCATCAAGCACATACTTAGGCTTAAAGTTAATTGCTTTGAATATTGCTTCAACTGCATCATGGCATGAGCGCCCTGGTCGGAATCCGTAGGAGTTGGGTTCAAAACGTGCCTCCCACTCCGGTTCAAGCGCTAGTTTTACTAACGCCTGAAGCGCCCTGTCGTACATCGTGGGAATACCAAGGGGACGCTTTTCGTCCGTTCCTGGTTTATCTATCCATACCCGTCTGGTGGGCATGGCTTTCCCCTTTAGCGCAAGTTTCTTAACCAGTGCCAGCCTTTCTACGGGTGTTAAAGATTTAACCCCGTCAACCCCAGCCGTCTTTTTGCCTTGGTTATCTTGCGTCACGCGACGTACGGAGAGCATCTTCCCTGACCAAGACCTCATCAAAGTCTTTTGGAGTCTGCGAACTGCTTTAACATCACCACGACTAGAGGCTCTGAATATTCTCTTTTGAAGCTTATGAACACGGATTTCTAGCTTGCGCCAGTTCACCTTGTTCCATTCCACCGTCTGATTGTTCAGCGTATTAGACATATTTACTTACTACTTGAGACTATTCAATCCTTATCACCGTGAGTCTGTCAGCCTATCCCTGCTATTACAGCAAGGCGTTTGCTTCTGACTCAATCCCACCACCTCGCAGCATCCGGCTAGCTACCTACTCTCGGTCTTCGACCTCACTGAGAGCATACGAGGGGTTACTTCGTTCCGAGTGACCATACTATGAATCTTTAGAGTCCCACTATCCACCGGGTTTATTTGGAGATGCTGTTGGTCGGAACTGCCGCCGCCAACCTCTTATCCTTTACCTTTTGGTTTCCAGCGCATACAGCCTTATTTCGCTGGTTTGACATAACGATGGTTCGGGCATGGGTTCAAGCCGAAACTTTACTCATGGATTCTTTGCTCGATGGACACTGCTTTAGGCTAGCAGTGGAGCCACCTTTTACCCCCGCTTTACGGATTGATGGCAAGTCGCTACCGTAGGGGATATGCTTTCACCTGGCATCTACAGGGGAGGGGTTCTCACCCTCAAGGTCAATCAGTTGTCAGAATTATGTTTTCAGTCAGTACGATAGACTGTAATTCTGCGGCTAATCCTCCGAACCCTTTCGGGTTCTAGTTTCTAGCCAACGAATCGCACACAGTAATGCCATCAGCACCCGCAAGTTCTGCTAACACTGCTGCTGCTACAGGATCTGGTTCCACAGTTCGTCTAGCTTGACGAATCGTGGCAATGTGATCAATATTAACGCCAAGCGTAGGCAATCTTTTACTTCTCCCTATGCCTATTGTCCGTCCTACATTTTAGCTGAATAATGTCATTTTTGGGTGAGTAGTTACCCTTGAGATTTAGTTCTCTAAAACTTATTTAAATATTCCTAATCTTGCTGATTGCCTAACGGGATTAATTTTATTAAAATAAAATTAACTCATCGGGCAGGTTATGACTATAATATTCACTAAAATTGAATATTAATATAATGAAGTTTCATAATGTAGGGGTAAATTTATTTTTACTCACAAATAAGTTGATTTTTTAAGTAGTTCAATATAAAAAAACCAAGATGAAACTTTTTCATTAAAGCAGAAAATTTATAAACACAAAACTTATACTATTAACTCTAAAGTGTGATTCAATAGCTTTATGAAAATTTTATTTTTACATCCTAATTTTCCAGCACAATTTCGTCACATAGCTACAGTTTTAGCGCAAGATTCCAACAATCAGGTAGTCTTTGGTACAAACCGCCAAGAAGGAAGCCTTCCTGGGGTCTTCAAAGCAGTTTATTCACCTGCTCGACAAGTACATCCTGAAACTCATCAATATGTGCGTTTTTTAGAAAGTGCTGTACTGCAAGGACAGGGTGTTTATCGTGTCGCCCAACAACTTAAAAACCAAGGTTTTTTTCCTGATGTTGTATTTGGTCACTCTGGTTGGGGACCAACTTTATTTATTAAAGATGTTTTTCCAAAAACCAAATTATTATGTTATTTTGAGTGGTTTTATCATGCTCATGGAACTGATGCTGACTTTGATCCAGCAGAACCGTTAACGGCAGATGATGAAGCACGAATTCGGATCAAGAATGCTCCAATTTTACTTGAACTTTGTAGTTGCGATCGCGGTCTGAGTCCTACTTATTGGCAACGCCAACAATTTCCATCTGAATTTCACAATAAAATTTCTGTTCGTCACGATGGGGTTGATACAAACTTTTTTCAGCCCTTACCAGGAGCAAAATTAATCTTACCAGAAATTAATTTAAATTTATCCCATGTTGATGAGCTAATTACTTATGTAGCTCGTGGTATGGAACCTTATCGTGGTTTTCCTCAGTTTATTGAAACAGTTGCTCTCTTACAACAAAAACGACCTAATTGCCATGTTGTAATTGTAGGAGAAAATCGCGTTGCTTATGGTAAGTCACTGCCAAATGGCAAAACCTATAAAGATGCAATGTTAGAAAAGTTTCCTCTTGATTTATCCAGAGTCCATTTTACAGGTTTATTACCTTATAACCAGTATCTCCAAGTAATTCAAGCTTCTTCTGTTCATGTATATTTAACTCGTCCTTTTGTCTTGTCTTGGTCAATGTTAGAAGCTTTATCTACAGGATGTTTAGTTGTTGGTTCTAATACACATCCGGTTACGGAGATAATTCAAGATGGAATTAATGGCTTGTTGGTAGATTTTTTTGATCCACAACAGATTTGCGATCGCATTGAAGAAGTACTAGATCACCCTAATCGTATGGCTGATATTCGCACCCAAGCTAGAAAAACAATTGTGCAATCTTACGATCTTAATCAACTTTTACCACAGCATTTAGAGTGGATACAATCGTTTGTACACTCATAAATAAGTCAAGCTAATTAAACGTTAAATTAGACCCTCTAACAAAGTTACCCTTTACTGAGAGAGATAAGTAACTCTACTTAATAAAACATTAGATAGTGGCAAGCGGGGAGGCAGAGGAAGCAGAGAAAGTTCAAAATTCACATTTTAATATTTAATTATGTTTAACCTAATTAAATACTGGAATTTGATTTTTTAATCAATTCAGTCATGTTGATTTATTAAAAATGGAAAATTTTTTAGATGAGGTATAGACTGAGCTATATTTTGTATGATATACTAACTTTGATAAGGAAGAAATACCTTTTAATAACTTAGACAAACTGCATTTCTATTATGAAATATAGTAGCAAAAAAATCCCTACTTTTGCAATTAGTTTATAAAAGAATATTTTTATTTCCCCAGCCTCCCCAGCTTTGAAGATTCCACGCTGAAAGGCGTAAATCCTGTCGTTACTTGGGTTGAATGTCGGGAGTATCTCTTAAGCGTGTTCCTCCTGATTGAGTTTGATCGGGTCGCCCAACACCGCTTGGCTCAAACTCTGAGGAACCCCCGCGTGTTGCTCCTGGTTGAGTTTGATTAGGTCGCCCAACACTGCCTGGTTGGAAATCTGGACTGCCACCACGTACGTTAGGTATAGGTATTTGAGGAGAAGTTAAGGGTGGCGATAAGGGTAGTCCCAAAGCTCCCGATAAGTTAGCACCAGAAAAGTTAGCCTTGCTAACATCAAGTGCCGTGAAATTAACTGAGAATAAATTAGCAATACTGAAGTCAGTATTATTAAGTTGAACCCCCGAAAGATTAGTGCCAACAAGGTTGGCATATCTGAAAATAGCATTACTTAAATTAGCATTGCTCAAATTAGATTGAATTAGATTAGCTCCCCATAAGTTAGCACCATTGAGATTAGCGTTGCTGAGGTTGGCGGTAAATAAATTTGTAGTTATTAAATTTGCCCCCTCTAAATTGGCATTGCTAAGGTTAGCATTTATTAAGTTTGCTCCTCTTAAATCAGCATTCCTGAGATTAGCACGCCTGAAATCTGCTCCTGTTAGATCGCAGTTGGGACATTTATTAGTAAGCTGCAATTGTCTAACGTGGTCAGGGTTTTGTGCTTGTGCTGGTGTAGCTAACCATGCACAAACTACTAAAGTGGTAAGAGATAAAATTTTAAGTTGCATATATCTAAATTATTAGAAAGTAGAATTAATCAGCATCAGCCTTGGTTTAATTCTTCAATCTGGGAATGTTAATTCCGTAAATTTGATAACTACTGCTGAATTTTTCTAATTAAATCTACGGCTTTTTGGTATTCCGATGTCTCTCCTTGTTTAGAGAATAGTCTAGCTGCTGTTCGTACATCGTCAAGCGCAGCTTCGCGACTCCCCAATTCGTAGCGGAGTAACCCTCTATTACCATAAGCTCTAGCAAAGCGGGAATCTACACGAATTGCTTGAGTATAATCGTCGATCGCAGCTTGTTTATTTCCTTGGCGATAGCTGACAAGTCCTCTGTTGTAGTAGGCGCTGGCGTTGTTTGGTGCTAGTTGGATTGCTTGATTATAATCCGCGATCGCTCCCTTGAAATCTCCTAAAAAACGGCGAGCTATACCACGATTTTCGTATCCAGAGACTAGCTTAGGGTCAAGTTGTATTACTTTGTTAAAGTCGGCGATCGCACTCTTATAATCACCCAAATCTGTGCGACTTACCCCCCTATTTAAGTAGGCAGTGATATAGTCTGGTTTGAGGCTAATTGTTTGGGTGTAATCTTTAATAGCTCCAGTTCGATCTCCTAAACCGTCACGAGCAACAGCACGGTTAAAGTAAGCACTAGCATCTTTAGCATCAAGATTGATTGCTGCGGTGTAATCTTCAATTGCTTCTGTGTACTTCCCCTGCGCGGCGTAGGCAATGCCTCGATTAATATAAGGGGAGATATAACTAGGATCAATCCGAATTGAGTTGGTGTAATCGGCGATCGCTCCTGTGAAATCTCCTAGTTGACGACGCGCCAAACCACGATTGTAATAAGCTTCTGCGAGAGTCGAATCTAAACGAATCGCTGCTGTTAAATCTGCGATCGCACCGTTGTAGTCTCCAGTACTATACTTAGAAACCCCACGATTAAATAAATCCGTTTTATCTACTTGAGCAACTTGAACTGGTCGCATCTGTGCAGATACAGATGGAATCAAGACGCCCAAACTAGAAATAGCCAACCATAAGCTAGTAGGTAAGATCACTCCTAGCTTTTGATAAAAATTAGTCTGAGCTTTAATGTCAGAATTATCTTTTTTCATACTCATCAATCCTGAACAAAACTGTAAATTGTTTGAGTTTTTAAGTTGTTACAAATAGATGAAGGAAGTTTTGTCACGGGGAATGTTTCACGATCTATTTGCACTTGCAAACCTGTAAGAGGATCGTAACCAGTAGAAACTAAAAATTCTAGGCGTTTAATTTGCTTCCAACTTCCTAAAGAATCTAGAATTTGAGCGATCGCTTCTAGATAAGGATGATGCGCCTGCTCAAACCATCGGGAGGCTGCTAGATTAGATTGATCAAAGCCTAAATGGAAAGTTAAAGAAGGTTTACCAAATAAAGCGATCGCCACAGGTCGCGCTTCTTCCTGCAACAGTAGATGATGGATATTTCCTAAATGGCGTACTTTCTCCAAGCGTTCATAGCGTTCTGTTACTGAAGGTTCATCATTCCATTCAATAGCTACAGTAACTAAATAGGTCTGCAATAGCATATGACCCAATTTTTCTGCCTTTGTAGCTAAATAAATAGAGTTGTGATCAGTAGCTTCTATTAACAATGGTAGCCTGTCCACAACTTCCAAGCCATAACCCTTCAAGCCAGCAATTTTGCGAGGATTATTTGTAATCAGCTTAATTTTGGTCACGCCTAAATCGTTGAGAATTTGCGCCCCAACTCCATAGTTACGCAGATCAGCAGGAAAACCTAGACGCTCATTTGCTTCAACCGTATCTAGCCCCATATCCTGCAAAGAATAAGCCTTCAACTTGTTAATTAAGCCAATTCCTCTACCTTCTTGGCGCAAGTAAACTACAACACCTTGACCATTGTTTTCAATCATTTTTAGTGCCGCTTGCAACTGCATCCTACAGTCGCAGCGTAAAGAACCTAAAGCATCCCCAGTTAAGCATTCTGAGTGCATCCGCACCATCACAGTTTTGTCGGTAAATTCAGCCGGATCACCCTTAACAATCGCAACGTGTTCAGAATTGTCCATGCTGTTGCGGTAAGCATAGATTTGGAATTGACCAAACTGGGTAGGCAATTCGGCTATAGTTTCACGAGCGACAAACCGTTCATGCTTGAGGCGGTAACTAATTAAATCAGCAATACTGATAATTCTTAAATTGTGAGCTTGGGCATAGTCAATTAACTGTGGCAATCGAGCCATTGAGCCATCAGAATTTTGAATTTCACAGATTACCCCAGCCGGATATAGTCCTGATAATATCGCCAAATCTACTGCGGCTTCCGTATGCCCTGCCCGCTTCAACACACCGCCTTCTCTGGCACGGATCGGGAAGATATGACCAGGGCGACGTAAATCCTGGGGGTGAGTCGCTGGATTGATGGATACTTGGATAGTACGGGCGCGGTCTTCTGCTGAAATGCCAGTAGTAATTCCCAGGTTAGGCGAGGCATCAATACTAACTGTGAATGCCGTTTGGTTGCTGTCAGTATTATTGCTTACCATTAATGGCAGGTCGAGTTCATCTAAGCGATCGCCTGTCATTGCCAAACAAATTAGCCCACGCGCATATACAGCCATGAAATTAATCAAGTCAGGCGTGGCAAATTGTGCGGCACAAATCAAGTCACCTTCATTTTCGCGGTTTTCATCATCGACCACGACCACCATCCGACCTGCTTTGAAGTCTGCTAGAGCAGCGTCAATCGAGTCAAATTTAAAAGTTGATGTTACGACGTTCGTAGGCTTTACCACAGATTAGTTCTAAATTGCTATTTAAGTTTCTTTAAGCTTGCTTCACTTAAATTTTAGCCTGTTAGTATGGCAAGGTCTGCTGGAAAATCATTAGGAATCCTGTGAATAGTTCCTTATATACATCTTGCCCACATACGGGATGCTATTTACTACTAAGTTGCGATTTTGATATTAAAATGCAGCAATTCAACTTTATATTGACTCTTAGGAAGTAAGGAACATGGAAGATTTAGGACGCTTGCGGGTAGGAATTATTGGTGCTTCTGGGTATGGTGGCGTACAACTGGTGCGACTCTTGAAAGACCACCCACAAATAGAAGTAGTTTATTTAGGGGGCGAAAGTAGTGCTGGCAAACGTTTTTCAGATATTTACCCCCATCTGGCTCATTGCATTGATTTAAAAATAGAACCAATTGACTTAGATATAATTGCTGGTCGTTGTCAAGTGGTATTTTTGTCTCTGCCTAATGGTTTAGCTTGTGATATGACACCAAAACTGTTAGAGAAGGGATGTAAAGTTTTGGATTTATCTGCTGACTATCGGTTTAGTAATTTAGAAACCTACAGCAGTTGGTACGGAGTTGAACGCAGCGATCAGCAAGTAGCGGCAACAGCAGTTTATGGCTTACCGGAATTGTATCGCGATCGCATTGCTAATGCTCAATTAGTCGGTTGCCCTGGATGTTACCCTACTGCCAGCCTGTTAGCACTCTCACCTTTACTTAAGCAAGGGTTAATTCAACCGGAAAGTGCGATTATTGATGCCAAATCAGGTACATCTGGTGGTGGACGACAAGCTAAAACCAATCTTTTATTAGCAGAAGCAGATAATTCTTTATCCGCTTATGGTGTCACACACCATCGACATACGCCAGAAATTGAGCAAATTTGTAGTGAGTTAGCGGGTCATGAAGTAATGCTCCAGTTTACCCCCCATTTAATTCCAATGGTGCGGGGTATTTTAGCAACTGTCTATGCCACACTTCGCGATCCTGGATTAGTGAGAGATGACTTAATTACAATTTATCAAGCTTTTTATCGATCTTCTCCTTGGGTCAAAATTTTACCGAGTGGTACTTACCCTCAAACTAAGTGGGCTGCTGGCACAAATCTCTGCTATATCGGCATCGAAGTTGATCCACGCACTGACAGAGTAATTGTGATGTCAGCAATTGACAACTTAATGAAAGGTCAAGCAGGTCAAGCTATCCAGTGTCTTAATTTAATGATGGGTTGGGAAGAAACTTTAGGTTTACCACAGTTGGCATTTTATCCGTAGCGATTAGCAATTAGCAATTAGCGATTAGCGATTAAAGAAAAGACTACTTAACACAAGAGATTAAGAGTTTTTTAAGAAGCTAACTGCTAAAAGCTAACTGCTAAAAGCTATCTTGGCCCTAAACCAACAGTAGCAGCATAGATTGCGCGATCGCCTAATTCATCTTCTATTCGCAACAAGCGGTTGTATTTGGCAACACGTTCACTACGACAGAGAGAACCTGTCTTAATTTGACCAGCACGAGTAGCGACAGCTAAATCTGCGATCGTTGTATCTTCAGTTTCCCCCGAACGGTGGCTAATAATTGAGCGATAACCGTTGCGGGTTCCCATATCAATTGTTTCTAGTGTTTCAGTCAAAGAACCAATTTGATTGAGCTTAATTAAAATCGCGTTAGCCGCCGCTTGTTCAATACCTTTACGCAAGCGGATAGGGTTGGTAACAAACAAATCATCGCCAACTAACTGCACACTGGAACCAATCTTTTGAGTAAGTAATTGCCAGTTTTCCCAGTCATCTTCGTGCAAACCATCTTCAATTGAGACAATTGGGTACTGACTCGTCAAACTAGCGAGATAATCAACAAACTCAGCAGGCGAGTGTGATGAACCATCATAGACATATTGACCATCTTTGTAAAACTCACTAGCAGCAACATCTAAAGCCAGTGCTACTTCTTCCCCTGGTTTATAGCCAGCTTTTTCAATCGCAGCCACCAACAATTCCAAAGCCGCTTGATTTGACTTTAAATTAGGGGCAAAACCGCCTTCATCGCCCACACCAGTTAATAACCCTTGAGCATCTAACACCTTGCTGAGTGAAGCAAATACTTCAGCACCCCAGCGTAGCGCCTCCTTAAAAGAAGCAGCACCCACAGGCACAATCATGAACTCCTGAAAATCCACATTGTTAGATGCGTGTGCGCCACCGTTAATTACATTCATCAACGGTACTGGTAGCAAATTAGCCAGAGGGCCGCCTAAGTAGCGGTACAGAGGCAAGCGTAGGGCATCAGCAGCAGCTTTTGCCGTTGCCAGTGAAACTGCCAAAATCGCATTCGCTCCCAGATTAGATTTATTCTCAGAACCATCAAGCTGAATCATCAAGTGATCAACTCCAGCTTGGTTGAGTGCGTCTACATCTAGTAACTCAGGGGCAATTGTCTCCTCAATGTTCTGCACAGCCGTAAGGACACCTTTACCACCGTAGCGGTTATTATCTCCATCCCGCAGTTCATGGGCTTCAAAAGTTCCTGTAGAAGCACCACTGGGAACTTGGGCAACCCCGACTGCACCATTAGCGAGATAAACCTCAGCTTCTACAGTAGGGCGACCCCGTGAATCGAGGATTTCCCGTGCGCGAATCGTATCAATAGCAGTCTCTAGCATGGTCATGGTTCTCCATATTTACTCTTGATTGTGGTTAGTCAGCCGTCAGCTTTTTTGAGGGTTAGTTGCTTAGGGAATAAAAAGTATTAATTAACTCTCCACAAAACAACGTACTTAAAAGCTGATAGCTGATAGCTGATAGCTAACAACTAATCAAACTCCGATTGTTAGAATACTTCTTAAACAGACATCAAGCGTCATCGTAAGCAGGAATTGGGGATTAAAGAGATGCGAATGCTACATACTATGCTGCGAGTCGGCAACTTGGAACACTCTCTCAAGTTTTATTGCGACGTTCTGGGTATGAAGCTACTTCGTCAAAAGGAATATCCAGACGGTAAATTTACCCTGGCTTTTGTTGGTTATGGCGATGAAGCTAACAACACTGTTTTGGAACTAACTTATAACTGGGGTGTAGAGCAGTATAACCTGGGAGATGCCTATGGGCATATTGCTCTTGGCGTTGATGATATTTATGCCACCTGTGAAGAAATTAAGGCGCGTGGTGGTAAGGTATCACGGGAACCAGGGCCAATGAAACACGGTACAACGGTTATTGCCTTTGTTGAAGACCCGAATGGTTACAAAGTTGAGTTAATTCAGCAAAAGACTCAAAATTTAGCTAATCACCAGGAGGAAGCAACGCCAGCAATGGCAACATCTAGACGGCTGCCCCATGATTAATTAGATAGGCACTAGATCTCTTGCATAAGTCGAGGAAGTCTTCTACATCATCTGCGGTTAATCTACGCCTCTTTAAAACCAATAGGGATTTTTGCAAGAAGTCTAGTATATTCTTCTAAAATTAGGACTTACGCAGACACAATAGTATTGACGACGTACTAATTCAATTGAATTAGCCTTAATAAAAACCGATTGACCTTTATGGGCGGGTTAAACACAGATATTTATCAGTAGCAAATTTTATCTGTTAACCCGCCCCTACGCATATTATGGTTAATTGACCGAGCTTGATATCAGTATCTTTTTTAAGATTCTGCAACAAAGAAGTTGGAAGTAAATTTTTCTTTTTTTAAATAATGATAGGTTTTTTGTGCTAAGTTTGCTCAAATCCCATTGCTTGGTTTTCTAAATATGAGCAAAAATTTAGATGTTTACCTCAGCTATAGCAGCCCTTTTGCATATTTGGCTCAAACCCAAATTCGTGCGTTAGCAGAACGTACTCAATGCCAGATTAATTATTATGTGATTGATTTACGTAATTTATGGGAAATCACTGGCAACCCAGGCCCAACTAATGTGCCAGCCAAACTTAAGTATTTGGGTAAAGATATCGGAGATTGGTGCAAACATTACGGTGTACCGTTGAATTTACCATCTCGCCTGCCTATAGATAGCCGTCCCGCCTCTGGTGCATCTATAGGTGCACAAAAAGCAGGCAAGTTGCCAGAGTTTGTTGACAGAGTGATGTATGCCTATTTTGTTGAAGATCAAGATATTGCTGCTCCGCAAGTACTAAGTCAATTAGCTGCTGAAATAGGACTGGATGGACACACTATTGCTGCTGTTGCTACTGACCCTATTATTCTCAAAGAAGTTGATAAATTAACCGAGGAAGCTGCCAGCCGAGGTGTTTTTGGTGTACCGACATTTTTTATTGGTAATGATATGTATTGGGGGAGCGATCGCTTAATGTTTGTGGAAGCAGCACTGAAAAGCTAATTATTTACTAAAGATTTAGGTTTATTGACTACTTTTAGCAAGGCTGGTTACTGCTGCGGCTAATTCATCCGGATCTACTGGCTTTGCTAGATGCCTCTGAAAACCTGCTGAGAGAGCTTTCTCTGCATCAATTTCACTAGCATAGGCGGTTAAAGCGATCGCCGGAATCTCTCCTCCTTGGTCTGGTGACATGGCTCTAATTTGACGGATCAACATATATCCATCAACGTCAGGCATTCCAATATCACTTAATAGTAAATTTGGCTTTGTCTGTACTATCGTTTCTAATGCTTCTCTTGCTGATCTTACCGCCGTCACGGCTGCCCCAGACTGTTCCAGCACAAAAGAGATAAATTCTCGTGAATCAGCTTCATCATCTACAACTAGAATTTTTATACCACTTAGATCTGATGCCCGATTAGGCTGTTCGGAATGCTCACTTGTCTGAGGATTGATTTTAATTAACGGCAGTCTAACAGTAAATGTTGCGCCTTGCCCTTCTCCTAAACTTTCTACGCAAACACTGCCACCGTGAAGTTCTACCAAGTGACGGACAATTGCTAGTCCTAGCCCTAACCCGCCAAATATCCTTGTAGTACTGCTATTTTCTTGACGAAAATAATCAAATACATGGGGTAGAAAATCTCGGTTAATTCCCTTACCTGTGTCAGTAACTTGAATTTGTGCCTGAGATTCAACGCACTCCAACTTTATTTCTACTCGCCCACCAATAGGTGTGAACTTAACTGCATTAGTGAGCAAATTCCACACAACTTGCTGTAAGCGGTTAGAGTCTCCTGCAACTAGCACTACCGATGGGGCAAATATAGTTTGAATATCAAGTGATTTGGCTTCTGCTGCCAAGCGTACCGTTTCTATTGCTGCTTCAATTGTGGCTTTTAGATTAACTGGGCAAGGATTAAGACTGAGTTTACCTCGCAGAATCCGCGAAACATCAAGCAAATCCTCAATCAGTTGCGCTTGCAACTTAGCATTGCGATCAATAATTTCTAAGGCACGTTCGGCAGTTTTTTGATCAAATTTGCGCGATCGCAACAGTTTTGTCCAACCTAAAATTGGGTTAAGTGGCGATCGCAATTCATGAGAAAGCACCGCCAGAAACTCATCTTTGATGCGATTTGCTGTTTCTGCTTGGGCGCGTGCCTGTTGTTCGCTCTCTAATAACTGGTTGCGTTCATCTTCTACTAATTTGCGCTCTGTAAGGTCGCGCATGATTTTAGCGAAACCCTTATGATTTCCCTGATGATCTCGTAGAGATGTGACAATCCCACTCCCCCAAAAACGGGAACCATCTTTACGCATGTGCCAGCGTTCATTCTCAGCCCGACCTTCCTTAATTGCCTTTTGCAATTCCTTCTGATCTTCTTCGCGCTCGAAGTCTTCAGGTATAAAGATAATTGAGCCAGATTGACCCAAAATTTCGGCTTCCTGATAGCCTAAAATTCTCTCTGCTCCTAAACTCCAACGGGTAAAACGGTTTTCGGTGTCTAAAAAGAAAATGGCGTAATCTTTAACATTTTCCAACAACAGTTGGAACCGCTCTTCGCTAGTTTTTACTGCCTCTTCTACCCGCTTACGCTCAGAGATATCGCGGAAATAAAGGCTCAGACCGTCTGGGGAAGGATAAGCATGAATGTCCAGCCACATATCTAGCGGCTCGTATAACGCCTCAAAATGCACAGCCACCTGTTCAGCAACGGCACGGCGATAATTTTGTTCAACAACAGTACCTACAGACCAAGGCCACACTTCCCAGTGAGTTTTGCCAATAAATTCTTCTGGCTTTTTTCCATTCAGCCTAGCTGTTTCTTGATTCACGTAGGTGATCCGCCACTCGCGATCCATTGCTACAAAGGCATCACCAATACTTTCTAGAATATTGACAACTTGCTGATTTGCTTGTTGGCGATCGCTTTCAGCTTGTTTGCGCTGCGTAATATCCCGAAAATGGATAGAAAGACCTTCTTCACAAGGATAGGCATGAATTTCAAACCATTTATTTAATGGGCGATAAAATTGTTCAAGCTCAACAGTGACTTGACGCTCCATAGCTCGATTAAGTTCTGATTCCAAAACAGTACCCACCGCCTCTGGAAAGACTTCTTGCCATACCTGCTTACCAACTAGCTCTTGAAGATCTTTTTGTAAAATTCGCGCCGTTGCTTGGCTGATATAGCTGAAGCGCCAATCACGATCGACAGCCACAAATCCATCAGTAATACTTTCGAGAATGCTAGTAATTCTTTGGTGTGCTTTTTCTGCACCGTCACGGGCGTTTGCTAGTTCTAAATTAGCGGCTTGCAGTTGTCTATTTACCTCCTGTAACTCTTGCGATCGCAAATAGATTTCTGCCTCCATCTGCTGGGTACGTTCTTGCAGCGAAAGAGCGAGTTCGTGTTCCTTAACTTCCTGTTGCTTGAGGCGAACAAAGTCTGTTACATCCTCCACACGATGGATGATATACCTAACCTCTCCATCTGTTCCTAATATTGGTGAATTAACAGGACTCCAATATCTCTCCTCAAACCCACCACCCTTTGATTCAGGACGAGGAATGTCGTATTTCTGTACCGCCATCGTATGGGTTGCTTTATTTTGCAACACGCTTAAAAGCGAGCTTTGCAAATTAAGCACTCCCGTAGCTGTTGGATCTTCAGGATTATCAGGGAAAACATCAAATACCCCCTGCCCCAAAATCTCTTCCCGTTTAGTCATCGTTGCCCGCAAGTAAGCATCGCTGACCGCAACAATTGTAAAGTTTGGTGTTAATACTAAATGCAATCCAGGCGCTGACTCAAATAAAACTTGAAAATCTGGTTGAGAAGATTTTGGGGAGTAGGTCATAGTTAGTTTGACATTGATGCTGCTTGCTCTGCTGTTTCAGTAAGATTAGCTGGATACAACCTTTGTTATAAAAACTTGATTAGTATTGCTTTAGATTATTAATTCTAATCTGCTATCTTCCTTCGTATGACACTAGCTAATAAACTATCAACACATCCAGCTTGGGCAAATGCGATCGCTCAACCCGCTCAAGAATTTGCCCCTACTCCCCTAAAAGTTATCTCTGGCGAAATACCCGCCGGATTACGTGGTTCTCTCTACCGCAATGGCCCTGCTAGGCTAGAACGTGGTGGTAGAAAAGTCGGACACTGGTTTGATGGGGATGGTGCCATTCTAGGAGTCCATTTCAGCGATCATGGTGCTACAGGTGTTTATCGCTTCGTACAAACATCTGGCTACCAAGAAGAAACCGCAGCAGGTAAATACCTTTATGGTAACTATGGCATGACTGCACCAGGGGCAATCTGGCATCAATGGTTAAGACCAGTAAAACATTCTGCTAATACTTCAGTTTTGGGACTACCTGATAAATTACTAGCATTATGGGAAGGTGATAACCCCTATGCCCTAGACCTCGAAACTCTAGAAACTAGAGGATTAGATAATTTAGGTGGACTGGATCAAGGATTAGCTTATTCAGCACATCCCAAAATTGATCCTAATACTGGAGAAATTTTTAATTTCGGTGTCAGTGTTAAAAAAGATGTACTGCTAAATCTTTATAAAAGCGATCGCACTGGCAAAATTATCAAAAAATCAGCTTTTAAGCTTGATGGTTTCTCAATTTTGCATGATTTTGTTTTAGCTGGACAATATCTAGTCTTTTTCGTTCCTCCACTGCGGATAAATATCCTACCGCTAATACTAGGATTAAGTTCTTACAGTGATGCAGCTAAGTGGAAACCACAATTAGGAACCCAAGTTTTAGTATTCGACAAGAACACATTAACCTTGGTTAGTCGTGGAGAAACTGATCCTTGGTTTCAGTGGCATTTTGGCAATGGATATGTTGATAGTAGTGGTTCCATAATTTTAGACATAGCTCGTTATGAAGATTTCCAAACAAATCAATTTCTCAAAGAAGTAGCCACTGGTAAAACCACCACTACCGCCAAAGGAACACTCTGGCAAGTTAATCTTAATCCTCAGACTGGTAAAGTAACAAAAATGCAGGAAGTGTTAGATCGCGGTTGTGATTTTCCTGTGGTTTCCCCAAGAGAAGTGGGACAAGCTAACCGCTACACTTATCTATCTGTACATCGACAAAATGTAGATATCAGTAAAGAAGTTTTAAGTGCGATCGCGCGTTTTGACTCCAAAACTGATACCCTCTGTGAAGCACAAATAGGAGAAAATTGCTATGCTTCAGAACCCATATATGCTATAGATGCCTATAACCCCGATCAAGGTTGGATTTTAACAGTTGTGTATGATGGCAATATTCATAAAAGCGAAGTTTGGATTATGAATAGCGATCGCCTGAATGAATCACCTGTGTGTAAATTACAATTACCTAGCGTAATTCCTTTAGGCTTTCACGGCACTTGGAAACCCGCTTAATCAATGAACAATTAACAATTAACAATTATCAGGAATAGTGCTTTAGTGGAAAATTAGATGAGTATACAAGCAAATTCGATCTTTGCACCACTAATCAAGCTATTGACAGCGCCAATATTTGAAATTGGCAGTATTTCCATTTCGTTGAGTGCGATCGCTACGTTTATCCTATTAATGATCGCAGTGGTTTTTGTTGCACGTCTCCTGAGTACGTGGCTAAAACATAGATTGCTAGTGAGACTGGGATTGGAGCATGGGGATCGAGAAGCGATCGCTACAATTATTGCCTATTTTACAGGTTCTATCGGTTTTTTAATTGTCTTGCAAACTGCTGGCATTAATCTTAACTCCCTAACAGTTTTAGCTGGTGGTTTAGGCATTGGTTTAGGCTTTGGCTTACAAACATTAGCCAATAACTTCATTAGTGGTATGACATTACTACTAGAAAGAACAATTAAAGTAGGAGATTTTATTGAAGTTGATGGGTTAGCAGGAACAATCAAACAAATTTCTATGCGTTCTACAATCATCAAAACAATTGATGGCATATCTGTAATTGTTCCTAACCTGGATTTTATTGAAAACAAAATTATTAATTGGAGCCACCAAGATCCTGATTCTCGTTTACGTATTCCTGTAGGAGTTGCTTATGGTAGCGATCCAGTATTAGTAACAGAAACACTTTTATCTTCTGCTTACTTAGAATCTAGAGTTTTATACAATCCACCTCCTGAAGTATGGCTAACTGGTTTTGGAGATAATGCTTTAAATTTTGAATTATTAGTTTGGATTAATAAACCAGCAGAAAGAGAACCGATAAAAAGTTCTTTGAATTTTATCATTGAACATGAATTACGACAAAGAAGAATTGAGATTCCCTTCCCTCAACAAGATGTTTGGATCAGAAATCGCGAACAATTGCAACAATTAATATCAAGTAATACTTTTAGACAGCAACCAGAAATTGTAGAATTTGACTCAGTTGACCAATCACCAGAAGAAAACCAGAAGAATAAAAGTATCAATCAACCGATTAACTTGCGTGAATTGTTGCGAAAAGTAACATATTTTGAAGATTTTAATGATTTAGAACTATTAAGGTTTATTGAACAAGGTTATCGTAAAATAGTTGCTGCTGAAACAGTTTTATTTCGCGAAAATGACCCAGGAAATTCCTTTTATATTATTTTGGCAGGGTCGGTAGAAGTTTTTTCTGAAAAAGCTAACAAATATTTAACTACCCTCCATGCTGGCGATTTTTTTGGTGAGCTTTCCCTCTTAATGGGAATTCCGCGTTCAGCTAGTACAAAAACCCTAGAAGAAACAATTTTATTCGTAGTTAGCCATAACGGGTTTAAAAAACTATTGACACAGCATAAAGGATTAGCAGATCAGATTATTTATAAACTCGCAGAACGCCAACAAGAATTAGCAGAACGTCAACAATCACTAAGAGACTTAGGATTAGTAGACGCAGCAGACTTAGACAAAAATCCTTTGGTTTGGGTTCGTAAACGTTTGAACACTTTCTTTGGACTTTAGTAGATAATATAGATCTGTAAAGTGATATTATTTTTTACCTAATATTTGTACCTGTCCATGACCACTTCTCCCCGCCGCTATCACATTACTACTTTCGGCTGCCAGATGAATAAAGCCGACTCTGAACGCATGGCTGGCATCCTTGAGGATATGGGCTTTGAGTGGTCAGAAGACCCCAATAATGCCAATGTCATCCTCTACAACACTTGTACAATTCGAGATAACGCTGAACAAAAGGTTTATTCTTACCTGGGTAGGCAAGCCAAGCGCAAGCATGAAGAACCTGATTTGACGCTTGTTGTTGCTGGTTGCGTTGCCCAACAAGAAGGCGCAGCATTGCTGCGACGGGTTCCAGAATTAGACTTGGTGATGGGGCCACAGCACGCAAATCGCCTGAAAGACTTGCTGGAACAAGTGTTAGATGGTAATCAGGTAGTAGCGACAGAACCAATTCAAATAGTTGAAGATATCACTAAACCCAGGCGAGATAGCACGGTAAGTGCTTGGGTAAATGTAATTTACGGCTGTAATGAACGCTGTACTTACTGTGTAGTTCCCAGCGTGCGCGGTGTGGAACAATCCCGCACTCCAGAAGCAATTCGCGCTGAAATGGAAGAATTAAGTCGTCAAGGTTATAAGGAAATAACCTTACTCGGTCAAAATATTGATGCCTACGGGCGGGATTTACCAGGAGTAACAAAAGAAGGTCGCCATCAGCACACCTTGACAGATTTACTCTACTATGTTCACGATGTGCCAGGAATTGAACGCATCCGCTTTGCCACCAGTCACCCCCGCTATTTTACAGAACGGTTGATTCATGCTTGTGCTGAATTACCAAAGGTATGCGAACATTTTCACATTCCTTTCCAGTCTGGGGATAATGAGCTACTGAAAGCAATGGCGCGGGGTTATACCCATGAAAAGTATCGCCGGATTATTGACACAATTCGTCGCTATATGCCAGATGCTTCTATTAGTGCCGATGCAATTGTCGGTTTTCCTGGGGAAACAGAAGAACAGTTTGAAAATACCCTCAAGCTAGTAGAAGATATTAGCTTTGACTTAGTAAATACTGCGGCTTATTCTCCTCGTCCTGGTACACCTGCGGCTGTATGGGATCAGCAGTTAAGTGAGCAAGTAAAATCAGACAGATTGCAACGCCTTAACCACTTAGTATCTATTCAAGCAGCAGAGCGATCGCAACGTTATTTAGGTCGCATAGAAGAAGTTTTAGTAGAAGACCAAAACCATAAAGATCCCACTCAAGTCATGGGACGGACGCGGGGAAACCGCCTCACCTTTTTTAACGGCAGTATTGCTCAACTTAAAGGTCAAATTGTGCAAGTTAAAATCACAGAAGTACGCCCATTCAGCTTGACTGGAGAACCCCTAGCTGTTCTGCCCCTGCCCCTTGCCCCCTCGAAAGTGTAGGTTTTTAACAGTTTAGGTACTTGGGAGTCAATAGTCAAAATTATTGATAATAAGCTTCTTGCATAAGTCGATAAAATCTTGGGGGATATCTGCTTACATCTGCGATAAAAAAAACAATTTGGTGATTTTGCTCATTGGTCTAATTAGATTGCGAAATTGCTTTTTTTTAACTCGCTCTGCTTCCTCTGCTGAATTAAAATACCTAAGTCCTTTTTAAGTCAGAGGACTTGCAACAATTTTGATGATAGGCTATCACCGTTGAGGAGTGCGGTGAGGCATTAGTAATGACAAAACTCAAGGTAGGGCTGTTATTTGGTGGTTGTTCAGGTGAACATGAGGTTTCTATTAGTTCGGCTCGTGCGATCGCAGGAGCATTAAACTCAGGCGAAAATACCAATAAATACGAAGTATTGCCCTTTTACATCCAAAAAGATGGAATTTGGCAAGGAGTCGAAATTGCTCAACAAGTTTTAGCTACAAGTTCACCCTATTTACCCATTGATGAACAGCAAGGTAAGCATAATTTATGGCAATTTCCATCCCAAGCTAGTGAAATAGATGTTTGGTTTCCCATCCTTCATGGCCCTAACGGGGAAGATGGCACAGTTCAGGGATTGCTGAAATTAATGCAAGTACCATTTGTAGGTACTGCTGCCCTGGGTTCGGCTGTAGGCATGGATAAACTGGCAATGAAAACAGCTTTTGCTCAAGCTGGACTGCCACAGGTTAAATATATCGCTGTCAATCGATCGCAAATTTACTCTAATCCCTGCGTTTTCCCAAAATTATGTGATGAAATTGAAGCAGCACTGGGATATCCCTGCTTTGTCAAACCAGCTAACTTAGGATCATCTGTGGGGATCGCTAAAGTGCGATCGCGCGCACAATTAGAAACAGCCTTAGATAATGCTGCCAGCTACGATCGCCGTTTAATTGTAGAAGCAGGCGTTGTCGCCAGGGAAGTTGAATGCGCCGTCTTGGGTAATGACCAACCAAAAGCCTCAATTGTTGGCGAAATTACTTACACAAGTGATTTCTATGACTATGAAACTAAATACACTGCTGGTCAAGCAGATTTAATCATTCCCGCCTCACTACCAAATGCTATAACTACCCAAATTCAATCAATGGCGATCAAAGCATTTGCTGCCATTGATTGTGCTGGTTTAGCACGAGTAGACTTTTTCTATGTCGAACAGACAGGAGAAGTCTTAATTAACGAAATTAACACGCTACCAGGATTTACCGCAACAAGTATGTATCCCCAACTTTGGGCTGCCACTGGTATACCCTTCTCAG
The DNA here is from genome assembly GCA_036702875.1 of Oculatellaceae cyanobacterium. Classification (GTDB taxonomy): domain Bacteria; phylum Cyanobacteriota; class Cyanobacteriia; order Cyanobacteriales; family PCC-9333; genus Crinalium. The sequence continues at coordinate 180,795 of DATNQB010000025.1, read as the reverse complement.
AATTAGTCGATCAACTAATCCAACTGGCACTAGAGCGGACAGTAAACAGTGAACAGTTGACAGTTGACAGTTGACAGTTGATTTGGCTGAAAGCTGAAAGCTGATTGCTAAAAGCTAATTGCTAATCGCCTTTTTGAGATAATCTGTCTTTTGTATCAGTTTGTAAAATTAGCGGGGTCAAACTTGGAACGGACATTTTTAGCAATTAAACCAGATGGTGTACAGCGTGGACTGGTAGGTGAAATTATCCGTCGCTTTGAAGCCAAAGGTTTTACTTTGGTTGGACTCAAGCTGATGCAAGTAAGCAGAGAACTCGCCGAACAACACTATGACGTTCACAAAGAAAGACCTTTTTTCTCTGGCTTAGTAGACTTCATCACCTCTGGCGCAGTTGTAGCAATGGTGTGGCAAGGTGATGGTGTTGTAGCATCAGCTAGGAAAATCATTGGTGCTACCAACCCCCTAACTTCTGAACCAGGAACTATTCGCGGAGATTATGGGGTTAGTATTGGTCGCAACCTGATTCACGGTTCTGATGCCCCAGAAACAGCGCAACGTGAGATTAGCTTGTGGTTTAAAGACGAAGAACTCGTTAACTGGCAACCAAGTATAACATCTTGGCTTTACGAGTAACTCTAGAATAAAAGCTCAAAGCTTTTTGATGGCGGGGACTTAACTCCGCCTTCGATTTTATTTAAACTTCTTCAGGTTGCCGCGCTTTTGTATCTTCGTTTTCCTGCACTTCTACCTCAGTTGGAGTGTTTGCCAAGGAAGTTTCGGTTGTGCGCTGAGAAAACCCCCAAGCGAAAACTAGCGCAATCAAAGTAATCATTACCCATTCTGGGGGTACTAAATCTGGTTGAATCGCTCTGAGTAGCAGTCGCAACCCGACGAAGCCAACAGTAATATAGCCAGCATCTTCTAGATAAATATATTCATCTAACCAACGAATAAATAACCCTGCCATAAAGCGCAGAGTGATGACACCAATCGTGCCACCTGCGAGTACCAGCCAAGTTTCTTGAGAAATAGCGATCGCAGTTGTAACACTATCCAACGAAAACGCCAAATCCGTCACAGCGATTATAGGTATTGCCTGCCACAACGAGGAAAAGCGTGGGCCATGATGTTCATTGTCTTCCCCTTCATTGGAGCTAAAGTACTGGAAAACCAACCAGAGTAGATAAGCTGCACCAAGCAACTCAAATTGCCAATACTGAACCACCCAGGTTGCTGTAAGAATCAGGGTCATTCGGAGAATATAGGCAACTAGCAAGCCTAAATTGAGAGCGCGTCGCCGTTGTTCACCATCTTCTAATCCTTGGGCAATCGCTGCCAGTGCGATCGCATTATCGGCTGACAGCACTGCTTCTAGGGCTATAAGGATCACCAGTACAAAGGTGGCTTCTATTGCCGCATGGTAAGGAGAGTTCAGGATCTGGTCTAGCATTAACTATTTATTCAAACTTCACAGATTGCTAACTAAAAACAAATAGCAATTATCTAAAAAAAAATAAAAATGCTTGCTACTTTAACCAAGCTTACCCTTTCGTTGTAGATTTAGGGTTAACAGTCTCACCAGTAAATTCCCCACCTGGGGTTAAATTGGTATGTATCTGTGTTGCATCTTGTTACAAAATTGTTTAACAAGGGTAAATTTACCCGAAATTGTTGAAATATATACTCACCAAACAGCAAGAGGAAGCAAAACAATGTCTATATCAGATACCCAAGTTTATGTAGCTTTAGTTGTTGCCTTAATTCCAGGAATCTTAGCATTCCGACTGGCAACAGAACTTTACAAGTAAGCTAATGTCCGCGATTTACTAAAGCATCTGCACAGCAGGGGCGATCGCTTTTTCTCAACTCAGAGGCGAGAGATTAACCAGACATCAACTTATGATTGTCTAACCTCTTGCCTCTGAGTTTCTGACCCTAACAGTAGCTTTTTGTAACGTAACTTGCTTATATTAACAAGGGTAATTAGGGGGGATAGCCCCTTGACTCAGTAGCTGTTGAGCGCGGTATTCTTTACATCTATGAACGCAATTCAACCTTCATTCCATCCACTACAACAACCGACTGTAACCCGTCGCCGGGTTCGGCGGACATCGCCAACTGCTCACCGTCAACCTTATCGGGCGGTAAGTGGTGAAACCACGGCTAAGTTGTTCGCTAATATTGTGATTTCATCAGCCGCTGTTTCTGGACTTGTACAGCTTTTGCCTTATCAAGTGTCTCAACAGACAAAACTGCAAGAAATCAAAAAAGAAGTACAGCGCAGCGAAAAACGTGTTACTCGCTTAAGCAGCACCTTTAATCGCCACTTTGACCCTGAACAATCTCAAGTGGTGATGAAAGAGCAAAGCAATCGGGTTGCTCCCAGCCAACGTCGGGTAATTTTGCTAGATAAAGATTTGGTTCGTGATTAATCTGAGAAACGCTTAATTCATTTTGCTTTGAAGCAACTGCTAGCAATGCTATAGTATTAAGCTCTGTTAGCTTTCAGTATTACTTACAACATCAAGCAAAAAGTTGCCGCTTCTAAAAACGGAGACAATTTATTGTTTTCGCTCGTCTATAAAAATCATTAATAATTCAGGGGATTACGGGCTCTAACAGATAGTGTATGCTACTACAATTTGCTAGTGAGCAGTATCGTTAGCGTGGAACAATCTAGAAACTGCAATTTTTGTAGTTGTTAGTGATCGCATCATAGGACTTACGCCTACCCTATAGTAGGGTTAAGCTAAAACTACTGAGTTTCCCACATACCGAGTATTCCTATGACAACTCCAACGTTGTTTCCTAATGCACCTGATATTTCAGCAGATGATTACTTAGTTTTAGGTTTAGCCACCTGCTTTTACAAAGAAGACGGAGATGTGCATGAAGTTAAAATTATTGAGCCAATACCTTCGGCTGCACTAGAAGCATTGATCAAAGGTATTCCTACCTCTTACCAAATGGCTTATGCTACTACATTAAGCGAAGTTTTTGGTGGTGATACGCTGCGAATGCCAGCATCTTTTCCAGCCGAAGCTCAGTTTGGTGATGAATTTGCCTTACGTGCAGTTGCAGCCGTTCGCACCTATAAGCGTCGTCCACAGGCTCAATCTTCTATTCCCTTGGGGACTACCCACACCGACTTTAACTACTCCTTAGAACGCAAACGAGTGTTGAACGCCAGCCGCGTTGTTAGCAAAGATGACAACGTGAAACAACACGCTTACACCCATCAAGTTCTGTAGTATAAACAATCAATATGTTAAAGCTCTATGGTGGCGCTCGTAGTCGGGCATCAATTGTCCAGTGGTATCTAGAAGAATTAAATATTCCCTACGAATTTGTCCTGCTAGATATGCAAGCAGGAGAACACCGAAAACCAGAATACCTGGCGATTAACCCAACTGGAAAAGTCCCCGCAATTGTTGACTCTGATTTTAAACTCTGGGAATCAGGGGCAATCTTGTTATATCTTGCTCAAAAATATGGCAATATTTCCCCATCTTTAGAGCAACAAGCTGAACTTATTCAATGGGTGCTGTTTGCTAATGCTACTTTGGGGCCAGGAATTTTTGTAGAAGCAACTCGTGAAAAAGAGACACCAAAATTACTCACACCATTAAATCAAATCTTTGAAAAGCAACCATTCTTGCTGGGTCAAGATTTTACTGTCGGTGATGTTGCCGTTGGGTCAATGTTGGCTTATATTCCAATGATGCTCAAGCTTGATTTAAGTGGTTATCCTGCTGTATTGGACTATATTAAGCGAATTACACAGCGACCAGCATATCAAAAAGTGATGTCAGCACGCAGTTAATTTAACTGCTGTTATTAAGTAGAAAAACTTTAAAAAACATCCAAAAAAATTCCATCTAAACGCTGCTCCCCGTTCATAAGGAGCAGTATTTTTTTCTTTAATTATATTCGACAGTTCATTGATAAAATTTTGGTTATAGCAACCGCCAAGACAATTAGGACACGCATCTATTTTGAAACCCTTGTAAACTTATTGGCTTGGACAAAAGCTGACTGCTGATAGCTGACTGCTGACCGCTATAACCTCTGCGTTTATTTGATCACATTTGCGCTCAAAAAACAAATTGTGATCCACAGCAATAAATCTAACTTTCTAACTGCTATGGCGGTATTTTTTAAAATTTCAATAAAATTTTAAAAATAAGAATTGATAAAAAAATGGCACCAATAATTGGTGCCATATATTAAAATCGAAGTTTTAGATTTAGCGAAATCCGACTGCAGCCTGCCAAACGAATGCTAGTAGCAGGAAAAACACGGGGATGATCGGGAGAACGTCTACCAGTGGGTCAAAAATAGCGTAAGCTTCAGGCAGTTTCGCCAATAGCATCGCGGCTTCCATGTTCTAATCCTTTTTTCCAACACAGTTTTCAGAATTGAGAAGTATCTTAACATGGCTCTGCTGCTTGTGGAGGTGGAGAATCAAGCCAGTGGGCAAATTCTGTAGTAAAGCGATCGCTTAAAATTGCCTGCCTAATACGCTTGGTAAAACGAATCAATTCTGTAACGTTATGCAAAGACAGTAAGGTGTAACCTAAAACTTCTCGCGCTCGCATTAAATGGCTTAAATAAGCGCGGCTGAAATTTTGGCAAGTATAACAAGGGCAAGTCTCATCAAGTTGAGTATAATCTCGGCGAAATCGGGCATTTTTTAAATTCCACCGCTCACCTTGTACCAAGACAGCACCATGTCGCCCCAATCGTGTAGGAATCACACAGTCAAATAAATCTATCCCAGATGCGATCGCGATCGCCATTTCTCTATACGTTCCCACTCCCATCAGGTAACGTGGTTTTTCTTCTGGTAACAACGGCGCAGTAGCTTTGACAATCTGGTGAATAAATTCTGCGGGTTCACCCACACTCACCCCACCAATGGCATAACCAGGTAAATCTAAAGCGGCTAATGATTTTGCCGCAGCACGTCGTAAATCTAAGAAAACTCCACCTTGGACAATTCCAAATAAAGCTTGATCCTTGGGGCGTTTGTGAGCTTCTATACAGCGTTCCAGCCACCTATAGGTGCGATCTGTCGCCCTCACTACCTCCTCGCGTTCAGCAGGGTAGGGGGGACACTCATCAAAAGCCATAATTACATCTGCCCCCAGATCATTTTGAATCTGAATTGAAAGCTCTGGGGTCATATTAATTATTCTGCCATCACGGGGGGAGCGAAAAGTTACGCCTGCTTCAGTAATAGTGCGTATTTTGCTCAAGCTAAAGACCTGAAATCCACCCGAATCTGTCAGCATCGGGCCTTTCCAATTCATAAACCGATGTAACCCACCAGCACCCGCTACGATGTCTTCTCCTGGTTGTAGATGTAGGTGGTAAGTATTAGCTAAAACCATCTGTGCCTCAGCCTCCTCTAGGTGCGCTGAGGTCAAAGTTTTCACAGTGGCTAAAGTACCCACTGGCATGAAGCGAGGGGTTTCAACTATCCCATGAGGGGTTACAAATACACCAGCCCTTGCCTGCGTATGACTACAGGATGCTTGACGTTGAAAAGAAAAATTAGCACTCAAGATAGATTCAAGATTAACTATTAGATGTGAGAAATATTAAGTGTAACTTCAGCTTGAGCCTACTTTACATTGAAATTTCACTCATCATTAAATTAGCTGCTGACAATAGGTAGCAACTCAAAACTTCAAGAGCGATTTTTAGGCAGCCAGTATCTTCAGGCAAACATTCTCACAACTTCCCTGTTAATTATTCAAAACGAAAAGTCGCTCTCATCAATCTGAACATCCCACTTAGCGGAAAGTACTTGAGCAACCATCGCTTCTAAAGCAGCAGCATTTAGGATAGGCGTAGCTTGCTCTTGCAATGGATTGGATATGGGGATTAAACGTAATTGACGATTATCCTGAATGAGATCGAAGTAGTTTTCTGACTCAGAAATTTGGCTTAATTGTAGGTAATCAAAACTCTCAACATTAAGATAAAGAGCATGATTAGCAATCAGCGTAGCTCGCTGGGGGTCAGCGAACGCCTCTAGAACACATCCTTCTCCTTGACTCTGCAATTGACCGTCAAAGGTATGGATGTAACGGACGCGATTTAAATCACTGAGCAAGCGCCGGATATCTTGCTTATTGACAACTATGCCCGTGTCAATGATACAGGGTGCTGCTAATCGAGGCAAAGATTGGTCGTGACTCATAGAAAAAAACAGCCTTTGGTTGAAATAAGCTTGCTATTGCCTAGAAACTGGGTGGAAATTTCAGAATTCGGTCTGTCCTAAGAGCAGACTAGCTGGTAAAACACACCCAGGAGATTTTTGGAAAAACAGCAAATAATTTAAGATACGAGTCAATATTAGCCTAAGACTTATTGCGTATTCCTGCGGTAATCTACTGAATTTATTACGGGAAATCCGGTAGTACCTGATATATGTATCAAATATTGATTTTATGGGTGCGTAAGTTAATCAATTTTCTAGCCGCCGCAGTAGCTTTTTATACCTGTTTACCTGTGCCGTATAGCTGGGCGTTGGATTTTGAAGGTGTTGCGCGTTTAGCACCCGCCGTAGGGCTGTTAATTGGTAGTTTATTAAGTCTAGGTGATATCACGCTTGCCAATTTAGGTATGCCTATGCTAACTAGATCAGCTTTGATAGTTGTTGGTTGGATTGCTTTAACTGGCGGTTTACATTTAGATGGGGTGATGGATACTGCCGATGGTTTGGCAGTTCAAGACCAGCAAAGACGGTTACAAGTTATGTCTGATAGTGCTACTGGTGCTTTTGGAGCAATGGCTGCGATCGCGCTATTGTTATTAAAAACTGTTGCTCTAAGCGAATTAAATCACCATCGGTGGTTAGCTGTGATGGCAGCAGCAATATGGGGACGCTGGGGACAGGTAGTAGCGATCGCATATTATCCTTATCTCAAAGCTACTGGTAAAGGCGCATTTCATAAAGCAGCGATCCGCGTACCTCAAGACTTATTATTAGGATTAATATTAATTGGCTGTTTAAGCGGATTAGAGTTATTTTGGAATGCTCAATCTTTACCTGTTCTAGTCGGGATGTTGATCGCAGGATGTGCGATCGCATTACTTACTGGCGCTTGGTTTAACAGGCAACTAGGCGGTCACACTGGCGATACTTATGGGGCGGTTGTAGAGTGGACAGAAGCACTATTTCTGTGTTTTCTCACAATTATTTATAGCGGTTAGCGGTTAGCAGTTCATCTGCCCATCTTCCCTGATCCCTGAGAAGTGACATTAATAGGTTGTAACCGTGTAACTTTTAGCTTAAAAGTACCACCGCCTGTTTCTCCAAAGGAACGAACACGAATAATATACTCGCCTGCCTCCTTAATTCGGGCAAAAAGCAGGGAGTTGTTGCTACCATCAGGGCCATCATCATTTTGTCCAATTGTTGAACCGTCAGCCCCCATCAAAGTCACAATTGTGTCGAAATTGTCTGATGTCAGATCAATTGCTACTTGATCGCCTGCTTGAAATTTCACCCGATAGTCACGGGCAAAACCACCATCACCCAGGGGAATATCCTTTTCTGTAAGTGTGTCGTTAGCTTCGTTACTAGCAGGTAAGGTTAATGGTTGATATACTATTGGTTTTTGTGCATTAGCTGACATAGCAGTTATTTCTATCGCTGCTAAGGTGGCAGTAATTATTAATACAGGGCGGAGTATTAAAGCAAGACGATGGCTCATAAAGTATTTTTTGAGTAAATTTAAACAGCGATCTAGCAACAAAATTTGGCAACTGAAGATCTAAAGATATTTTTGTAGCAATTGAGCGGTAGCAAGACCTGTTTTTTTCCAACTAAATTGACTAGATCTAGCCAGACTAGCTTGGCTCATGTGCGATCGCAACCCAGCTTGATTAGCCACAGCATTCATGGCTGTGGTAATTTCCTCCACATTGTAAGGGTTCACCAATATAGCAGCATCACCAACAACTTCGGGCAATGAAGATAAATTAGATGTAATTACAGGTGTTCCACAAGCCATTGCTTCTAGTACTGGTAAACCAAAGCCTTCCCAAAGACTAGGAAAAACAAGTGCGATCGCACTATTGATTAGTTTAGGCAAATCAGTATACGCTACATAATCTAAAAATTTGACCTGCCTAGTTAAATCTAACTGTTCTACTTGATTAATTATTTTTGGAGTATAGCGTTTATCAGTTGATCCTGCTAACCAGAGTTCGTAGTCATAGCAGTTAGGTAAAGCTGCGAAAGCAGATATTAATCTATGTAAGTTTTTATAAGAGTCTTGCCGTCCAATGTAAAGAAAATAATTTTGCGTTGGTAAATTGAGGTAACGAAAGTGATTGGAATTGTAGGCTAGTGCGATTGGGGTAATTTTTTCAACTTTGATATTAAAAAATTCAATAATATCTTGCGCCGTCGCTAGAGAATTACAAATAATGTGTTCGGATTGCTCTAAAACGTGAGGTAGATAATACCTAAAATAATAAGTCAAAGGTGAAAATTTTTTGAAAAAACGTAGGGGAATGAGATCGTGAACCATCACAATATATCGACATTTAACTGCTACAGGTGCTTCTGGTAGGGGAGAAAATAACAGACTTGAGTTTAGCTGTTGGTAAATTCTCGGCAATTTTAGCTGAGTCCACAACAAGCGGCGTATGTGACCTTTATATCCTTGTTCTGCTGTTAGGTTAGGGGGAATTGGATAACATTTGTATTGAGGAATACTTTGGGATACTAGCAATGTTGGCTCTAAATAATCTAAGTAAGGCAAAATATTAAGAGCATAAGTAGTAATTCCCGTAGGCTTCTGCAATAAACATGAAAGATTAATAGTTAAAGATTTAGACACGCTCTTAATTTTTTTAGTATTTTTAAACTTAAATGAATAAACTAAATTTTTTGCTCAAATCTTGGGTGATATCTGCGTAATCTGCGTTTATCTGCGATAAAGAAATTGATTAAAAGCAAAAAATGTAATGTTCTAACTGTTATGGTTTTTGGTATATTTGTTAATCGGGAGCTATTTATAAATACTAAATATTTATAAATAGCTATAAAGCTTATTTAAACAGAATAAATAGCGGTATATCTATCATTTATTTACATATAGATTTAGCAAAAGTAATTGGATGAATATGAAATAATTAAGGGATTTTTTCTTAGTTTATGATTGCTGAGATTGTTGATTATCTTTACGAATTGTAAAAGAAATAGCGCGATCGGGTTGAGGCGCTGGATTGAAATTAGATTGGTTAATTTGGGGATTAGTAGAAGAATTGACAGCAGGCATACCTGACGTTAAGTCTATGGGGTTTGGAATAGCTGTTGGTTGCTCATCTGATTTGAGGAAAGGAAACCCTGCTTTGCGGTCATAGTTGGATGCGATCGCGAGAAATGCTCCGCCTAAAATATATATTGGCAATGGCAGTGTAAAGTGTTTGAGCCACTGGTAGAATTCTGCGATTGCAAACAGTACCACAAAGCTAGCTATCCAAACTTTCATAGTTGCTCCCAAGGCAAATTTCGCTGGCATCTTGTTTTATACACTATTCATAGCGCAATAACAAAATCAAACGCGAGAGCTAGTTTTAGCTTCTCGCGTTTTAAGTTATTAGAGGGATATGGTTAACCCTTGACGATCGACTAACTTCAATAAGCGATCGCGCCTACAAAGCCTTAGCTGTCTCTCTAGCTTGCTTAGATGTCAAGCGTTCATAAGCTGCCCGCATCTTTAAGCCAACAAGCACTTGGAACAAACCAGTACCATTATTAGAGCCAGGATATTCTTTATGCTGAAGCAACAAATGAGTCAACTCGCCGTAGTACTTGGCAGAAGTATTGCTAAGGTGTCCCTCAATGTAAATAACTTCTTCTAAGTTCTCAAACTGACCATCTACTTCCAGCACTGAAACATCATGACCGTAATAGCTATCAGGCCCGTAGAACATTCTGATTCCAGGCCAAGAACAGGTTAACTTACGACCGCAGGGAATCCAATCGATGGTTGAACCTTCATCAAACAGGTAAGTAGGCTCAAAACCTTCTACGCCATCTTTCTGCAACAAGCGTACCCGCAATACCTTGCTTTCCTTGTCGTCTGGAATTAATTTTGTGGGTAATACCTGGATTACTACATCAGCAAATTCCTTCTGAGGCTCGATGTAAGCAGTAAAGTCAGGACGACGAGCATTAATAGCAGCAATCACATCTTCATAGCGGTGACCGCGTTCTGCCATATCCCGTTGAATCTTCCAAGAAATCTTGACTTCATCACTGATATCTAGGTAAACACTGAAGTCAATGAGCGATCGCACCCGTTCATCATACAAGGGGTGAAGCCCTTCAATTACAACGACGTGGTTAGGCTGTACTTTCTCCGGTGGGTCAATCTCTCCGGTTTCGTGATTGTAAATAGGCTTGTCAATTACTTGACCATTTTTGAGAGCTTTGATTTGCTCGTACATCAAATCAAAGTTATTAGCTCTAGGATCAAGGGCAGTAATGCCAGTTTCTTTACGTTGCTTTCTGTCTAGAGAGTGGTAATCGTCTAGACAGATTACTGTCACAAAATCTTCACCAAACAAATCTGTGATTCGACGCAAAAAAGTAGACTTACCGCAGCCGGAATCTCCGGCAACGCCAATGATAACCACACGATCCAGCTGACTGGTCATAGCTTCCCTCTAACGCAAATCTTTTTCTCAAAATAAATTTTAAGCAAGCTAAATCCTTAACCTTGAGGTCACCCCGTCCGTTGATCATGCAGCGCATCCTACATAGCCTGAAAGCACAAGTACTGTTTTTGCAGGCAGCAAGCGGTGCTACTGCTTGGTCGGAAAAACTCAAGCAATTTTCTAGTAAGTATTTAATCCTAGCTTCTACAGTGGATTTTACCAGAACGGGATCTCCCCTACAAGGCGGAATGTAATTGAACTCATCTTGCTCAGTACTTATGCTAAGGTGAGTAGCGCCTTTTTGAAAAAAAAAAAATAAATAGAACTTAGAATTCTGCTAACTGCTAATTGCTCATTCCTAACATTCTGCGAGTGAATCATTCGCTAGGATGAAAACGTAACAGATGTAGAATTTGCCATTCGGTGCTGTCTTAGATGAGTAAGCATAGGCTTGAGATGTTACGCTGAGTAAAAATTCAGATCTAAATGAACTGGAACCCGATATTCGGGCTGGCATATCCTTAAAAAGGTCACGTTGTACTCAACGTGTTTAATTCGGTTTGGAGATGATTAATTAGGAATGTACAACTCAAGCGTAGCTGGCGATGCAGCCAACACAGTCTCTGGTAGCCGTATGTTTATCTATGAAGTAGAAGGTTTGCGTCAGAACGAAACTACTGACAAAACTAACTACCCGATTCGTCGTAGTGGCACTGTGTTTATCACCGTACCCTACAGTCGCATGAACCAAGAAATGCAACGAATCACCCGCTTGGGCGGCAAAATTGTCAGCATTCGACCTTTAACGGCTGACAGTGAAGTAAATGGTAAAGCCACACCTGGAACTGAAACACAGAGCAAGCACTCAGGAGAAGAGAGCAAGCCTATGACTCAGACAGAATCGGCACAGCCAGTCAAAGAAACTAAGCCTAAAGCTAAAAAAGCTGAATCTGATGTTCCAGTTAATATCTACCGCCCAAACTCGCCTTATATTGGCAAGTGTCTCTCTAATGAAGAACTTGTTGGCGAAGGTGGTATCGGCACTGTCCGTCACCTGATTTTCGACATTTCGGGTGGAGATTTGCGCTATCTGGAAGGTCAGAGTATTGGTATTATTCCGCCTGGAACTGACAAAAAAGATAAACCTCATAAATTGAGGCTATATTCTATCGCTTCGACTCGTCACGGTGATTCCGTTGATGACAAAACCGTGTCTCTCTGTGTTAGGCAACTTGAGTACAAGCATCCTGAAACAGGTGAAATGGTTTATGGTGTTTGCTCAACCTTCCTCTGTAATCTCCAACCTGGGGATGATTTAAAAATCACTGGCCCTACTGGTAAAGAAATGTTATTACCAGAAGATCCTAATGCCAATGTGATTATGTTGGCGACAGGAACTGGTATTGCACCATTCCGAGCTTACTTGTGGCGGATGTTTAAGGAAAATGAAAGAAAAGCTAACCCAGATTATCAGTTTAATGGTTTTGCTTGGCTAATCTTTGGTATTCCTACAAGCCCGAATATCCTGTACAAGAATGAGTTAGAAGAACTGCAACAGCAGTACCCTGACAACTTCCGCTTGACTTACGCGATTAGCCGTGAGCAGAAAAACCCTGAAGGTGGCAGGATGTATATCCAAGACCGCGTAGCTGAACACGCGGACGAACTTTGGAAGATGATTCAACAACAAAATACCCACACCTATATCTGTGGTTTGAAGGGTATGGAAGGCGGTATTGATCAAGCGCTTACTGTTGCTGCTGCCAAAGATGGCGTTACTTGGTCAGAGTACCAAAGACAAGCGAAGAGGGAAGGTCGTTGGCACGTAGAAACCTATTAGGTCTTTAGTTGCCTGAGTTCTACAACTAATTGATTTATCCCATTAGCGCGTTCTCATCTCCGGTTTTACTGGGGAAAAGAACGCGCTATTGCTTTTTCTAGAGAGGGGTGAGGAGGGAGGAGAGAGGGGGAAGGGAGAGGATGGAGAGGGGAGAGGTAATAAATTCCTTATTGATAATTGATCATTGTTAATTGATCATTGATTCCCAGTTGCTTTGATTATGAAAATTACGTTAAATTTGATTAAGTAAGTGTGCAAGCGACTCTTTAAGGGTTTATATGCTTTGCCACAACTAAAATAAAATTCGCCAGTCAAAGTCAATTTTAAAATTATTTGACTTTTGGAATCATCTGTGTTAAATAAATGCCCCAACTTTGGGCAAAATCAGCGTTATAGCTGTAGCAAGATAGGTTAGGACATTTTAAATGGCTGAAACCCTTGGCTACAAAGGCGCATGATTAAAGCTGAGAGCTAATAGCTGACTGCTATATATAACCGTCAAATAGAGGCAAGCCTGAATGAAGTTTTCTTGGAGAGTATTATTACTTTGGACATTACCAGCAGTGGTAATTGGGTTCTTTTTCTGGCAAGGGGCGTTTGCTCCGGCGACAGGGGAGATGACTAAGAACACTGCCAGTACTCGGATGACTTATGGTCGCTTTTTAGAGTATTTAGATGCTAAACGAGTAACAAGTGTTGATCTGTATGATGGTGGTCGGACGGCAATTATTGAGGCGATCGATCCAGATCTAGACAACAGAGTTCAGCGTTTGCGTGTAGATCTACCTGGAAACGCGCCTGAACTGATTTCCCAGCTAAGAAAAGCAAATATTAGCTTCGATACTCACCCAATTCGTAATGAAGGCGCTATCTGGGGGTTACTGGGTAATTTAATATTTCCAGTTTTGTTGATTGCTGGATTATTTTTTCTGTTCCGCCGTTCTAACAATCTACCTGGTGGCCCTGGTCAAGCAATGAACTTCGGGAAATCAAAAGCCCGTTTTCAGATGGAAGCTAAAACAGGTGTGTTATTCGATGACGTAGCAGGAATCGAAGAAGCTAAAGAAGAACTCCAAGAAGTTGTTACTTTCCTCAAACAGCCAGAACGCTTTACCGCAGTAGGAGCAAAAATTCCTAAAGGTGTGCTGTTAGTAGGGCCTCCAGGTACGGGTAAAACATTACTGGCTAAAGCGATCGCAGGAGAAGCAGGTGTACCCTTCTTCAGCATCTCCGGTTCGGAATTTGTGGAAATGTTCGTAGGTGTGGGCGCTTCCCGTGTGCGAGATTTATTCAAAAAAGCCAAAGAAAACGCACCCTGCTTAGTATTCATTGATGAAATCGACGCAGTAGGTCGGCAACGTGGCGCTGGTATAGGTGGCGGTAACGATGAGCGTGAACAAACTCTCAACCAGTTACTTACAGAAATGGACGGGTTTGAAGGCAATACAGGGATTATTATCATTGCTGCTACCAACCGCCCCGATGTCTTAGATTCAGCACTGTTACGTCCGGGTAGATTTGACAGACAAGTGAGTGTTGACACCCCTGATGTCAAAGGACGCTTGCAAATTCTGGATGTCCACGCTCGTAATAAGAAACTAGCACCAGAAATTTCCTTAGAAGCGATCGCACGTCGCACTCCTGGTTTTAGTGGTGCAGATCTTGCTAACCTACTCAACGAAGCGGCTATTCTAACAGCCAGACGGCGCAAAGAGGCGATTACCATGTTAGAAATCAACGACGCGGTTGACCGTGTTGTTGCTGGTATGGAAGGCACTCCTTTGGTAGATAGCAAGAGCAAGCGTTTAATTGCTTACCATGAAATCGGTCATGGAATTATTGGTACTCTGCTCAAACATCACGATCCAGTGCAGAAAGTTACCTTAATTCCTCGCGGACAAGCCCAAGGTTTAACTTGGTTTACTCCCTCAGAGGAGCAAGGATTAATCTCTAGAGGGCAGTTATTAGCACGGATTAGCGCCGCTTTAGGCGGACGTGCTGCCGAACAAGTGATCTTCGGAGACGCAGAAGTAACTACGGGTGCTGGTGGTGACTTGCAACAAGTAACTTCCTTAGCACGGCAGATGGTAACTCGCTATGGAATGTCAACTTTAGGGCCAGTTTCTTTAGAAAGTCAGGCGGGCGAAGTATTTTTAGGTCGCGACTGGATGACTCGTTCTGAATATTCTGAGGAAATTGCGGCTCAGATTGATGCTCAAGTCCGCTCAATTGTAGAGCATTGCTATGACGAAGCTTTACGTTTGATTCGGGAAAATCGTTCCGTGATTGATCGCCTGGTGGATCTGTTAATTGAGAAGGAAACAATTGATGGTGATGAGTTCCGCCAAATTGTTGCTGAGTACACTCATGTACCTGAAAAAGAGCAATTTGTGCCTGCTATCTAGCAACTGATAGTTTTTGCTTCTCAGATGGGGGTCGTTGTTCGACCTCCATTTTTTTATATGAGAAACGGCTTTTAAGGCTAATTAAACTTACCCCACCCCCCAACCCCCTCCCCTTATCAAGGGGAGGGAGAGATTTTCCTTTGATCTTTTTTTAATGTGAAGATCCTATAAACCGATAATAATAAAGAAATGTTAAGGGATACGAAGGATTTTAAAGAGAAATCAAACAGATAAGTTTTCTAGAATACAAAGTGCTACTGTGAAGTTATAACTTAAATCTTGAGGAGAAAAAACCTTTAAGTTTCACCAAACTTGGGATAGCACTTGCTACTAGGTGTAGAAGATACTTGTTTACTTCTGAATATTTGCTACTAAATTGCCCTTCTTGTTTGGTTAGTACGGAAGTTAATATATCTACCCTTAGTGTGAGTTAATCCACACTTGATATCCTGAAAATTTGGTAAAAGGTTCTAATTTAATCGGCAGCAAATAACTAGCACTTGAAGGCTAATGGGAAAGTGACATGACAATTGTGGTTGCACTTTCTTACCTACATAAACGTTAGGTTTCGCTCTCTATATTCAGTGGGAGATTGTAAATATGAAGCTTGTGATCCAAGGCAAAAATATTGAAATTACTGATTCTATTCGTGAATATGTACACCAAAAAATTGAAAAGGCAGTAAGCCATTATCAGAATATAACAGCAGAAGTAGATGTACATTTATCAGTTGAACGTAATCCCCGTATAACCTCAAAGGAAATAGCTGAAGTAACTCTTTACGCTAATGGTTCAGTAATCCGCGCACAAGAAGGTAGCGAGACGCTTTACGCCAGTATTGATTTAGTTGCAGATAAGATTGCTCGACAATTACGCAAGTATAAAGAAAGACGACTGGATCAGGTAACTCATGCTCAAGTAAAAACCAGTGAGGTAGTTGCACCAGAGCCTGTAGAATCTACTTTAATTGGCGATCGCACTCCAGAACTTCCTGGTGAAGTAGTGCGTACCAAATATTTCGCTATGCCCCCAATGACGATTCAAGATGCGTTGGAACAACTACAGTTAGTAGATCATGACTTTTATATGTTCTGCAACGCTGAAACTGGGGAAATTAATGTAATTTATGAGCGCAACCACGGCGGTTATGGAGTAATTCAGCCACGTAACGCTAATGGGCATAGTAATCACAAAAATGGTAAAACCGCTCATGGAATGAGTGCGGTTTCCGAAAATTCTAATATTGCCTAAGCATAAGCAACAAGAAAGCAGAAGTGCAGGGGTGTAGGGGAGAAGTAGATTTATTTTTTAGCACTTTGATGGAAGAAGCATAGAATTGCCAGCAAAAGAAAAGCGATTGCTCAAGAATGCTAAAGAAAAACTTCTCCCTTCTCCCTATTTTTAATATCTAATTTGCAGGGTGACAAAAGCTTGTACCTGCTGTTCACCAGCGACTATAGGTGTCGTGGCATCTCCCTGTGCTAACTTCATGTGTTGATTAAGTAAGGACATTGGCTGCATTGGTGGAGGCGTATTCGCTCCATTGATTTGAATGCCGATAATTTCTCGCTGTTTAAGATCTAAGGCACTCAAAGCGGCATCAGCTTGTTTGTTAGCATCTGCGGATGCTTCACGGATAGCTTGCTTTTGAGCATCTGCAATGTTAGTGTCCGAGGCTACTAAGGTAACATTGTTTATTTTAGTAGCTCCAGCTTTGACCGCTTGATCTAATAAATTTCCAGTTTTTTTAGGTTCTATTTGAAAGCTGACAATGTTATTGCCAGAATATCCGGTAATACTTTGCTTGCCATTTCTATAGGTGTAATTAGGTGTCAGGTTAATGCCAGTAGTCTCAAGTTTTTCAACTTCTTGACGAGATTTCAGGAGTTCTACTACCGCTTCGGAGCGTTTCGCTAGCTGCTGTTGTACCTCTGTAGAGGTTTTGCCTTGAATTTCTACACCTAAACGCACTTGGGAAATAGTTTTAGGAATATGGACAAGTCCTCGACCGGAAACGGTAACTATTCTAGAGGTGGAATTGGGAAAACCAGCGAGATTTTGCTGAGAAGAAGCTGATTGGCAGGCGGTTAAGCTAATTATACTCAGAAATAAAAGCAAACTTTTTGAGCGATCGCGCAAGAAAGATCGCCAACTACAGGAGACAACTTGATTCATATTAGGAAATAGCACTTTTAAGCGTATTCCTAGTTTTGCACTGAAAAAGTTAGCAGTGTGAGCGGTTACGTTTTTAGAAACAATTGCTTACTTGATAGGGTAAACATCAATCAAATATCTTTTAAAATTTAGTAAAATTACGCTGGTTTAGTAACTTATTTACATCATATTTCCACAAATAATATTTATAAACGTTAAAATTTTCAGTTTTGATAATGAACTTAGATTAATCCGACTATTGTATAAAGCACTACACTAGGTTAAGCGTAGCTATAACTGTCCTTAAATCAAGGCTGTTGCTGTCGCTTCTATTGTGTTCCATCGGTCTAGCTATGACTCAAACTACTGACTACCTTAGCCATCTCAACCTATCTCAACGTCGCGCTGTGGAACACTTTTGCGGCCCCTTACTTGTGGTTGCGGGGGCTGGTTCCGGTAAAACTAGGGCGCTGACCTATCGGATTGCAAATTTGATTCTCAAGCAGCGCGTTGATCCAGCAAACATCCTAGCCGTGACTTTTACTAACAAGGCGGCGCGGGAGATGAAAGATAGAATTCAAAAGTTGTTTGCTCAACAACAAGCCCAGGAACAATATGGTAGACCTTGGGAAGCATTGACAAATGAGCAGCAAACGAGATTGCGATCGCGTGTTTACAATTCGTTTATAAAAGACCTCTGGATTGGTACATTCCACAGTTTGTTTAGCCGCATTCTTAGGTTTGATATTGAGAAATATCAGGACGAGAAAGGACGACGTTGGAATAAGAATTTTTCTATTTTTGATGAATCTGATGTTCAAAGTTTAATTAAAGAAATTGTAACTAAGCAACTTAACTTGGATGACAAGAAGTTTGAACCTCGCGCGGTTCGTTCTGTCATCAGTAGTGCTAAAAACCAAGGGTTATCACCTAAAGAATTTGAAGCAACAGAAATTAATTATCGTGGTCGCATAATCGCTGAAGTTTACAGTATTTATCAAAATAAATTGGCTGAGAATAATGCTTTAGATTTTGATGATTTGATTTTTGTTCCTGTTAAGGTTTTTCAACAAAACGAACATATATTAGGATATTGGCATCGTAAGTTCCATCATATTTTAGTAGATGAATATCAAGATACTAATAGAATTCAATATGAGTTGATTAGATTATTATCCACTAATGGAGAAACTAATAAAAACAATTGGGATTGGAATAATAGATCTATTTTTGTGGTGGGAGATGTAGATCAATGTCAGCCTCCAGGTAGCAAAGTACTAACCAGTGAGGGATATTTACCAATTGAAAAGTTGAATCCTCAGCAACATTGGTTAGTAAGTTATAACAGAAGTACTTCTGATTTTGTTGGTTTGAAAGGCGGATTAAGGTTTGGTAAAGCGACACGGGATTTTGCTGGCAAGCTAGTTATAGTTAAAGCTGGAGGTAAAAAGACTCGTTGTACCCCCAATCATCGTTGGCCAATTAAGTGGGTTAACCATGAAAATAATAAGTATCATATAGTTTATTTGATGCGACGTGGAGAATTGTACCGCGTTGGCTCTTGTCCTTTATTTACTAGCAATGGTAAGCTGGAATTATGGCAGCTTGCAAAGCAAGAAAAAGCGGATGCTGCTTGGATTTTATCGAGTGTAGATAAAGCAGATCGTGCTACTGAGAAGGTTTCAGCAATTGCTAATGATTATGGTATTTCTACAACTACATTTGAAGTAAATAATGACATTAGTAGTGAGGATTCACTAGCATTAGTCCAAGATTGTTTATTGCACTATGGCAAAGACTTAAATTATCCGATTTATACACCTGAGATTGCATTTAAGCGTAATCCAACAGCCAGCCAGATAGATATAGAAGCAGCTAATCTCGTGTCTGGAATTATGATGATTGCTGTAGAAAAGGATAGTAAAGAATTAATTTGGGAAACAATCAGCAGTATTCAGCAGGAAGATTACACTGGATCTGTATATAGTTTAAAGGTAGATAAACACTATGTTTATTTTACTGATGGACTGCTAACCCATAATTCTATATATAGTTTTCGTGGCGCAGATTATACTGTTTTACTAGAATTTCAAGATGATTTTGGCGACGGGTTACCCGATGATGATACCCGCACAATGATCAAGTTGGAGGAAAATTATCGTTCTAGAGAAAATATACTCCAAGCTGCTAATAAGTTGATTGAAAATAACACGCAGCGCATTGATAAGATTCTTAAGGCAACACGGGAAGCTGGGGAGCAAATTTATTGTTATAAAGCGGATGATGAGATAGCGGAAGCTGAATTTGTAATTAATCAAATTCGCAGTTTAAAACGGCAAGATGCGGAGATTGATTGGGGTGATTTTGCAATTCTTTACCGTACAAATGCCCAGTCTCGTGCGATGGAAGATGCGCTAGTACGCTGTGGAATTCCATATACGATAGTTGGAGGGTTAAAGTTTTACGATCGCAAAGAAATTAAAGATGCGATCGCATATTTGCGAGTAATCGTTAATCCTGCGGATACAGTCAGTTTATTGCGAATAATTAACACTCCGCGTCGTGGGATTGGTAAAGCTAGTATTGATGCTGTTGCTGCTGTTGCCCAAGAATTAAGCGTACCTTTGTGGGAAATTTTGCAAGATGAAACATCTGTTAAAACTTTAGCTGGACGTGCGGCTAAACAGATTACCAGTTTTGTAGAACTAATTAGTCACTGGCAAAAACAACTGGATACGCTTTCAGCTTTGGATATTGTTCAGGGTGTAATGAAGGATTCTGATTATATTCAAGATTTACAAAAGCAAGGCACTGATGAAGCTGATAACCGCTTAGAAAATATTCAGGAATTATATAATGCAGTTCAGCAATTTGAGGAAGAGAACGAAGATTCTAAATTAGAAACATTTCTCCAAAGTGCTTCTCTATCTTCTGATTTAGATAACTTGCAAGAGGGAGATTCACGTATATCTTTGATGACTCTACATTCTGCCAAAGGATTAGAGTTTCCTATAGTATTTTTGGTAGGGTTAGAGCAAGGGTTACTGCCTCATACTCGGAGTTTAAATGATCCAGTAGCGTTAGAAGAAGAGCGACGGCTTTGTTATGTGGGGATTACTCGCGCCCAAGAACGACTATATCTTAGTCATGCGTGTGAACGTCGCCTTTGGGGTTCTCGCGAACCTGCAATTCGTTCTCAGTTTTTGAAAGAATTACCTAGTGAATTTGTGTCTAGTAATGTTGCGGCTGCTGTTCCTAGAAGAATTAGCCAGCAAAAAAGCAATTTTACCAGTGAAGTTTCAAATGGTACAAGTCAAAATTGGAAAGTAGGGGATCAAGTTCTCCATCCTAGTTTTGGAAGTGGTGAAATTACTCATGTTTTTGGGACAGAAAAAAAAGTTTCTGTAGCTGTGAAATTTGCGAATCTTGGTCAAAAAATTATTGATCCTAAGATTGGTAGGTTGCAACGATTGGAATAGATTAGAACCCCATCCTAACCCTCCCCGAATTTCGGGGAGGGAATAAAACCAGAAGATTAAAAAGCTAACTGCTAAATGCTGTATTAGGACTTTTCCGCAATGCTAATAAAGCTGTACCATAGGCGGCGGCGGTCTGCCGTGGCGGGATTATAGGTACTTGGAGATGACGGGCGCGAATATTTGTCCAAGTTGGATTTTTTGCACCACCACCTGCTGTATAAACGCAAGTAAGTTGGGTAGCGCCTAGTTGTTGTAACCTCTGATAACCTAATGCTTCAATACGGGCGATACTTTCGAGTAAACCATGCAGGAATTCTACAGGAGAGTCTGGGCGTGGTTCTAATTTTGGGGCTAAGTTTGGGTCATTAATGGGGAAGCGATCGCCCTCTTTTAATAAGGGATAATAATCCAGAGGACTTTCTTTATTTGCATCAATTTCTTTACTCAGATTTTCTAACTCAGCATCAGTAAAAAACTGTCGCAATACTGCGCCACCAGTATTAGAAGCGCCACCAACTAGCCATAAGTCTCCTAAACGATGACTATAAATACCATAGCTGGCATCATCTATACGGGTATTACTTAATAGTTTTATTACTAACGTAGAACCAAGCGAAGTAACAGCTTCCCCAGGAAAGTTAGCACCACTGGCGATAAATGCAGCAATACTATCAGTAGTGCCAGTACATACAATACAGTCTGAAGGTAAATTAAACCGATTAGCAATATCTGGGGTTATTTCACTAACTGGAGTTCCTGGGGATAAAACTTTAGGTAATAACTTACTAAAAGGTTGATTTTCTAGCCAAGTGGGATAGCAGAGATTTTCGACATCATAACCTAGTTTTAAAGCATTATGATAATCACTAACACCTAGCTTGCCATGTAACAGAAAAGCTAACCAGTCTGATTGGTGCAAAAAATATGTAGAGGCATTATATATAACGTCTCTACATTTCCACCACCATAAAAGTTTAGCAAGACTAGAAGTTGCGCTTAATACTGTATGGTTTGGTGGTGCAATTTCTGTTAATTTATCCCTTACTGCTACACCCCGCGCATCGTTATATAAGATGGGTGTATCAACAGGTTTACCAGCAGCATCGCAGAGTAAAACTGTGGAGGAAGTGCCGTTAATAGCTATGGCTTTAATCTTACTTTTAACTTCTGGGGAAATTTGCTCGATTAAGTTAAATAAAGCTGTTTGCCAAATTGCAGCTAAATCTGTATTTGATTGTGTAAAAGGATATTGCGCTTCAGTTTGAATAGCGCCTGCTGTATCAATAACTATAGCGCGTGCGCCGGAAGTACCGAAATCAATACCGAGATAAAAAGGTTCTCCCGTAGTTTGGGTAAAAAATGCTATTTTTTGGTCATTGGTCATTGATAATTGTTCATTAATGCCTGATTTGGGACAGATTTGAGAATATTACAAATAAGGTAGAATCTAATTCCTGGGTCGCCTCAAAAACTCACGAATTTTATTAATTAAATGACTGATAAAATGGCTGATTTTTTGCTGCCAGCTTCTTTGGCTGGAATTTTTACGGCTTCTTTGCGCTTGTAGATAGGCAAGATTTTTACGGATATTAACAGTATTGGGATGATTGACACCCAAAACACGCTCACATAATTCTAAAGCTTGCAGAAACAAAGGTTCGGCTTCAGCGTAGCGTCCTTGCGAGTAGTAGAGTCCTGCTAAATTGTTCAGGCTAGTGGCAATATCGGGATGGTCATTACCCAATAAGCGTTGCCATAATTCTGAAGCTTGCAGATACAATGGTTCCGCTTCACTGTAGCGTTTTTGCGAAGAGTAGAGTAATGCCAAATTGTTCAGACCCGTTGCCACATCGGGATGGTTATTACCCAATAAGCGTTGCGTTAATTCTAAAGCTTGCAGATACAATGGTTCCGCTTCACTGTAGCGTCCTTGCGATTTGTACAGTCCTGCCAAATTGTTCAGGCTAGCTGCCACAGATGGATGGTCATTACCCAATAAGCGTTGCATTAATTCTAAAGCTTGCAGATACAATGGTTCCGCTTCACTGTAGTGTCCTTGCGAGGAGTAGAGTAATGCCAAATTGTTCAGTCTAGCTGCCACATCGGGATGGTCATTACCGAAGCGATTTTTAGCTGCCGATAAACATTTTTCCTCCCAAGGTTCTGCTAAATCATATAACCCTTGACTTTGATAATATCTAGTTACACCAATAAATGACGAAATTAAATCTTCATCTTTAAGAAAGTTAGTTAAATAGTTAGCGACTTCCTCTAGATGGGGAATTACATCTTTAATGGATGCAATCAACTTTAGAGTAGGAGCGTCGGGAATTTTTTGAGCAATTTTAACGAATGTGGTAGCAAAAGCTTGTGTTAATTCATCTGCTTGTTTAGAATTAGCTAACTTTTCTTGTAAAAACTCCCGAATTAAAGGATGAGTTTTATAGTAGCCGTCCTTTGCTTCTACCCGTTCAATAAAATGAAGTTTATATAATTGCTTTTTTGCTTGATTAAGTGCTGTTCCTTCCCAATTTAAAGATTCATTTATAAACTCTACAAGCTCCCAAGGAATTATACTGGGTGCAAATAAGCTCAAAAACTCAGCTACCTTTTGGGTGTTTAAATCAAGTTCTTGCCAGCTTAACTCAAAGGCAGCTTTTACACCTCGCTGTGCCAAACTGACACTTTGTTGTAATTGCTGTTCTGGCGGATTAAGTGCTTCATCTTGCAGCCGCAACCGATTTAACATTTCTGCTAAAGATAAATCGGGATCATTGGCTAAATATTGCCCAACTAAATGCAAACCTAAGGGCAGATTTCCCAGACGTTCACATAAATCTGTGGCTGTCTGTGGTGCTGTTTGAACTCGCTTGTCTTTTTTACCTAACAATGATGTCAACAATTCCACCGCAGCATCCGTTGACAGTACCTCTAAGGAAATTTCTTCGACTAAATTCGGATCAATATTTCGTCTTCGGGTTGTAATCAACACTCGGAAGCGGTTAACATTTGGCAGAATATCTCGACAATTTCTCCAATCATTAACATCATCTAAGACAACTAATACTAACCCTTCTGGTGGTTGCCATTTATCCCAACAGAAGTCTACCTGTTGCTGAAGAGTTAGGGGTTTTCCCGCCAACTCAGGCGGGATTTTTAAATTCATTTTCAGGGTGACAAATCGCACAATTTCTACCGCCAGATTTGCATTTCTAGCTGTTAACCAACAAATTCCACCAGGATAATCATTTTGATATTCTCTTGCGTATTGCGTCGCTAGTTCAGTTTTACCAATTCCTCCCATCCCCGCTACAGCAGAAATTGCCACTCTATCCCGTTTTTGCAACGCTTGATGGAGTGTTTCAAGTTCTTGTTGTCGTCCAACAAAATTGGCGACACCTGTATATGGAATAGATTGTGGAGGATTTGACTTTACCCGTTCCCGTTCGGACGAAATAAAGTTGATAACATTATCTTTAATAGTCGGATTTCCGCCTTTGAGGTTTATCCCCTGCCAATTTTCATCAGTCATTTAATTAAAAATTGAAAGTGTTATTGCTGATATTAGGATTGCCGCCTTTAATATTTATCCCTTTCCAATTCTCAATAACCTGACTGGCTTGCGGTTGAGATTTCACCATTTCTGCCAAATTTAGAATCGCTGCGGCAATTTCGCTATCTGACTTAGCCGCTTCTTCTACTTTTGCTTCCAAGACTGCTACACCATAATCTTCTGGCTGTTGTTCGGCTAATTCTGGACGTTGTGCAACGACTTGAAGGGCGCTGGCTGTCTCAGGAGACTTGTGTTGCAGCAGTTTCATTAAGTTGCCGCCTTTTTCCAAAACTGCCTCTCCCAGCTTTTCGCCAGTTTTTTCAACAGCTTTGGTTAAAATTATAGTTGCAATAGCGATCGCACCAGCAGTTAATGATACAGGTTCCATTATTTTATATAGTTAAAATACTTGAGCTATTTCTAACTTATTTTTTGCTATTTTAGCAATAAAAATAAAAGTGCGTTGGCAAAGCCTATGCGTATCACGTATCACTACTTTGAAATAATCTTCAGATTTGGTGGTGGTTCATCCAAATCTAACAGTATAAAATATCTACTAGAAACAATAGTATTTTGTTTCCAAGGCGGTTGCCAATAGATATCTTGAATTACTGCATTAGCATTATCCTGATTTTCTGACCATTGAAAAGAAACTAAACCCAGGTTATTGTGTCCTATAACTTCATCGCCTTCTTGTATCCAGCGATTTCGCCAAATCCAAGAGACTAACTTAAATAAAAATGTTACTAATTTAGAGCGAATTGAATTAACAGGTTCTTGGAAAATTCTGATATCAGTAAATTCTTTTGCCTTTTGTCTTTTAATCCACTCAATGCTATATCGCCAATCTGGTAAACATTGCTGATTTTTAACTGCAATTTTCCAGCTTATTTCTTCATTTCCCAGAGTACCGTAAATTTGTCTGATTAACGGTGATTGGTCTGGAATATTAAGTTTAACCATTCGCACGCGATCGTGTATAGCTTGAATTTCAAAAAGTTGCGGTGGTTTATTCCAACCAGCCCAGTTTTTGGGTAACTCTGGTAAGAGAGATTTAATTTTTGTATTGATTAAATATGTTTTCCATTCAGCATTTTTGAAGGAACTAGCAGTTAGTTGTACAAGTACCCTTGACTGTTCAGTTGCTTTTTGATTAATCTCTAAACTACCCAAATGCTGATAAAACCAATAATTAATTAGCACAGCAGCAGAATAGTGAATATCACCAGAAAGAATGACGACGCGATCGCGTTCTTTAAATATTTCAGATAATAACTGATTAAAAGCTAATTTATTCAGCGTCCAATCATCGCCTATATCATGTTGAAAAACTTTACCTTGTTTAAGATTTTGTTCCTGTACAAAGTCAATTACCCATAAACTCACTAAATTAGTTGGCAAAACTAATAAAGTGATTTCATTATTTAAATTTTTATTACACTGTAAAGGTTGCCTAAGCTGTTTGATAAAAGCTGTAGGACTCATAACTGTAGGTAATTCGCTACCACTTTCTATAGCTTTGGGATAACCTCGCCAAGTGCGTGTATCTAATACAATTACTTCATGTTTAAAGCTACTAATCGTATAGTGCCACTCTAAGATTTGGTTAGGGTTACGATCATCACGATCCAATATTAAAAGATCTTGATCTTCCCTAAGATTGGGTAAACTTGTTTTTAAATCAAGTGGGGCAAATCCTAAATATTTAGCAATTTTTTTTAAGGCTAATTTATCTGTTCCTGCCGATATAGACCATTGTTTAGCAGCTTCTAAAAGTTGCTCTCCCACTTTGCCTTTTTGGAATTGTTCAGGCGTATTACCCCAACCTTGAAATACAGCATACGCCAGCAAACCATTTTGTAATACACGCCTGCCTAATGGTTTGCCTAATACTCGCATACACCACTCTAAATTTAGATACCAATCATCGCTAATATCATGGTCATCACAAATCATATAAGTAGAGACATTAGCTAAAGCGCGTCTAACTTTAGGTAAATCACGGGCAAAATTTTGGATTGCTTTTACTTCCTTATCCCATATCTGTGCTTCTTTGGCATTTGTTTTTACTGTATTACCTTTGGGAAAGTTCTCTTGCCAAAGTACTGGCGACCAAGCAAATAAATACATCGCATAATATTCACCCAAGCTAAACAGATGACTTTTAGCTTTTTCTGGTTGGTTATGCAACATTGCTGTGAAACCACCATAATCTTTAGCAATATCGCTGCGTGTACCTGGTTTTAGTTGGCTAGGTTTCCGATATTCATCAACATTAATTGGTAAATCTTCTTCCCAACCTAAGAGTGTGTTACCAACTTCTGTAATTACAGATAACAAGGGATCAGCAACATCATCACCGTAGATTTGATCGCCTGTTAAGAATAATTGCTGAGGTCTGGAATTAGGAATACTAGCATTTTTTTCAATTAGCTTATCTAATATTGCCAGGGCATCAGATCCACCTCCATGTATTTTTCGACAAGAACCATGCACAATTTGGAGATGATTTAAATCATCAGGTGGCATGGCGAAGGTGGGTAATTGATGGTCAAAATAGCTAATAATGACCCCAGTGAGAAAGTTTTCAGAATTGAGTGCTTGAAGCAGAGTGCGAACTGGCAAGTCAGCGCTTGCGCTAACGCATTCCCCAAAATCTAAATCGTAGGCGTAGATTTGCCCTGGTTGCAGTTGCGCTCTTATTATGGGTGTAGCTGTAACAGCAACAAGATGTAGATATTTGCCTAACTGTACAGTGCTGCGATCGCCCTTTAGCACCAAATCACTGATAACTTCACCCGTACCTGCCTGAGTAGAATAAACTTTAAGCGTTACTTCACAAGGCGCTTTCAGGGCTAACCACACAGTCACCGCATCGGCTTCTGTACGGCGCAAAATTGGCCCAGCCAGGATTAATGGCAGGTGTTCAAGATTATTGCCAGCAATCAATGACATCGGATCACTCTCCCAGTTTTCCCATCAGTAACCTCAAGATGCGCGATCGCGTTCTGTGTTAAAGCTTAATTCTTGATCAGCATATTCTCAATTACTAACACCGATTACGGAAGGATTTAAAAATAAATACATCCTTGCAAATGGTATTAAAAGTTACGTACAACTCCCTACTTACCGTGTTACAGAAAGTAACAGTACTATTTAACTTGTGCCTCTTTTCTAGCTAGGAGCCAATGCCAACTTCCCCTAAAAGTGACTAACACTGTAGCAATCAAAACAATCCTATCTCCTGCTAGTTGTGGGAGTGTCAAAAGGTGTCAAGCTAGATTTAGAATTACAACTCATAGAAACGCCAACACAGGAGTAAACAGCCTTGAAAAAGGTAGAAGCGATTATTCGACCCTTTAAACTAGATGAAGTCAAAATCGCCTTAGTCAATGCTGGCATTGTCGGGATGACAGTTTCTGAAGTTCGGGGCTTCGGACGGCAGAAAGGTCAAACTGAACGCTATCGCGGTTCCGAGTACACTGTTGAGTTCCTACAAAAACTCAAAGTGGAAATCGTTGTAGAAGATAACCAGGTTGACATGGTAGTTGACAAAATCATTTCTGCCGCCCGCACAGGCGAAATTGGGGATGGCAAGATTTTCATCACGCCAGTAGATCAAGTCATCCGTATTCGGACTGGGGAAAAGAACTTGGAGGCGGTTTAACCGCTTCTGTGATTTCCCTAATACTGAGGCTCTTCTTACCCTAGTTGATGCCTCAGTTTTTATAGCAGTCAGCCTTCAGCTATCAGTTTTCAGTTGAGGTAATAAAGCTTGAAAAGCTTTACCACGATGACTAAGCGATCGCTTTAACTCCGGTGTCATCTCTGCAAAGGTTTGCTGCACTTCAGGAACATAAAAAACGGGATCATAACCAAATCCACCACTACCACGAGTAGCAGCTAGAATCTCTCCACGACAAACGCCTTCAGCTTCTAAGGCAATTGAACCATCAGGACGAGCTAGAGCAACTGCACAAGCAAACTGTGCTTGGCGATTTTGAGTATTGCCCAACTCGCGCAACAATCGCTCAATCCGATCGCCGTCACTATTTCCATAACGAGCCGAATATACTCCAGGCGCACCACCAAGGGCATCAACTTCTAATCCAGAATCATCTGCGATCGCCCATTCTCCAGTAGCGATCGCTACTTGGGATGCCTTCAGACGAGCGTTTTCGCTAAATGTCTCACCTGTCTCCTCAATTTCCAATTCAGCAGGCTTTAACCGCAATTCCCAACCTAAATCACTTAAATACGCCTGCATCTCCCGCAACTTCCCCAAATTACCAGTAGCTACAACTAGCGGTTTCATAGAACAATTAACAATTAACAATTAACAATTATCAATTACCAATGACCGATGACCGATGACCAATCACCAAAAAAGGAGATATCAATGTCTGTTTTAGATCGTTCTTGGAAACACGAATATATCACCACCAACGGTATCAAGCTGCACTACGTCACTCAAGGAGAAGGTTCCTTGATGCTGATGCTGCATGGGTTCCCTGAATTTTGGTATTCTTGGCGCGATCAAATACCAGAATTTGCTAAAGATTTTAAAGTTGTTGCCCTTGATCTACGTGGCTACAACGATAGCGATAAGCCTCAAGCGCAATCTGCCTATGTAATGGATGAGTTTATCAAAGATATTGAGGGCGTAATTAAAGGCTTAGGTTATGACAAATGTGTGTTAGTTGGGCATGACTGGGGTGGTGCGATCGCTTGGAGTTTTGCTTATGCTCATCCTGAAATGGTCGAGCAACTGATTATATTAAATATGCCTCACCCAGCTAAATTTTCCGAGGGCTTACGCACTCCCCAACAGTTACTACGTAGCTCATACATCTTCCTATTCCAACTGCCAGGTATACCAGAATTGCTTTTACAGTCATCCGACTACCAAGCAATTGAAACCGCCTTCACTGGGATGGCAGTTAACAAAAATGCTTTTACCAAAGCTGACATAGAAGCCTATAAAGATGCTGCTGGCAAGCGTGGCGCTTTAACAGCTATGCTCAACTATTACCGGAATATCTTGCAGCACGGACTAATAAATCGCTCCTGGGGTATTCTAGAAATTCCCACGTTAATGATTTGGGGAGAAAATGATACCGCGCTGGGTAAAGAACTCACCTACGGTACAGAAATGTATGTGCAAAACTTTACAATCAAATACATCCCTAACTGTAGTCATTGGGTACAGCAAGAGCAACCCCAAATGGTAAATCAATATATGCGCGAGTTCCTCGCAAGTTATGCTATTTCTAAATAATGATCCCTAAAAGCGTTTTAACCTAACTTATTCTCGATATATGGAAAAAATCTCTCCCGACTAATTTCAGTATTGTCACTAAGGACTGAGTTTTCAGTTTGAGTTATTTTAAAGATATTTATCATAAACATCTGATGAGCGCAGTTCTTAGATCAAAGTGCTGCCAAACTTCAGCAGATTAGAAGCATCTACTCACCGAAAAAACTGTTTACCAAAGCGGTGAGGTATAACAATTTTGAGGAAAACCGCTGTGGATTCAGGAAAACAGAAGATTGTTTTTTATTTTATTGAGGAAGCCCAAGAACACCTTGAAACCCTGGAAAAAGGCATACTAGATCTGCGTGCTGTGATGGAAGACCAGGAAAGAGTCAATGAAATGTTTCGTGCTGCCCATTCTGTGAAAGGAGGAGCAGCAATGCTTGGCTTTGACAGTATTAAGACAACTGCCCACAAATTAGAGGATTGCTTCAAAATCCTGAGAGAAAACCCAATTCCTGTGGATCAAAAGCTAGAAACTATGTTTTTAAGAGGGTATGATACCCTTCAAATCTTAGTTGAACAGTTACAAGGGCCTTTTGGTTTACGGGAAGATGAGGCTGAAAAAGCAGTAAAAGAATCAGAGCCAAATTTTGTCGAACTTGAAGCTTACCTTAACAAATTGTTAACAGGTGGTGCAGCAGCAGCGCCCGCCCCAGTAGCTCCCCAACCCAAACAAGTTGCCCAACAAACAAAAGTTGCTGCTCCTAATATCACCGCGCAGGTGACAGAAATTCTTAAAAAAATGTTGCAAGTTTTTAAGCAGCAGGAAACACCAGCAACTCGTCAACAACTTGAATCTTTATGCAAGCAACTGATCAAATTAGGATCAGGTGTAGAAACTTGGCAAACATTAATTAAAACTACCTACAAAGCAATTGTTAATCCTAAAAATTCTTATCGGAATTTAGCTCCCGTACTAATTAAAGAAATCAAACAGGCAAGCGATCTCTTATCTGCGGGAAAAAGTAGTGCGATCGCACTGAGTCCTAGCTTAAAACAATTGGCTACTCCTCCCCAAGCAGCACCAGCACCAGCACCAGCACCAGCGGCTGCACCTCAGCAAATTACTATACCAGTAGAACCCAAATCAGCAGCCAAAGTTATTATTCAAGCTTTTAATAAAAAGCAGCTTTCTGAGTTAGTAGTTTTACTGCACAAAGCTACCCGCTAATCAAACTATTAAACTAACCAAAAAAATTAGTTCAGGACTTACGCAGGTTGAAAAAGTTAAATAGTACCAAAATGCTGATTATTTAAGGTTTTTTGACAGTCACAAATCACCAGTCCCCAAACCCTGAATATTTGGTAAAAATGCGTAAGTCCTGTAGTTATTAAGCATTAAGCAAAAGCAGAAAGCCCTAAATCTGGTGGCACATCTTGGATGCGCCCCGAACCAACTGCCCGAATAGCATCTTTGAGTGAGACATCACCAGTATAGATAGCGCGACCAACGATCGCACCACTTACTCCCAATGGTTCTAGTGCCAATAAACTTAGTAAATCAGTGATAGAACTAACACCGCCAGAAGCAATCACTGGAATAGAGATACTACTAGCAAGTTCTCTAAGAGCTTCTAAGTTTGGCCCAGAGAGAGTACCATCACGATGAATATCTGTGTAAATAATTGCCGCCGCGCCCAACTGCGCCATTTTTTGAGCTAGATCTATAGCTGCAACTTCAGATGTTTCGAGCCAACCACGAGTTGCTACCAAACCATTGCGTGCATCAATTCCTACGACTATTTGACCTGGAAATTCTTGGCATAAATCTTGCACTAATTGAGGCTTTTCTACCGCAACAGTTCCCAGAATGACACGCTGTACGCCAATATCTAACAATTGGGAAACGCTAGTGCGATCGCGCAAACCACCGCCCACTTGCACCGGAATCGAGACTGCCTGCACAATTGCAGCAATTGCTTCTAAATTGGCTGGTTCACCCGCTTTCGCGCCATCAAGATCAACAACGTGCAATCTTGATGCGCCTTGATCTCCCCACTGTTTAGCTACTTCTGCTGGATTGTCATTAAAAACTTGCGACTGGGCATAATCTCCTTGATAAAGTCGTACACATCGCCCCTCTAACAAATCAATTGCTGGAATAATTTCCATCACTTATTTATCTCCTTCATTGATAATTGATAATTGTTAATTGTTAATTGTCTACTGGTATTAGCTCCTGCAAAATCCGAAATCTCACGTGATTAATTGCTAAATCACCAATAGAAACATTCTGCTTATTAACAGGTTCACCTTTACTTCTGAGACTTTCAAACGTAATACTTTTACCAATTTCAGCATGATACCAAGCCAAACCCATAAAAAACCGTGATGGGTAGGGGCCACCTTCAAACACATCATCAGGATTAGATTCCATCGGCAACCAACCAAACCCTGGTAAATAAAACTCCATCCAGACGTGGTTAAAATCTGGGGAAAGCGGTACACCTACAAATTCAGGATGAGGAGGACACTTATAGCGACCAACAGTGCGACAAGCAATGCCATTCAATCGAGCTAATGCTAGTAAAACCCCCAAATATTCACCACAAGAACCAACACCTCGCTCTAAGGCAACATCTGGCGTATCAATATGAGGTTTGATGCCGTAAGAAAGTTTGTCATATACATAGTTACGAATTTTGTAAATCTTCCGCAATAAATTAGTTTCCTTACCAATTGCTTCAATAGCAGCATTGCGGATAATCTCAGTATCCATTGCTAAATCATCATCATCTGCCAAGTAGCGATTTTTAAATTCTGGTGGCAATTCAGGTAGTTTTTCCACATCTCTAGGTGTTATGTGGTATTTGATACTCCAGACTTCTAATAGTGCTTTCCAGCCAAACAAATGCCGTTCACCAGGCTTAAGAATATCAAATTTAAAAACGGCTACTCGCTGCCCGTCTTGAATTTCTTCAGTAAAAGGTATTCCGACAAACTCAATTTTTCTAATTTTTTGACGATGGGTTTCTGTTGGTAAAGCAATGCGCCATTCTACATCTGTTAATTCCACCTCATCTAAAGGAGAAAGTTCTTCAACATAAGACATTTCAATCAAATAGCCATTGGACAAAGCATACTTTTCTTCAGCATCATAGTGAAAATATAAGGGATGAATAAAAGTGCGATCGCGGAACTGTAATTCGTAATTTGGGTTAGCATTAGGATTATCTCTGATATACGGCTCCTCACCAGCATAAGAAACATACAGAATATCCTTACCTGTAATCGGATTAGTGTGGAAAGCTAAACCAGTTGGACACTCAAAAGGTGTCAAAACACTAAATTTAATTTCTCCAGTTGCCCTATCCAAGCAGTAAACCGTTTGTTCCACCGTATCTGTAACCCACAGTTCCTCACCCTTAATAGTAAGATTCTCTATCCCAACTCCAGGGGCATATAACCTGGTAATTTCCTTAGCCGTCTCTAAGCTAAAAATCAAAATCTTGCCAGTCTTCTGACAGCTAACATAAATAGTTGATTCCCAAACCGCTACCCCATTGGCTGAATAGGGCAAACTTACAAAATGTTGTGGAGTCGGATCAGCTAAAGTACAACAATAAACACTGTTTCCTTGGGTAAACCACAGTTTGTCTCCCTTGAGTGCCAAACCAGTAGCATCAACAAAATCTTCAACATGATCGGGATTTAATATTGTTGTATTATCACTCAATAAATCAATCTGCAACAGATAGCCTTGCGTCGAATCAATGGCGATTAATGAATTATCGCTCTTTGCTATGCCAGACAAAGCTGCCGCGCCAAAAGGTCTAATAGTGCGTAGCCAGGGATTTTCTTGAACAGAGAAGGCAGTTGAATCAGGAATCATGCTTAATCCAATTGAAGATATTACAAACCTTTAAGCGGCAGTCATTGCCCAATCATGCCCCAAGTTACCAAATCACAACCAGCACATTTGCGCTCTTCAGGAATCTTAAGATGTTTTATTGACTTGGAATAATTGGGAAACTTTCTGAAGTCTTACAACGTCCTCTATAAACAACTTTTTATCAGACTTTAGAGATTAGTCAAGAAATAAAAGCACAAATACCACCAAAATCCAATTTATCTGTAGATGAAAATTCGCAGCCCCTAACCGCTAAAATTGTAAGTAAATGCCAAGGTTTACAATCAAAGCTAACTATTGCTATTAAAACCAAGCCAGCTAATCCACAGAAACACTTGGCTCGCTATCGTCAAATAAAAGCAGCATTGGAAGCAAGAGGACGCTTAAATTCTCATTACCATCATCTCACCTATACCTGTGTAAACATACTCAAATCCTTAGCTATTCACGAAATTACGGCAAAGTGTTGAGTTTATAATTTAGCTCAAACAACCTGGAATTTCGCTCAAAACTACCATAATAACTAGCTAACAGTTACTAATCTAAGTTGAGGTTAAATTCAAGATGGCAAGCTTCAAATCGCCGATGTTCAAACTCGCTTTTGGCTTATCTGTGTCAGTAGCAATCATGCCTGCTTTATCAATATTAATTACACAGCCAGCCGGACTCGCAAACGGTTTATCTCCACAGTTGCTAGCACAGGATTTTGATCCAGGTAAAGTCGGCGCACCTGGACGGCGAGAAGCTGGGGCATCCCGTAGCGGTGCTAGTACTAATTGCCCAGCTAGTACCAAACGTTTGACAGCCTTAGTACCTGTGAATAGCTATACAAAAACAGCGCAAAAGTATCCGACTTTTTTCTTCTCAATTCCGCCGGAATTAGCTCAAGTCCAGGGGCAAGAAGTTGAGTTTGTCCTACAGGATGACAAATATAACGAGCTTTACAAGGCTAATTATAAACTAGGTGGAGCTTCTAACATTGTTAGTATTAATCTGCCCGAATTCTCCGGAGTAAAACCCTTAGAGGTAAATAAAGATTATCGCTGGTCTTTTGCTATTGTTTGTGATCCCGATGACCGAGCTGGAGATTATTTTACCGACGGGATGATTCGCCGTGTTGCACTTAACAATCAAGGGAAGCAAATAACACCCGATCAGCAATTTCAAACTTATTTCGATAACCAAATTTGGCAGGATGCCTTAAACAATGTCATAGTTAGACGGCGTGCTAATCCTAATGATGCCGTTGCGCTAGCTCAGTGGAACCAACTGTTGAAGTCTTTGAGTCTAGAAAACATTGCCCAATAGACATGACAAATGTGGGTAACCACAATCAGGGATGGGAAGTGTCAATCCGAGTTAAACTCAGCATGGCTGTTCTATTCACACTTTTAGCATGACCACTTCCCTCAACGAGCTTGAGGCTCAATTAGCTACGCTAAAACAGGAAGCGACTAAAGCGATCGCTGCAACTGATACCCTAGAGCAATTAGAACAGTTGCGAGTAGGCTACCTCGGCAAGAAAGGGCAGCTATCCCAGGTCTTAAGAGGTATGGGTCAATTAGCGGCAGAAGACCGACCTCGGATTGGAAGTTTAGCAAACGTTGTCAAAGAATCCTTACAAGCTAGCTTAGACGGCAAGCGCTCATACTTACAAGAGGCACAAATTCAAGCGCAACTGGAGTCTGAAACCCTGGATGTCACAATGCCAGGAGTTTACCGTCCTCTTGGTCGAGTACATCCCATCAATAGCACGATTGATCGGGTGTTAGATATCTTCGTTGGTCTGGGCTACACTGTCGCCACTGGCCCAGAAATGGAAACAGACTACTATAACTTTGAGGCGCTCAATACCCCAGCAGATCATCCCGCCCGTGATATGCAGGATACTTTTTACCTGCCAGATGGCAACTTACTGCGGACTCATACTTCTTCTGTACAAATTCACTACATGGAAGATTCGGAGCCACCAATACGAATTGTGGCACCTGGACGCTGCTACCGCCGAGATACGGTGGATGCAACTCATGCAGCAGTTTTCCATCAAATTGAAATTTTGGCAGTTGATGAGGGGCTAACCTTTACTGACCTCAAAGGCACTATTAAGGTCTTTTTAGAAGAGATGTTTGGTGAAGATTTGCCTATCCGCTTCCGCGCTAGTTATTTCCCCTTCACTGAACCTTCTGCGGAAGTAGACGTTCAGTGGCAGGGGCGCTGGTTAGAAGTAATGGGCTGCGGTATGGTAGATCCCAACGTCCTCAAATCAGTGGGTTATGACCCAGAAGTTTACACAGGATTTGCTGCTGGTTTTGGTGTTGAGCGTTTTGCTATGGTGCTACATCAAATTGATGATATCCGTCGTTTGTACAACAGCGACCTGCGCTTTTTACAGCAGTTTTAACGCGCAATTATCAATTATTAGTTTGAATCCTTTGTTCATTGATAATTGATAATTGTTCATTGTTTACTATTGACTGGTAACTAAGTCAAAAAAGGCATCGTCTAGTTCATATCCAAACATTTGGATCATAGACTTGATCTGAGAGCGACCTTCGATGCCTTGGCTGTTCATCCAATCCATTAACACAAATATTTTTTGCATAACAAAAATTTCTAAGGCTTCTGGATTGTACTGAATCCCTTCTTTGCGGCTAAATTGATGTGGTACAAGCATGGCAGCATAGCGGGCAAGTTCACCAGATTTCCAATCTAGAAGTAATGGAAACCAAGGATAACTAGCATCCAGGCGAATAAACCACAGCCGTACCTCTGGAATTTCTGAAAGTTCTCGTGGATCTTCAGGCTCGCGGGCGTATTCAATATTAAAAGTTATCTGCTGCTCAAGGGAGGCGTAAGGACTATGGTTATCTTGAGCTTGCAGTAGCGGATTGATGATTGTCTGTACTGACGATAAATCTAATTTCTGTAGAGATTCTGATGTGAGCGTGATGGTAATTGTCATTAACCTTAATAATTTATGAGTTACAAGCTTTAAACAATTTACAGGAAAGTACGGGAGACTGAAAGCCACCATCTTTTAAGTGGTGGATGAAAGGCGACTTGTCCAACTTTAGTTGCCTAATAGTTAAAAAACCGCTATGGCTTTTTTAACTATTAGACTAGGATGGTAATTATGTTAACAGTAACCCACCAGTACAAGCTCATCGCAACCAAGTCGCAAATGGCAACATTTGACGAATGGTTGAGGATTGCTCGTCAAGTGTATAACTATGCTTTGCGAGAGAGGAAAGATTGGGTTAACTCTCGCAAGTCTGCTGTTAATGCTTGTTCTATCGTGTCTGAGTACATTATTAGCCCAGATGTGCCAAGACCCAACTATGCCAATCAATGCAACAACCTAGCTTTAGCTAAGAAGAGCTACCCAGAATTAAATATCCCTCATTCACAAGTGCTGCAACAGACCCTAAAAGTTTTAGAAACAGCATTTGTTTCCATGTGGGAAAGAGGGCATGGCAATCCTCGATTCAAGAAAAAGTTGTATTCGTTTGTCTTTCCTAGTGTTAAAAACGCGGCTGTAGAGCCAGGTAGAGTTAAGCTACCTAAGATTGGATGGGTCAAGATGAAAATGTCTCGTCCCACTCCTGACGGTTTTCAGTTGAGGCAAATCAGGATTGTTAAAAAGGCATCTGGATACTACGCAATGCTCATTTATCAGTTAGCCGTAGACATTCCAGATACACCAATGCAAGGATATCCACTAGGGGTAGACATTGGGTTAACCCAATACCTAGCTACCAGCGATGGAGAATTGATCGATAGACCTAAATTTTTTAATGCACTTCACGGTAAGTTGAAATCACTACAACGAAGGTTAAAGCATAAGAAAAAAGGGTCTAGTAACTGGTTAAAACTCCAGAATAAAATAGCTAGAGTACATGAAAAGATTAGCGACACCAGAAAGGATTGGCATTTCAAATTAGCTCATCATCTTTGCGACCAAGCTGGGGCAATATTCGTAGAGGATATTAACTTTAAAGCTTGGGCAAAAGGGCTGTTTGGAAAGCATACGCTTGATGCTGCATACGGGCAGTTCTTTGAGATACTATCTTATGTTTGCTGGAAACGTGGCGTTTATTTCGCCAAAGTAGACAAAAACCATACCAGTCAAACTTGTCCCAATTGTGGTGTTTTAACTGGCAAAAAAAGTCTCTCCGAAAGAGTTCATAAATGCCCTGAATGTAGATACCAAACCCATAGGGACGTAGCAGCAGCACAAGTAATTAAAAATCGTGGTGTATTTGCGGTCGGGCAGTCCGTGAGTGAAAATGCTTCTGGAGGCGTACTGTTGGGAACTGGTAGCAATACCCGTTTAGACAAGTGCTAGTGATAGAAGAATCTCCCGAATTCTATTCGGGAGAGTGTCAATACGGGATGTTATCAATGAAGGGTGCGTGCAATCAATATATCTACTGATCCTAAGCTGCGTTGATGATTTCAGAACAATCCTGTGTTCTTGTATAACTTTCTATAACTTTATCTCTATACCAGCAGACAGATAGAGAAAATCTGCGATAAAGTGGTAATGAGTTTATTTTATTTTCTGTCAGGAATGGTTAACCTGTCAAATTTAATAAATTTTAGATAAAATCCCACAGCCTAATCACCCCTATATTAGTTCAAAGTTCCTGAACTTTTTGAAATTTTGTTACAGGAATAGCAACTAGGGTAAGGCTGATTAATATTAACTCACTAAAGGATATTAACTATGCCAAATCCTGCGACATCTGTAAAACCATTTGGCTCTTTAGAAGACGCTCTTAATCGCTGCCATGAATTGGGTATGCGTGTCAGTCGTCAACGTCGGTTTATTTTAGAACTGCTTTGGCAAGTTAAAGAGCATTTGTCAGCACGAGAAATTTACGATCGCCTAAATCAGCAAGGTCAGGAAATTGGTCATACTTCTGTATACCAAAATTTAGAAGCATTATCGAGCCACGGAATTATTGAGTGTGTTGAGCGTGCTGATGGGCGTTTGTATGGTAACGTCAGTGATTCTCACAGTCACATCAACTGCGTAGACACTAACCAAATATTAGATATATATGTAGAATTGCCTAAGGATTTGATTGAGCAAATTGAAGAACAAACAGGTGTAAAAATTACAGATTACCGGATTGATTTTTTTGGTTATCGTAAACTTCAACATCCCGCTAATAATGGTTAGTTAAAAATTTTGTAATCGTATCTGTGGCGGTTTTAGGTCATTTTTTGGTCATGGATCATCGGTTATGGGTAATTGGTTATTGAGAATTGTTAAGTATTAATTAGTAAGGTAATGTTTTTCGGTAAAGTACCAGCAGAAAAAAAATTACAAGTGTTATAATTTAAACTAAAGTTTTAAGAAAATAAAATTGAAACTGTGCAATTAGTGCAGTCAAATTTAGTACCAATACCTTAATTAAGGCTGGTAGCTACGCGCACTTACCACGTTAATCGGTGACGCTTCCTTCCCTTTGGGACACTACGCGATCTTCGCTCTTCGTAGCCTGCAAAGATCGCACTGCCGCCAAGCATAGTATAGGGGGGAATGCCTTCCGTCCCAGACATTGACATTTTATGGTAAAGATGCGGGAAACGGCTAATTTCCAATTAGGCAAGTTTGATCAAGATTTGGTATTCAGCCTTTATTTAAGGCTCAGGTAAATACCACTAGCTTGGCAATGAGTATAAATTCATTTGCTGCTAGTACAGGTAGGGTAAACTGTTTCAGTACGAAATCTTCCATCTGACTGTTGCTCAAGGAGAGTAGCTGTCTTATTAAAAACAAGAGACTCTGTATTATTAGGAATAAGAGTATATCCGTGGCAAAAATACAATTGCACCGAATCCTTATCCCAGCGACCGAACTGTTTCGTAAGCAGGGGGGGCGCACATTAGCTATGCGGCTGGAAAAGAACGCTAATGCGTCTAAAACGGTGATATCCGGCTATTTTAATCAACTTCGCTCTAAATCATCTCCTACTGATGCGCTCCCAAAAGAGAGTCTTAAGGAAAGATTGCCTCATTTGGGGCCTTGGTCAATATTGTGGCTGAGTGTAAGCCTGCTACTGGGGGGGACAGGACTCATGGGGATGTTGGTGCTAACGACGTTACCACCACTGCCGAATTGTCAGCAAATATCACCAATGGCAACCGATAGCGAGCGGTTGTACTGCGCTCAGATGGATGCTGAGTCGGGTTCGTTAGACTCCTTAGTTAAGGCGCTTGATGTAGTCAAGGTTTGGCCAGAAAACCATCCGTTGTACAATGAGGCTCAACGGATGATGGGGAATTGGTCGCAAAATCTGTTGGCGATCGCACTCCAACGGCTAAAGCAAGGTAATCTTCAAGAAGCTTTGGCAATTGCTGGTAAAATTCCCGAAAATAGCCCAGTTTATCCGCAAGCACAAGCGGCTATGAAAAGCTGGCAGGGGCAATGGCAACAAGCTGAAGAGATCACTAGCCAATTTGAGCAAGCAGTAAAAACTCAAAAATGGTCAGAGGCATGGAAAAAACTAGAGTTTCTATTACAGTCAAATTTTGAGTACTGGCGCTCTTCAAAACACGATCAACTAACGGTACAGCTTGCAATGGAAAAGCAAGCTTGGCAACAACTTCAAGAGGCGCAAGATTTAGCCAAAGATGGTACTCCTGAGCAACTGACAAACGCGATCGCTCTGGCGACTAAAGTAGATCCCAAAAGCTATATCAAAGGGCAGGCGCAAGCTGAAAAGCAAAAATGGAGCCGCAGCTTGTTAAATATTGCCGCTTCCATGTATAAATCTTCAGATTTCGCGGGCGTAGTATCTGTAGCTCAGGGAGTACCAGCAGATGTCTCAGTTTACTCTGAAGCTCAAGACTGGATTAATCTGAGCCGCGCTGCCCAAGTAGCTGTGAAGCAAAATCCCCTGGCATTTTTGGACGCGTTATCAGCCGTGCGTCAGATTAAGCCCTCCAGCCCTCTTTACACCGAAGCTACAGCAAAAGAAAATCTTTGGAAATCTCACCTCAAAGACCAAATACAATTGCAAGTTGCTAATGCCGTTGCTAGTTTCGATCAACCTATGACCTTAAATCTGGCACTTGAGCAAGCACAACAGATTGGGATCAAACGTCCAGGCAGGATAGAATCTCAAACTTTAATAGCTTCTTGGCGTAAAGCAGTTCAACAGATTGAGGATCGATCTACCCTAGCAACTGCTAGACAGGTGGCTCAAAAAGGAACGCTGGAGAGTTTAGAAAAAGCTATATCTAATGCCAGTAAAATTGCTGTTGGTCAGCCACTACACCCAGACGCTCAAACAGAGATTGCTCAGTGGAATCAGCAGATTGAAGTTATCGAAGACCGACCGATTTTGGATCTAGCAAGAGCTTTTGCCCAGAATGGGGATCTTAATGCTGCGGTGGAAACTGCCACCAAAATTAGTTATGGTCGGGCGCTATCATCAGAAGCACAAGTAGCGATTGATGGCTGGATGACACAGATTCAAATAGCTCAAGACCAACCACTGATCGATGCCGCCAATGCTTTAGCGGAACAAGAGCGTTTTGGATCGGCGATTTTAACGGCTTCTCAAATTCGCCCTGGTCGTGCTTTGTACGACCAAGCGCAAGCTGCGATCACTCGCTGGCAAGCCGAATTACCTCCACCGCCAACGCGCAGGTCTTCGCCGTTAACGATCAATCCTGAAACGAACAATGAGTTACCGCCACAGTAAAATTGGGATCATTAATGTTGATCCCAGGAATCGGTGGTGGTGTTATTCCATAAAAAACAAGCGATACTCCTGCGGAGTCGCTGCGCGATCGCACTCAACATTGAATATATGCAGCAGCCAAATTACAGCGCTACAGGAGGATGTTGATGAGCGATCGCATTTTTCAATTAATTTTGATTGATCCCGACCCAATTTTTAGGTTAGGTTTAAGCACAGCCTTGGCATCTTTTACCGACCTGCAAATAGTAGCCCAAGCGGATAACCCTAAAACAGCTTTAGAAACATTGGCAGAACTTACTGCTAAAAACTATACTGTTGATCTGGTAATTTTAGAACTTAATTTAAGCCGAAATCAGCCCACAGCAGAGCTACAATTTCAACAGTTAAAAGCTCAGTATCCTCATCTACCAATATTGTTAATTAGTTCTCTGTCAGTAACAGACCAGCTAATAGCAGTCAAAACCGCAGGTATTGAGGGCTA
The DNA here is from genome assembly GCA_036702875.1 of Oculatellaceae cyanobacterium. GTDB lineage: Bacteria > Cyanobacteriota > Cyanobacteriia > Cyanobacteriales > PCC-9333 > Crinalium. The sequence continues at coordinate 139,312 of DATNQB010000025.1, read as the reverse complement.
TTGTCCAAAAGGTACAGAGATTAATGTTTTAGTACAAGCAATCCGCCAGTTGTTAGCAGGTCAAGAGTATTGGCATGATTTACCAACAATTAATTACAGTATCCAAGACTCAGGAATTGCTAGTAATTTAATTGATTCTACGGCAAGTGGTATTTATGATCGCCCCACCATACATTCTAGAACTTGGCATCATCAAGCCCGTCGCAACGGCATACAGCAAATAAATAATTCTTTAGCTGAGGTAACATCTCAGCTAGAAAATCCCAATCTTTCAAACTTAGACTGGTTGTTTTGGAGTGGACGCAGGCGAGAACTTTTAGCTGCGCGTTGGTTGGTAAATCAGCTATTACCTGCGGATGTTGTCATTTTACAACCAGTACAAAATACTGAATTACCATTAGTTGATTCTCAACCAGCAGATCGGGCAAAAAATCCGATTGTCCGTAAGCAAAATTATTTAACAAAATCTTCAAATCTACCCCAGAAAAGCATATTCGACACTACGCGGGTTAAACTTCAATTTCCCCTCCAGAACCTCACAGGTTCACCTTTAGAAATTGAAATTTTGCGATTAGAAAAAAGAAAGGAATTACTTGAGCTAATTTTGCAACGATTAGAAGGGATTTTAGATGAATTACGTTATTCTCAAGTTCAGCCTCATCAGCTACCCCAGATATTACCAGTTGTATTAAGAGATTTATGGCAAGCATCTATTAACGATTTTTTTGGTAAATACTACACTTTACCCATCGGCAATGGGCAGTATGAAGTAGTGAATGTTTTGCTACAAAGTGCTGGTATTGTCCAAGAAGCAATTTTAAATAAAATTCCGTTGGTTGCTGAGTTGTTTTCTTATTTGCTATTTGAGACACCCATAATAATTGATAATGCTGCATATGCTCCTGAAACATTTGCAGCTAAGGAACGTACAGAAGCATTACTGGAAAATCTCATTATTCAAGTTGCTAATGGAGTTGTACAACCACTACTAAATTATTTTGCTGATATTGAAGTTATTAAGGAAAACTTTTATAATCGCAGCTTAATTTCTACAAGAGAAATTAGTAGATTTCGCAACAATTTATCTTGGAAGTATCGCGTAGAGCAGTATATTAATCAGCCAGTAGCTATTTTTGAAAGTAGATATAATCTGTTAGTTTTAAGTGATATTGGAATTAAAAAGGTCTATATATATGCACCGAGAAGGCAAGAATTAGAACAACTCACAGGTATACAATTAGCTGTTACTTTAGTGGTAGAAGCTCGTGATGCGATCGCGCCTCGTTTACGTGCTACCGTTTCTTTTATTAGTACTGGTTTGATTTATGTACTAACTAAAGTAATCGGGCGTGGTATTGGTTTGATTGTGCGGGGAATTATTCAAGGTATTGGTAATTCTTTGCAGGAAACTAGATATGGGAGAAATGGGGATAGGGAGAAGAAGTTAGATTAATATTTTATAATTTATTGAATACTGCTACTAGCACCTAAATTTTCTCTATTAATAATGAGTCACTTAATATGACAAACCAACCACATCAACAGAGAGATTATGATGCAGTGCTAGGCAAGCAGAATAGCCCGCATGGGGCGCTGGTATCACAACTAGATTTGATGATTAGAGCGCGTTACCCGCTACTTTATATTGTTGCTGCTGAAGAAGAACCAGTTGAGGAAGTTTTAGAACGCGTGGCTGAAAACTCAACGCCAAAACGTCAATTGTTGATGTGGGATATTGTACGGGGCTGGAATGATAATGGCGATGGTAAAGGCTCAGTCATGGCAGCCTTAAATCGCATTGCTAAGGCTTCGGATGGGATGATGTTTGTCATGCGAGATTTGCACCCCATCTTAAAAACTCCTCATAGTAAAGAAAATGCGCCTGTAATAAGAGAATTAAAAAATCTCACACGGGAACTCAAACGCTGTCGCAAAACGCTGATTTTAACAAGTCACGCTTTAGAACTGCCAGCCGAATTAGCGGAAGAAGTAACGGTAATTGACTTTCCGCTACCGGATGTAGCAGAGATTAACTATTTAATTGAGCAGTTAGTTGTACCAGATAAGCTCAAGGTAGTTGGATTAGCACGGGAGCAATTGGTAAAAGCTTGTCAGGGCTTAAGTCGAGCTAGAATTCAACGGGTATTAGCATCTGCACTAGCGGCAAAACAGCAGGTGGATGAGTCAGATATTGACAGGGTACTAGCTCAAAAACAACAAGCAATTCGGCAAACGGGAATTTTGGAGTTTTTCACGACGCGGGAATCTCTCAAAAGTGTAGGAGGGTTGGAGAATCTCAAGCGGTGGGTACGGATGCGCTCTGATGGGTTTACTGAGGAAGCTAGAAGCTATGGTATTCCTAATCCCAAGGGTGTGCTGTTGGTGGGGATTCAAGGTACAGGTAAATCTCTTTCAGCGAAGACAATTGCTTCAGAGTGGCGACTACCTCTGCTGCGTTTAGATTCAGGGCGTTTGTTTGGCGGTATTGTTGGAGAAAGTGAAAGCCGAGTACGCCAAATGATTCAATTGGCTGAAGCAATGGCTCCTTGTGTGTTGTGGATTGATGAGATTGATAAGGCGTTTGGAAATATCTCCAGTGGGGTAGATGGAGATTCGGGAACTTCGCGGCGTGTATTTGGCAGTTTAATTACCTGGATGCAGGAGAAAACCAGCCCTGTGTTTATTGTGGCTACAGCTAATAATGTGCAGATATTACCTGCGGAACTGTTACGCAAGGGAAGATTTGATGAAATATTCTTTTTAAACCTGCCTACTGAAATAGAGCGTCAGGAAATATTTAAGGTACATTTGCAACGTTTACGCCCTAGTCGTCTGCGAGATTTTGACTTAGCTTTATTAGCTAAAAGTGCATCAGAATTTAGTGGCGCAGAAATTGAACAGGTGATTATAGATGCTATGCACCGAGCATTTGGACTCTTAGAAAATGGTCAACGTCGAGACTTTACGACTGAGGATATTTTGCATTCAATTAAAGAAACAGTACCACTAGCTGCGATCGCACGACACCAAATTGAAGATTTAAAACGGTGGGCAGCACAAGCGGGGGCGAGAACTGCTTCTATTGATAACCAGCTTGTTGAAGAGTTGAAGCAGTTTTCCCGGCAACGCGGTATTAGTCCACTAGAAGTTGATTAAAGGAGGTTTAATATGTCCCACTTTACTACTATCAAAGTGCAGATTAAAAATGGCGAAATTCTCCAACAAGTTTTGCAAGAATTAGGGCATCAAGTAGAGCAGAATACAACGGTGCGGGGATATCAAGGTAACAAAACTAATGCTGAATATGTCATCCGTCAGAATAATGGTTATGATTTAGGGTTTAGGCGTAGTGGTGAAAATTACGAATTAGTAGCTGACTTTTGGGGAGCAAAGATTAATCAACAGGATTTTGTTAATTCAATCCTCCATAAGTATGCTCATAAGACATTGATGACGACTGTGCAGGAGCAAGGTTTTAATGTTGAGGAAGAAGAAGTTTTAGAAGATGGAACTGTAAGAGTGGTTGTAGGTAGGTGGGTTTAAGCGGTCAGCAGTCAGCTATCAGCAGTCAGCTTTAATCATGCGCCTTTGTTACCAATGGTTTCAGAACCATTAAATGTCCTAACCTCCCTGGCTACCGCTATAGAACCCATTTGAGATCTTTTTGGTGATTGAGTAGAATCAACAGAAATTAGGTGCATTCAAGCAGATCAGAGTTAAAAATGGGTTATTCAAGCAGATTTATCCCCAGATTATGACTAAAATCCAATTTGAACTAGAGAGCCAAACCATCAAAAGCTGAAAAAGAAGCTACTGGCAAATCTGGCTTTGTGCCTGTTGCTGCTAGATGGGTTATTGAAAGGTCAAACGCTTGGGCGGAGCGATGTAAAAGTTTAGTCAAAAATTTTGACCGAACACTCGCTCGTGCCAATGCCAAGCTCAAGCTTTGTTTTATCAGATTGATGCTCACTCTTACTAGCTGCTAGCTAAAAAAGATATTAAATGGGTTCTATAACCAGAAGTAACTTGGCTATACATTTGCAAGACCGATGCAGAAATACGTCCTGAGAGTTTTGTGATCGCCCATAGCGCTCTTGTAAAATCATTTTCAATTGTTGAGAATTCGCCCAGGAAAAAGTTTATGGCAGATATGTCTGGTCAAGACCCTTCGGAAATCATAATGGCAACGGTTGATGAAGAACGAAAAGGCGTAACTTTCAGCGGTACGGTCATCCTTGGTATAGATGAGGATGGTGGGAAAGTCGTTTCCTTTAGAGACTTTTTAATTGAAGATTATAAAGGCGAACTTACCGCTTATCTGGCAACAGATGGCGATATAACGAAAAGCATTGATTTAGGTGAACTCGATCATAAAAGCCCCAGTTTTAAGCTGCCAATTCCGCCGGGAACGGATACATCACCCTACAATACAGTCGTGTTGAGCGACAAAAAAAGCAAGAAAAAAATCCTGACGATCAATCTATAAAATTTGTAATTTAGCTCGTAGAGAGAGCCAAATTCGATTGCTCTCTTGTATAGAACCCATTTGAAATCTATTCCTAAAACTAAAAGCCTTGCAGCTAGCTGGTTTTATCCCTGTTCTTGCAAAAAACAGTCTTGTTAAGCAGGCTCTATCATTGATCGCAAAGTAACGGCTTACTTCAAAGCCAAGCACCCCAGCAAAAGATGTCAAATGGGTTCTATATAGCAACGGACAATCAGCGATTCACAACGATAAAATCTTGGCTAACATCTGCGTAATCTGCGTTTATCTGCTCACATCTGCGATAAAAAAACCAAATTCTGATCCAGAGCAATAAATCTAATATCCTAACTGCTGTGATTGTTACCAATTATTTTAGTTTAGCGATCGCACCTTTCTCCACCAACACTCGCCCAGTCAACAAATCTCGCACTGTCGCTAATAATACCCGTTGTTGATTCACTTCAAACTGCACAGAAATTCGGTCTACACCTAATTGTCCAGGCGGATCTAAATGAGCTATACAAACTGCATCGTGGTCACTTTCTAATGAACGAAAATCAGTTTGTTTGTGCAGTTCGCTACTGGTCATTCTGCCATTAATATCATAGTTTACTTCGGCTTTTGATACAGCAGCAATTTCGCCTATATCTAAGCGAATTTCTCGCTGTCCCTCTTTAGCTACTTGCAGTGTTAAAGGTTCGGAACGTTGGCAGGGATATTTACAACCTTGGTCAAATAATGAAAAATATGTATGTCGCTTTTCGTAGGGTTCCCAGAGACGAATTGCATAGCCATGTCGCAAATAATCTTCTATCTCTACTAATAAGCTAGATGCTAAGGCTCCATGTGCTACCGCTTCAAATGGCTTACCTAACTTAACGCGCGATCGCCCAAAGTAAGAAACAATTAATTGTTGTACGGCGGGGATTAGGCAGCTACCTCCTACTAACAGCACGTATTGAATATCGGCTTTGTTGATTCCTTTAGTAATTGCGATCGCCAGCACTTCATCTAAAGATTGTCTGACTTGTTCTAATAGTTGACGCGCTTCTAATATTTCTGCAAATTCATCTCGATTTAACTTTAAATCGTGAGCAATAAAATTTTCATCATCAAACCAACTTTCAGTAGCTTCATTATTATAAGATAAGTTAATTTTTAACCGTTCTGCCAACTCTAATAAGTTCAGCCAGCCGATCTCTTTGACTGCATCCCGTGAAGAATTAATTCGTTGTAAATAATCCTCAACAATCCAAGCATCAATATCTACACCGCCAATATAAGCATCAGACTTAGCTAAGACTTCTGCCCGTAATACTTGCTGCCCACCACTAGCTGCTATGGTGCGTACTAAACTTAGATCTAAAGTACCGCCGCCAAAATCAACTACTAAAACTAATGAGCCTGGTTGTTGAATTGCATAACCAAGTGCTGCTGCTGTAGATTCATCAATTAATTGGACTTGGGGGACATTTAGACGTTCTGCAAAGTCCCGAAACCAATCTAGGTATAGCTCAAACGCACCCACAGGCACTGTAAAGATTAGCCGACTCGGTTCAATTCCCTGTTGTAATAACTGCTGCCAAAGGTGCTTGAGAAACAGTTCTGAGACAATTTCGGCACTATAGTTTATACCTTCTATCTGACGCGCCGGAGGCTGATATTCTGCTACTAAGTCGCGTTTAAAGGCTTGAAAGTATTGTTTTGGTTGGGAAAATCCTAGTCGGCGCGATCGCACAATTTCTCCAAATAATAAACTATTCTGCCCTTGCACAAATGCTAAAGTTGGCACAACATTTACTTGGGTTCCTTCAAACCGTCGCGAGATGCCATCAAATTTTAAAGTTCGGGGAGTTTGTGTAACTGGATCTAAAGTACAGACAACCGTGTTACTGGTGCCGAAATCAATGGCAACAGATGTCAAGATGCACCTCCTGGTAGTGTACGGCTGACTTTAGCTGGGACTAAAATGCGCTCTCCTTGCCGATAGCCAACAAAGCGCACATAAATTAATTCACCTGGTTGAATATCAGAGTTATCCGGTTGATGGAGTTGGGGATCATACTCTACTTGTTCCCAAGCTTGACCAATTAATTCGTAACCCCAAGTTAAGAGTAAATTATCTAGTGGTGTTAATAAGGAAATTATGTTTTTAGCAGGTAGTTCTGGTTTCACCTGCACCATCGGTCGTAAGCTGGGATAGTTGGTTAGCAGTGTTTGTATTTGTTTAAATGTTGATTCTTGAAATTCTGTTGTTAGTTCAATATTTTGCTGCTGTAATTGTTCGCGTAAGCGTAGGCATTCTTGACGCAGTTCTTCTATTTCTGGCTGGTTAGATGCGTTAGCATTTGTTATAGGAATTACTGCTGGATCATCAGGTTGCTCGTTTGAAGAACGTATTCCTTCAATCCCAAAGTTTTGTAGCAGTTCTTCTAGATTCCAATTTAGAGCAGTAGCTAATTGATTTAATTGGGAAAGTTGGAGTTGCATCAGTTTACCTGAGCGTACTTGCCGTAGGGTTGTACGACCTAAACCAGATTTTTCCTGCAATGCTTTCCAAGTGGGAATTCCTACTGAGTTCATGCGTAGTTGCAACAACTCGTCGTAGTTTAAATGCACGGTGTCTGTCTCTTCTATATTAATTAGGATTAGGAAAATTGAGCTTAAACCTAGCAGGCTAAAGACCCATAGCAGCAAGTGACTAAAGGTATGAAACATTCACCATCTCTACATTTGATTTAATGATTGGGTTTCGCTGGTTGTGAGATTTTCTGAATCTTCGTAATACTCTGGTAGCAATTCTTGAGACGATACTTCTCCCAAGGCTTTTTCAATTGTCTCTGTGGTTTGAGTACAAGTTGAGCCAGTGGCATTGATGACTTTTTCGGTAATTTTGCCGTCTTTGCCAATGCGGTATTCAACTTTTTGATATTCAGCCATGTTTCTTATCCTACATTTGTTGGAACTGCTGGCTTAAATGGGGTGAACTTGTAAGGTGATTATTACAATAGGGTTACTACTTTATAGTCTGTTTCACTCAACCCAACTTATTAATTTTTAAAGATCCTTTTATCCAACTCCCCACACCTTGATGGTTTGGTTACAATGGTAGTTAATGTTCCTGGTTTGGTCATTACTGCTACTGATAAGCGTTTGACCATCGGGACTGATGGCTACAGAACTAACAAAGCCTGAATGCCCTTCCAGGGTACGCAGTAAGGTTCCTGTCTTGATATCCCAGACCTTGATGGTTTTGTCAATGCCACTGATAAACGTTTGACCATCTGGACTGATGGCTAAACAACTAACGCAATGTTCATGCATCTTATCTACATGTTCATGCACCTTATCTACTAGGTTACGCAGTAAGGTTCCTGTCTTGATATCCCACACCCTGATGGTTTTTCTATATTGATAAGGGGTATAAGAAGTATTATAGCCACTGAGAAGCGTCTGCCCATCTGGACTGATGGCTACAGAACAAATCTCGTCTGGCCCCTCATCTACTAGGTTACGCAGTAAGGTTCCTGTCTTGATATCCCACACCTTGATGGTCGTGTCAGCACTGCCACTAACAATTGTTTTACCATCGGGGCTGATGGCTAAATAACGAACATATTTTGAATGCCCTTCCAGGGTACGCAGCAAGCTTCCCGTGTTGATATCCCACACCTTGATAGTTGCGTCCCTACTGCCACTAACAATTGTTTTACCATCGGGGCTGATGGCTAAATAATAAGCCCACTTTGAATGCCCTTCCAGGGTACGCAGTAAGCTTCCCTTGTTGATATCCCACACCTTGATGGTACAGTCCTCACTGCTACTGTCCGTACTGTTACTGATAAGCGTTTGACCATCGGGGCTGATGGTTATAGGACTAAACGACTTTGAATGCCCTTCCAGGGTACGCAGCAAGCTTCCCTTGTTGATATCCCACACCTTGATGGTACAGTCCTCACTGCTACTGATAAGCGTTTGACCATCGGGGCTGATGGCTAAATAACGAACCCCCTTTGAATGCCCTTCCAGGGTACGCAGTAAGCTTCCCGTGTTGATATCCCACACCTTAATGGTATTATTGGTATGTATATCAGTGGCACAGATAAGCGTTTGACCATCGGGGCTAATGACTACAGAACAATCGACGGATATACGCCCCTCTATTGACCGGAGGCACGTCAGAAATTTCCAGGGTTTGAACTGTTTTAACGCCTGTTGAATTTTCGGCTCTGTCCTTTCCCGTAGTAATAAATAGGCACAGTCCTGTACTTCTTCTGAAGAATCATTCAAAGCCTGAATTACCAAATCTATACCTGTTTCTCCATAATTCAAGGCATCTTTGACAGCACTTACCCTTACCTCTACAGAGGCGCTTGCCAAGCGAGTTTTAACACCGTCGAGTCCTCCGAGTACAACACCTGATGAGGGGGTGGCGGCAGTACCACCAAGCACTGCATCGTATTTTCTAGGCTGTTGGGGTTTTTCTGGCATTACACTTTTACCTCTGTAATCTTATATTTGCCATCCTGTACCTACCGCAGGGTAGCACGACCTCAACCAATTTTTTTGGCAATGCTCTTAATGTAAAATTTTCTAATAGTTTAGGTGCGATTATGATAACTCATCGTCGCTGAAATCCAGTATTTGTCTAAACTAATTATTGATACAAGGTCAGTCGAACTAACTAATTAATTATTAAGATTTATTTTATCTAACGCCCCACGCCATGATGGTGCGGCGACTATCACTACTGATCACAACTTCACCATTTAAACTCATAGCTACTGAAGTAATAGAATCTGAATGTCCCTCTAGGGTACGCAGCAAATTTCCCTTCTTGATATCCCACACCTTGATAGTTTTGTCACCACTGCCACTGATCACAATTTTCCCATTTGGACTCATGGCTACTGAAGTAATATAGTCTGAATGTCCATCCAGAGTATGCCACAATTTTCCCTTTTTGATATCCCACACCTTGATAGTTTTGTCCCTACTACCACTGGCAACAATTTCACCATTTAAACTCATAGCTACTGAAGTAATATCTGAATGTCCCTCCAGGGTACGCCACAATTTTCCCTTCTTGATATCCCACACTTTGATAGTATTGTCCCTACTGCCACTGACAACAACTTCACCATTTGGACTGATGGCTACATAATTAACAATGCGTGAATGCCCTTGTAGGGTACGCAGCAAATTTCCCGTTTTGATATCCCACACTTTGATGGTTTTGTCATCACTGCCACTGACAAATGTTTGACCATCTAAACTAATAGCTACAGAATTAACAATTTCTGAATGTCCTTGTCGGGTACGCAGTAATTTTCCCGTCTTGATATCCCACACTTTAATAGTATTATCCAAACTGCCACTGATAATTGTTTGATTATCTAAACTGATAACTACAGAATTAGCAAAGTATGAATGCCCTTGTAGGGTATGCAGCAAATTTCCCGTTTGGATATCCCACACCTTGATAGTTTTGTCATTACTGCTACTGACAAGAGTTTGAATATCTGGGCTGATGGCTAGAGAACAAACACTTTCTGAATGCCCATTTATGGTATAAATGCACGTCAAAAATTCCCAGGGATGTACCTGTTTTAACGCCTGTTGAATTTTCGGTTCTGTCCTTTCTTTGAGTAATAAATAAGCACAGTCCTGTACTTCTTCGGAAGAGTTTTGTAAAGCATGAATTACTAAATCTATCCCTGTTTCCCCATAATTAAAGGCATCTTTAACTGCACTCACCCTTACCTCTACAGACGCGCTTGCCAAACGACTTTTAACGCCATCAAGTCCTCCCAGCACAACCCCTGATGACGGGGTGGCAGCACTGCCACCAAGCACTACATCATATTCTTTAGGCTGTTGTATCAAGCGACGTTACTTGTTGTGCTAGGCGTTTTTGTTCTTCTTGTCGCGCTAAAGCTTCGTGGTAGAGTCCTTCGCGGTTGTTCCAAAAACTAGCTGGAACACCTAACACCAACTCCAGCTGCAACGCTGTTTCCGGCGTAATTGCTGCCTTACCATTGATAATTTCGCTAATTGTTGTTTTTGGTCTACCCATGCGTTCCGCCAGTTCCGCTTGGGTCATATCCCTTTCTTCTAAAATCTCTTCAAGCGTCTCGCCTGGAGGCGAAACGTAGTCTGGCGTGTACCTGTTCTGGATAGCATTACTCATGGGTATCTTCTACGCCGATAATCATAACCGCAGTAACTTTAGTCCACTCGATGCCACCATCTGGTTTTTTCGGAATTGGCTCGTCTGCTGGCTCAAATATCAGCCGATATGGATGATCCAAATCAAGGGATAACTGACCTGCGCGGTCGTGAAGCAATTCATGGCATCGTCCTGGGAGGTTTCGCATATCTTCAAGCACACTAGCAGCGCGTAAATCGTCTAGCCGTCGCCGAATGCGTTTAGCTCTATCTTGTCCATATTTTTTTTCTAGAAGTCTTTGGTTATTGCACTCTTTTTCAAATTTGTTGTTTTTAAATACAATATCCATTTTAGCAAAGCTTCTCTCAATATTGTTAACCCTAAAGTTAACAATATTCTAAACTTCTGAACTAGATTTTTTTTGTAGCTCCTGCTATGTGAAAATATTTAATGAGTTCAAGCGCGATCGCAACAACTCATCTTTGGTTAGATTCACAATATCCGCTCTGGTGGTTGCTATCAAATATACTCAATTTTCACTTATTAAAACCACGTAAAACACTAAAAATATTTGAAAAATCATCTGTCCAAAGTGGTGCATTTAAACTTCTTAGAATAGGTTGCCAGCGTGAGTCTTTAACAAGCTTACCAAAATCATTTTGATGACGCGCTAGTAGTACCCAATGAGAAGAAGATTTACCCATTTCTTTCTCTTCTGGAGAGATATTCAATTGTAATTGTCTCAGGGTAGACAAACCTAAATTTTCTGCTAAAGCGCCTAATACAGGTTCTAAATTTAGATAACGATTAGAAATATTGATTACAATTAAACCTTGTGGCGCTAACTTACTTAAATAAAGTTGGATTGCTTCTTTAGTAATTAAATGAACTGGTACTGCATCAGAACTAAAAGCATCCATAAAAATTAGATCATACTGATTATTAGGGGCATCAGCTACTTGTAGGCGTGCATCTCCTAATACCACTGAAAACGGCGCTTTTGAATCTTGTAAAAACGTAAAATAATTGGGATCACGAGCTATTTTTTCAACTTTCGGATCTATTTCGTAAAAAGTCCACTGTTGCCCTGGTTCTGAATAAGCTGCTAAAGTGCCAATACCTAACCCTAAAACAGCAATTTTAGAGATATTTTTATTATTAGCAGTATTATCATCCTTGAAAGATTTGAATAATTGCCCAACTGGGCTAGTAGGATGAAAATAAGTTAATGGTTCGTCGCGACGATTTAAATCTAAGCTTTGTTTTCCATGTAAAACAGTGCCATGTAAAAGGCTATTAAAGTTTCTTTGCCTGTCGTGTAAAACACGATATACACCAAAAAAGCTGCGTTCAGTATCTAGAATACCACCAATATATCCAATATAAAACTGCCCAATTAATAAAATTAATGATAAGCCTACTAACAGCCGGACAGGATGGAGTTTAAAAGCATAAAATATTCCCACAAAAATACCGCCAGTAATTAATATTCCTGGTAAGTTGGTAATAAACAACTTTGGATAAAAACCCACTATTAAAGTGCCTAGCAGCAAACCTATACTAATGGGTAGTGTTTGACGCAGTTTTAAATATGAATCTGCTGGAGGTTTAAGCAATAATTCAGAGTTACTGTTATTAATTTCAGCTTGATAAAATGTAGTTCTCAGTAGTAGTAGGCTGAAAACCATAACTATTGGGTATTCTAGGACGGATTGAAATAGTAAAGGTGCTGCGATCGCATTAAATAACCCTCCCAATACTCCACCAACTGAAATCCACAGATAATAAGTAGTTAAATACTTAGTATTAGGACGACTTTGGGCTAATTCTCCGTGAAAAACACAACCTATAATTAAGAACCCGATCAGATGAAATGGTAGCCATAACCACATCGGTTTCATAACTTGAAGTAAAAATACAATTATTTGCGCTGTTATCCATAAAGGTAGAAGCCCTATTAAAGTTTGATAGGGTAGTTTAATAGCAGGGGAAAAAGCTAGGATAAATGTCAACAAATAAATAGCTAATGGTACAGCCCATAAAAGCGGGATAGCTGCAATGTCTGTGGTTATATAAGTAGTAACTCCTAATAGTAAGCTTGAGGGTAAAAAAGATAGCACTACCCACTGTGCTTGTTGTTGAATGGATGGAGGCGTAGGGGTAGAACCCCACCCCCCAGCAGGGTTCCCGTTAACGGGGAGGGGGAGATTAGAAGTAGTTGTTTGTTGGTATAATATATTAGGTTGGTTATCAATATTTTTGCTATTTTCGCTTGTAGTTTCTTTTGCGTTAGGAAATTTCCACAAGCAAATTGCACAACCAAATATTAGTAAAATTAGCAAACCATAACCTATTGCCCATAACCAACTTTGCTGGGTAAGGGTAAAATTAGGTTCAATTAAGATGGGGTAGCTTAATACTCCTAAAATACTGCCTAAATTACTCGCTGCATACAGAAAATACGGATCGTTGCTATCTGGATGACTGGTATTAGCAAACCATTTTTGGACTAAAGGCGCACTGGTAGAAACTACAAAGAAAGGTAAACCAACAGCTAATAATAATAATGCTAGTAACCAGATGATAGGATTACTATTCTGAGGAGGAATGATATTTTTACTAACTGTGATGGGTAAAAAGGCTATTGGTAGTAAGAGTAAAAAGCTATGAATTATTGCTTGACGGCGTGTACCCCACCAGCGCGTGGTGAGATGGGAGTATCCATAACCAAGTAATAATGTAGTTTGAAAGAAAAATAAGCAGGTATTCCAGACTGACGGCGATCCACCTAATAAAGGTAGAATCATTTTGGCTACCATCAGTTGTACCCAAAAGAGTAGAAATGCACTGATAAATAGAGTGAAGGAGAACAGAATTAGCACCCGATGTGTCCTCTAATGTGCGATCGCACTTATCATTACTTCTTCCACTCTATAAAATAGTTGTTATTCTTAGCCATGTAGATCCCCTTTTTACTGTTGTCTAATTTAGATGGGTTTCACTGCATTCTACCCAACCTATTGATTACCCATCTTTTCGGTGAATCTATCTTACTCATTCAAGCAGCGATATAAACTCTTCTTTTGTGAGTTCGGCATCGCGTAATATTTTTATTAGTAAACCTCTACCGATGTCTTTGCCGGGATGAACAGGTATTGTTACGACTCGTCCATCCTCATGTTGTATTCGTAGTCCATCCTCATGTTGTATTCGTAGATGAATGCCCTTTTGTCGAATCACCTGAAAGCCAACTTTCTCCAGGGCATTAATAACTGTGTTAGCCCTCAAAGCAGGGAGTTTTGGCATTAAACTACTATCTTTTGGATGCCTACAAACTCCGGTAATTTATCATTATCCTCCTCTTCTAAACAGAGTTCAATTACTTCCTTAATATTTGCCATCAACTCATCTATTGTTGCTCCCTGGCTATAACAGGCTTTTAACTGAGGAACTTCTCCGATATAAAAGCCATCTTCATCTCGTTCAATGATTACGTAAAATTCTCGCATGGCTTTTTCCTTGAGTTCTTAACTGACTTACGTTATTAACCAGGGGCTTGAGTCCCTGGTTAATAATGACGCAGTGAGTAATGACATAAATTTAAGCGTAAGTGCGATCGCGAAGCGACTCCTTCGGAGTATCGGTCATAGGAATTTCCAATAAGCGATACGGTTGCTCAGGGAATGCTTTTTTCATTAGTGGCATCGCCACGTTATATACAGGAATATTACTACTGGTGCGCCCTTCTAAATGACCGTGATGGGCATGACCATGAAATGCTGCGGTAACTGAATAACGGGTTAAAGGTTCTTCTAAACGACTGGAACCAAGAAACGGATAAATATCTAGTGGTTCTCCTTCAACTGTTTCTTGAATAGGAGAATAATGTAAAACAGCAATGCGGTGATCGGTTTCTAATTTCGCTAAAGCTGCTTCTAGTTTTAAAGCTTCTTCGACAGCTTCATGGACAAATTTTTTAATTGCATTTTCACCCCAAGCGCCTAATGCCCTAGCACCAAAACCGCCTCCAAAACCTTTTACGCCTGCAAAGCCAATACCTGCAATTTCGCAAGCTTCCCCATCTAGTAGTTTTATACCTGCATCTAACAAAATGTGTTTAAGTTCATCTACTTTGCCGCATTCATAATCATGGTTGCCTAATACAGCTACAGTAGGAATTGTGAGGGCTTTTAATTCTTGTAATAAAACTTCTGCTTCTTCAGCTTGTCCATAGTCGGTTAAGTCACCACACAGCAGCAACACATCAGCAGTTTCAGAAATTTGTGTAAATAACGGTTGTAATTCTCCCTGTGATGTTTTGGTGCAATGGATGTCTCCAACTGCGGCTATGCGGACTACATCCTTAGTTGCTGCCATTAGTATTTCCTCCTAGCGGTTGGCTATTGGTTCAGTTTCGGGCGTGTCGCTTATCCTTCACCATACGCCTGATAACTGTATTTAATAATGCTCAGTCAGTAGCAGTACTTTCATACCTCATTCGACGCATTCTTTTAGCCTCAACTGCGTTGATTACTGCTTGGGTTTCGCTCTAGAGATTGAGGATAACTACCTAATTTATCGGTGATGATGGGGATCACTGGAAAAATCAGTCTTTTTTAGCTTGATGAATAAATAGATCAAGGCATTCATTAGTGCCAAAATTATTATGCAAACGGAAGTACTTAACGAAATTAAACTCGATCCCAAAACCCGCGAATTTTATTGCCAAACGCTTAAAACTTTAAATGCTTCTGGAATACCCTACCTTGTAGGCGGTGCGTTTGCTTTTGAACGCTTTACAGGAATTAAGCGCCAAACCAAAGATATAGATATTTTTGTGCTTCCAGAGGATTGCGATCGCATTCTCTCACTATTCGCCAGCAAAGGTTACGAAACTTATATTCACTCGCCTCACTGGTTAGCTAAAGCTTGCTATGGTGATGATTTTGTAGATATTATTTTTAATTCAGCAAATGGGGTTGATACCGTTGATGATGAGTGGTTTAAATATGCGGTTGATGCCAAAGTTTTAGGTATTCCAGTTAAGATTTGTCCAGCCGAAGAAATGATTTGCTCTAAGGCGTTTGTCATGGCACGCGATCGCTTTGATGGCGCAGATATTGCTCACATGATTCTTAAATGTAATGAAATATTAAATTGGGAGCGGTTATTAAAACGTTTTGATAAAAATTGGCGGATACTTTTCAGTCATTTAATTTTATTTGGGTTTATTTACCCTGGGGAGCGATCGCGCATTCCCAATTGGGTTATGCAGGAATTATTACAGCGTGTACAAACTGAAATTAATACACCTCCCCCACAAGATAAAATTTGCCAAGGTACATTATTAGCTCCCTTACAATACTTCATTGATCTTGAACACTGGGGATATAAAGATGCGCGACTGCATCCTCAAGGTAATTTAACTTCAGAACAAATCAGCCAATGGACAGAAGCATTAAAAGAAGAGAAACAGCGTTAAATTAGTAAGACTATATTTTTTTCTTCTTTACTCTTCACTTACCCATAGAAGTTTATAAACGCAACTTGGTATAAATATGGCACCAATTGAAGTTTTAAGACGAGTTTCTGACACCATTTGGGAAATTCCAACTTCCTATAAAGAAGGAATGCGCGTACCTGCCCGAATTTATGGTACAGAAAAATTAATTCGAGATATGGATGACGCAGTTTATGACCAAGTAACCAACGTGGCGACACTCCCAGGTATTACTAAGTATGCCTTATGTATGCCTGATGGTCACTTTGGTTATGGTTTTCCCATTGGTGGTGTAGCTGCAATGGATATCGAGGAAGGGGGCGTTATTTCCCCTGGCGGTATCGGTTTCGATATCAATTGCGGAATGCGTTTATTAGTAACTAACCTAACTTATAAAGAAGTCAAACCTCAGATTAAAAAGCTAGTAGATAAGTTATACGAAAGAGTACCTGCGGGGGTAGGTAGCACAGGTTTTGTCAAGCTGTCACGGAATGATTTTAAGCAAGTAGTTGAACAAGGCGCAAAGTGGTGTATCAATAATGGGTATGGTTGGGAAGAAGATTTAGAATTAGTAGAAGAAAACGGCTGCATTGAAGGTGCTGATGCTAATAAAATTAGTGATAAAGCTATAGATCGCGGTTTTAATCAGATTGGTACTTTAGGATCGGGTAATCATTATTTAGAAATTCAAGTAGCTAAGAAAGAAAATATTTTTGAGCCAGAATTAGCTAAGGCGTTTGGAATTACTAAACCCGATCAAGTTGTGGTAATGTTCCACTGTGGTAGTCGCGGTTTTGGTCATCAGGTAGCTACTGATTATTTGCAAGTATTTCTCAAAGTAATGGAGAGTAAATACGGCATCAAAATTTTAGATCGAGAATTAGCTTGTGCGCCGTTTAATTCGCCTGAAGGTCAAGCTTATTTTTCTGGCATGAAATGCGGGATAAATATGTCTTTTGCTAACCGTCAAGTAATTTTACATCGTATTCGTGAGGTGTTTTCGGATACTTTCAAACGTTCCGCAGAAGATTTAGGAATGCACATGGTTTATGATGTTGCCCATAATACCGCTAAATTAGAGCGTCATTTCGTGTATGGAAAAGAGAGGCAGCTATTAGTACATCGTAAAGGTGCAACACGCGCTTTTGCACCTGGTATGGCAGATGTCCCAGAAAGATATCAAGATATCGGTCAACCTGTTATTATTGGCGGAAGTATGGAAACTGGGTCTTATTTATTAGTAGGTGTACCCAGTGGCGATCAAACTTTCTTTAGTACCGCACATGGTAGCGGGCGCACAATGAGTCGTACTAAAGCGCGGAAAACGTGGAAAGGAGAACAACTAATTAAAGATATGCAAGCAAAAGGTATTTATGTTCGCAGTACCTCTTTTTCTGGACTTGCAGAAGAAGCAGGAGGAGCATATAAAGATATTGATGATGTCATTGAAGCTGCGGAGTTAGCTGGAATTAGTAAAAAAGTAGTGCGATTAACTCCAATTGGGAATATTAAAGGGTAATAGACCTCTCCAGAAATTAAAGGTGCATTATCTAAAACCCGTGTAGAGACATACCAGGATAATTTTCTACATTTAATGAACGGAGATGTCTAATGAACCAAATGGGTAGCTAGATGCAGTAGCACAGATAAAAGGTATAGCAACCGTCAAGGCAGTTAGGACAAAACCTATTGTGAAAGCCTTAGTAACAAAGGCTTTTAAAAAAGCTGACAGAGGGATAGCTGAGTGCTAACCGCTATATATTAATTTCATCTTTAACAATCTTATCTTTTCTGCCTTACCCAACGTCTTACAGCCTGTCGCACTGCAAGTCTCCCATCTGGACGATATTGCTCAATTAAAGCAGGCAATTCTTGCACGCGCAGCATCGGAAACACAGAGTTATTTTCTACTTCAATATAATCTTCATTTTGCAGTAGGTAAATTTTTAAATTGCCATCGTAACACCAAATTTCAGGTATTCCTAAACGTGCATAGATCGGAAAGCGATTTAATGATTTACTGGTAAGGTCAATTTCTAATGCTAAATCAGGAGGGGAATCTTGATTTAAATCAAACTGTAATCGTCCTCTAATTTTAGCTTCATTTTGAAAATAAAAACAGTTATCAGGTTCTATTCCCGCTAAACGAGCTTCGCGCTTCCAAGTCGTTGAACCATAACTTTCATAGTTGATTTCTAGTTCTTCAGCAATATCTTGAATGCTAGTCCCAATTACTTCTTTGTAATACTCGTGTTCGGGTAAGGGGGTCATAATTTCTAAGGTGCCGCTATCATAAGCAACTCTGGCAGCGCGACTTTGACCTAAGTCAATTAGGAGGTTTTCAAATTGTTGCCAACTAATATTGTATAAAACTACGCGATCAGCACGTCTGTCGGTTAGTTGCATAAGCTTTCCTCAAAAATTTTGACGGAGCTTTATTTATTCTAGTTTAAATATAACTATTGACAGCTTTTCTCATAAATGTATTCATATTTAATTGTTTTTTGTTCTTCCTAGTCTAGATACTTCTGCGGGGTCATGTGTAATGGCTCTGGACTAGCAATCATAAAGATATACCATTAATAGTGGATATCTATAATAAATACTAATTTTTAAATATAGTTATGCCAATTCGTACACCACTAACAGTTATAACAGGAGCGTTGGGAAGTGGAAAAACAACGCTTCTGCGTCACATTCTCAACACAGTTAATCAAAAAATAGCTATTTTAATGAATGAATTTGGCGAAATTTCTATTGATGCCAAAATTATTCAAGGTAAAAATGTCGAAATGGCAGATTTGGGCGGCGGTTGTGTCTGCTGTTCGCTATTAGGTGAGTTTGAAGCGGCTGTTGATGAAATTATTGATACTGTTGACCCCGATTATATTATTGTAGAAACTACCGGAGTTGCAGAACCCGACGCGCTAGTATTTGATATTCAAGAAAGCTTAACTCAAGTGCGACTTGATGGAGTTGTCACCGTTGTTGATGCAGATGCAATGGTGAGATATCCGCAAGTTGGACATACAACACGAATGCAAATTGAATCAGCAGATACTATTCTGTTAAATAAAGTTGATTTAGTATCAGAAAATGAGTTAGCAGCGATAGAAGAAAAGTTACATCGTTTTAATGAAGTTGCTTCAATTATTCATACTCGACGCTGTGAAATAGACCCAGATTTATTATTTGGGATATGTCGAGAACGGGTGCAACCGCAACCACATCACGTTCATCAACCAGAGTTTGAATCTTTTGTTTATACAACATCCGCAACGTGCGATCGCACTGGTTTTGAAACATTCGCTAATTCGTTGACAAAAGATATTTACCGTGCTAAAGGTTTTGTAAAATTTTCAGACGGAAATTATCTATTTAATTATGTAGCCGGACGTTGGGATTTAGAATTGTTTGAACAAGAAGGAACTGAATTAGTTTTTATCGGTAAACAAGTTAAAAAACAGCAAGAAGAAATTATTACTCATTTCAAGGAGTGTGAGCAATAAATTATGAATTACGAATTTTTAGAAGATATTGCGATCGCAGATATCGCCTTTCAAGCTTCGGGAAACACCTTAGAAGAAGTTTTCCAAGTATCAGGCGATGCAACTATTAACGCCATGATTGAAAATATCGAGGAAATTAACCACAAGGAAACGCGCAATTTTCATATAGAAAATGATGAACTAGACTTATTATTATTTAACTTTTTACAAGAATTGGTTTATTACAAGGATAGTGAACTATTGTTGCTACGAACACAGGAAATTAAAATTTATGAGGAGGATGGACAACATCAACTTAATGCGGTAATGATCGGGGAGAAATTAGATCGCGATCGCCACGAACAGCGAGTAGATGTGAAAGCTGTTACATTACATCGTTTTAAATTAGAAAAAACTGCTGAAGGCTGGACGGCGCTAGTAATTTTGGATATCTAAATTGCAGCTTCGATAACATTAACGGTAGGTTGTCATCTGCCTTCGGGAACGTGATCTGTTCAAGCTGGTAGGGATGGGGATAACTTTTTGCCCTTGATATCTATTCTTTGGTTTAAATTTAGATTTAGCAACCATAAATAATAATTCTTGAATACCCCTATTAGTTTTCACAAAATATATGAAAACAATCACGATAGCTGGAATAACTAGAGGCGGAAAAACTGAAGTAAAATAGGCATAAATTAGCCCTAGAACAAAGCTAGTAATTTGCTCGTCGTACATAAGATTGATTCAATTTTTACTAAATATTGATTGCGTCCCGAAATAATAATTTCGAGCAATAGCATTTGGCGGATTAAAACTAAAATACTTATAAAATTGATTGATAGCAACAGGGGTAAAACCCCCCAAAAGGCATAGATCGCGCATCAGTTATTATGTATTCAGTCGAATCAGACCCCGACACTCTCCAAAACCCACCCTCGCATATCCATCTTTCTCACAAGACCCACGCAGAATAACTTCATCTCCATCTGCTAAAAACGATCGCACTTCACCAGTTGGTAATTCTATAGTATTAGAACCACCTTGAGTTATTTCTAGCAAACAACCACGGGTACTTTCTTCAGCACCGGAAACTGTTCCACTAGCTAATAAATCTCCAGCGCGAAGGTTACAACCATTACTTGTATGATGGGTGAGCATCTGCGCTATTGTCCAATACATTTGTTGGAAGGAACCACGACTTAAGCGCAAAGGTTCTATTCCTTGTTCGCGCATTTGTGGTGAACTAAGAAAAACTTCTAAAGTGATGTCTATTCCCCCTAGTTGGGTATTATCTGAATCAGACAGATAAGATATTGGTAAAGGATCTCCCTCAGCACGTTGAAAAGCTGGACAGCGAAAAGGTGCTAAAGCTTCTAATGTAACTACCCAAGGTGAAATTGTAGTAGCAAAACTTTTGGCTAAAAAAGGGCCAAGTGGTTGATATTCCCAAGCTTGAATATCCCGCGCAGACCAATCATTAACTAAGCATAATCCAAATATATGTTCCTCAGCCTTTTCTATAGCAATAGGCTGTCCTAATTCATTACCAGAACCAACAAAAAACCCTACTTCTAATTCATAATCTAAACGTTGGGATGGTCGAAAACTAGGTATTTGTTCATCAGGTTTCTTGGTTTGACCACTGGGGCGTTTAATAGAAGTTCCACTGGTGACAATTGAAGATGCGCGTCCATGATAAGCAATTGGTACATATTTATAGTTAGGTAGTAGAGGATTATCGGGACGAAATAATTTACCTACATTTGTAGCGTGGAAAATTGAGGCGTAAAAATCTGTATAGTCACCAATGCTTGCAGGTAAAAGCATTTCAGCATCAGACATCGGGATGAGGAATGCTGTTGCGGGCGAGGTTGTTTCACCGTTCCAGCGTAAGATGTTACTGATGCGATCGCGCAATGTTGACCACGCTGTTTGCCCCAAACCCATTAACAAATTTAAGGAACTCGCTACAATTGCTTCTTGTATTTGCTGTGGCAGTCCTTGGAACAGTCCCGCTTGGCTACATGATGATAAATTTAAAATGCGATCGCCTATCGCTACCCCAATCTGAGAGGTGTCAGTAATACCCCCACATCGGAATACACCAAAAGGCAAATTTTGGATAGGAAAGTCGCTATCTGGACTATTTGCAGATTCTACCCAACTGCGTAAACTTGAATCGTGAGTGGCGTTTATAAAAAGAATCATCAGCTTAAAAGTTGTTAATTTAGACATCAGGGAAGCTGGGGAGATTTAGATCAGCGTCTTGTTAATTCACACCTCACTCATTCTCCAGCCCCCGCCCCAGAGATGCACTTCTATCTTAAATTGGTGCTTTAACCAAGCAAGAACTCAAGGAATTCAAGAAACCCTAACGAGTTTGTTCTAGAACCGATCCGCTACAATAAGTTCAACACAAAAGCGAATATAGCTTAACAGGTTGTCTAGTTCAGCCAGTGAGGTAAAACTCACAAACCAAAAACAGTGCAATATTGGCATAAATTTTTGGAAACTATGATGTGATTATTATTGATAACTAATAGAATTCGAGATCAGGATTCTGCCTGCAATGAGATCTGAACAAATCCGTTACCGCTCCGATTTAATAAATACCCAAGTTATCACCCGCGACACTGGCAAACGCTTGGGAGTCGTTAAGGAGCTATTGGTGGACATTGACCGACGGGAGGTTGTAGCACTCGGTTTACGAGACAACCTGATCTCGATAGCTGGGATGCCTCGATATCTGCTCCTTAGCAGCATTCGTAAATGGGGTGATGTCATCTTAGTTGATGATGACAACGTTATTGAAGATATTGACGTTGATGCCTACAGCACCTTAATTAGCAGCGAAGTCATTACTGAAACAGGAGAACTCCTCGGACGTGTGCGTGGCTTCAAGTTCAACAGCGATGACGGTCAAGTTTCCTCTTTAATCATCGCTTCTTTAGGAATGCCGTTGATTCCTGAGCAAGTTCTAAGTACCTACGAGTTGCCAGTTGATGAAATCGTCAGCAGTGGCCCCAATCGCTTAATTGTATTTGAAGGCGCAGAAGAACGCATGAACCAACTTACCGTTGGTGTTCTAGAGCGCCTGGGACTTGGCAAAGCGCCTTGGGAACGCGAAGAAGACGAAGCTTACTTTACTCCTAGCGCCAAACCTGAAAACCAATTAGGAACTGGTATTCCTGTTCGCACGCCCACCAACATTCGTACTGCTACGCCTGTTACTCAAAATGCCTGGAGTGATGATGATTGGGAAGAACCCCAACCACAGCCCTTACCTCGCCGTCGCCAGTCTGAATCAATTTACTATGAAGAGGACGTAGAAGAAGATAACTGGAGTGAAGCATCAACAGATACCTCCAGAAAACCTCAGTACCCACAACGTACGTATGCTGAAGCCGAAACTTACGAGGATGATTACGACTATGAAGACGAAATAGAAGGCGATGCTTGGGGAGAAGATGTTAAGCCTCAGCCTTACAAAGCTCCTAAGCTAAATATACCTGAGAAAACTAAACAGCCAGAATATGAAGACGACGGCACGTACTAATTAGTAAGCCCTAGTGACCAAGATGGTCACACTACATATACGGGAATTAGAGACGCGCCAATAGCTCCGCTAAGGCGTGCCTCTACATTTAAGGCAACCACATAAGTAGTGCGGGCATCTTGCCCGCGTGTTGTTTTGCTTATATAGTATGTCCGTACAAACTACTATAAAGTCTTAACAAGTACGTACACGAGTTAATAGCAGCACAATTTCATCCATAGCTTGGCGCATTACAGATGCAGATTGGTCTGATTGATTGACTAGAATGCTAAAAACTAGAGGTTGATTAATTGGGGCGTTAAGATACCCAGATAAAGCTACAACTCCCGTCATTGTTCCAGTTTTAGCTAACAAAATTCCTTGTGCTGGAGTGTCACGCAAGCGAGTTTTTAGCGTACCGCTAACGCCAGCTACGGGTAGAGATGCTCGATAATATTCTGCATAAGGCGATTTCGCCATAGCTTTTAAAGTTTGGACGATCGCATTCGGACTAACTAGATTATGACGCGATAACCCAGAACCATCCACTAATTTATAACTTTCTGGAGCAACTCCCAAATTAGTTAATGTTTGTTTGACAGTAGCTAAACCTATTGCAGCAGTATCTTGATTATTAGTTGCTAATTCCTTATTAGTCGCACCTAATAATCGCAGCAAAGCTTCGGCGTACAAATTATTACTATTTTGGTTAGTTTCGGCTAACAAAGTAGCAATTGGTGCAGATTCAACTGCTGCTAATTCCTGAGCATTATCAGTATTATTAGTAGAAACTACTTGTGTATTAGCAACTTTAATTTGTTGCCCTGCTAAAGCTACTCGTAAGTGGCGTAAAAAAGTTGTGCCAGGATCAATAACTGCCATTGCTTGTAAATTTGGCTGGGCATCAGCAGGTAATTGTCCTGAAATTCGCAATACTGGTTTACCTAAAAAGCTGTTTAGCTGTACAGATGACTCTGAACCTGGTGCAGATGTAACAGAGTTATTTTCTACCTGCCAACTAATAGCACTAATTGGGTCATTCCAGCTAACTTTAAGAGGAAGTCCTGGCTTTTGGGGCGATATCGTTAGCCCGATCGCATTTTGATTAACAATTAAGCTGTTAACAGTTGTGCCATAGTAATATTGCACATCTTCCCATTCCCAACTGGGATGAAGTTGCGTGCCTTGAAAATAACCATCGTCTACAACTAGCTGTTGTATTTGATCATAACCTTGACGCTTTAGTTGTTGTGCTAATGCTTTTAATTGCTCATCCGTCAAACTAGGATCGCCTCGTCCGACAAGCCGCAAAGATTTAATATTTGGATCGCTACTAGCGTTATAAATAGAGGTGCGAATGCGGTAATTTGAGCCTAACTTAGTTAATGCTGCGGCTGTGGTGAATAGTTTGGTATTAGAAGCGGGGATAAAGTAGCGATCGCGATCGCGTGCATATAAGGTTCCTGTACCAAACACAGGTTCAACTAATATACCCCAGCGAAAGCGTTGAAACTGCGGACGGTTGATTACTGCATCAATAGCATCTCCCAATTGTGCAGAACAAATTGCTGGTGGAGATTGAGTCTTACCAGTAGAATTTTGTGCAATTAAACTAGAAGGCAAAGTAGCTGATTTTTGTGCGATCGCTCTTTGCCCAGTAATTCCCTGTACTATCATAAATAGTAGCAAAACACTAAGAGGTTTACTCTTAGCAGCCCACAATGTCCAATGCTTAAACAAAAGTAAAACCTCTACTGATTAAATCTCAATTATCTACTATATGCTGCTGATATTGTCGCAAACACTCTGCCCTACATAAGCAGTATTACTAGCCTATCCGAAAAATCAGTTTGATGTGATTAAACATTTTTATAAATAGATGGACAAAGTTAAATTTAAAATTAAACTCCGTCATTGTTAATTGTTAATTGATAATTGTTAATTGTTAAAGGTAACGTCACTGTAAAAGTTGTTCCTACTCCCACCTGACTCTCAAAACTAATTTCACCCCCGTGTAGTTCTACCATCTTTTTAACAATTGATAAACCTAAACCTGTACCCTGAATTTTACGAACATTCCTAGCTCGATGAAAAGAAGTAAAAAGCAGTTTTTGATCCTCTAGAGGAATACCAATCCCGGAATCAGTTATTTTAAATATTGCTTCTTCCCCCTGACCATCGAGATCAAAATAAACAGTTCCTTCTTCCGGTGAATATTTAATAGCATTAGATAGCAAATTACTCAAAATGTGGTGCAGCAGAGTTTCATCTATATAACCTAAATTAGAGATGCCCTTACTGGTAAATACAATTTTATGCTTGCTGCTACTACTTCTCTGTATTGCTTCTACTATCTCCTCACAGAAATTTTTTATGTCTAACCAGCTAGGATTGAACTGTTGAAATCGCGATTCCGCTCTACTGATTACCAAAATATCGTCCATCAAATCAGTGAGTGAGGTGATAGTATTTTTAATTCGATGGAACTCTTCTCTTTTTCTCTCTTCGCTCAACTGGTTGCTAAAATTTTCTAGGATTTCAGCAGACATCAGAATAGCAGTGAGCGGGTTACGAAATTCGTGAGATGCAATTGAAATAAAACTCGATTTTAGCTCGTTAAGTTCTTTTTCTTTTTGTAAAGATTTAATTATTTCCGCTTCTGCCAGTTTTTGCTCAGTAATATCAACACCTGTACCCAGAATGTAAGCAACCGAACCATCAGGGTTTTGGATATTTATATGAGACCAAGAGATGTATCTAGGCTTACCATCTTTTCTTTTCCAAAAGCATTCTCTGGCATGACCAGTTGACCTTGCTTTAATTTTTTTAAAAGCAGCTTGTAGTTGACCTAAATTTTCAGAAGTATCAAAAATTTCCCAGAGGTATTTGTTTTTAACATCAGCCAAAGAATAAAGCGTAGCGTTCGCAAATGTCGGGTTGCAGTTGAGAATTCTCCCTTCTGGATCTAATACCACTACTAAGGTATTAGCAATATCAAGCACCGCTCCTACAAAGTTATTGATTAAACTATCAGTTGTATCCAGCAGGTTCCCAACTAAGTCTCGCTCTTGCTGTAACTCATTCTCTACCAGCTTTAATCTATTTTCTAATGCTTCTAATTCAACAATCCGCCGACGCGCTGCTGCTAACTCCTCGATTAGTTGCTCTTTAGTATATTCTTCTTTCATTGGAAAAGAGTGCTGAGGTGAAACTACCAAGTAAAGCTCAACACAAGCATAATATCAACACACCAGCTTACACTGAATCTTTAGCCTACTGCAACACTCCAAGTATAGACCTTAAGAGTTTAACTCTCAAATTAATCAAGCTGCTCGAAATGCAAAATTTTTAATACTCTACTATTTAAAAGGAATAGTAACGACAAATCTGCTACCTACATCAACTTTACTTTCTAAAGTAATATTTCCACCATGTAAATCAACAAACTTTTTAGCTACGCTCAGTCCCATACCTGTTCCAGGGATATTATCAATATTATTAGCTCGGTGGAATGGCTCAAAGATTAACTTTTGCTCTTCATCAGGAACGCCAATGCCGGAATCTTGAATACTACAGATAACTTGTCTATCTTCACAAATTAGTTGGACTTGCACTTTTCCCCCTTTTGGAGAATATTTTATCGCATTTGAGAGCAAATTATAAAAAATATGCCACAGTAATCTTTCATCCATTACCACATTTGAACAATTTCCTTGATGAACTAAGCTGATTTGATGGTTTACTCCCATAATTATTTGCATCTCCTCTACAATATACTGCAATAAATTTTCTAGATTAAGGGGTGCAGTTTTTAACTTTAGTTCTCCCGCTTCCGTTCTATTAATGATCAGAATATCGTTTAATATTTGAGTCATTTCTTGAACTGTGTTTTTAATTTGATCAAATAATTTTTGTTTGTGTTCTGGCGAAAATTTATGTCCGTAATGTTCTAATAGCTCAGTAGCAGATAATATAGTCGCGAGGGGAGTCCGAAAAGTGTGTGAAGTTGTAGTAATAAAGCGGGCTTGCAGTTCATTGAGTTCTTTCTCTATTTGTAGCGCTTTGTAAATTTCTGCTTCTGCTGTTTTACGATCAGTAATGTCTTCTGCAATACCAGCAACACGCTCAACAATTCCTGAACTATTTTTAATGGGAAAACCGCGATCGTGTATCCAGCGAACTTCTCCATTCGGTTTAATAATCCGATAGGTAGCATCGTAATACTTTCCTAAACGATGTTGCAACAGTTGGATTAAAAAACCTTCACGATCTTCTGGATGAATAGAATCTATAAAAGAGTTTGGTTTTTGATATAAACTCTCGCAAGTCCGACCCCAAATCTCTTGGTAAGCCGGACTAATGTAAATCATTTTCGACTTCTGGGGATTGGAAAGCCAAAAGACTTCATGAATATTTTCTGCTACTTGCTGAAAACGCTCATCACTTTCTTTAAGTAACTCTTCAACTTTTTGGCGTTCCGTAATGTCTTGAGTAACTTGGGAGAAACCGCGTAGGTTTCCAGAGGAATCTTTTAAGGCAGTAATTAAAACATTAGCCCAAAACCGTGAGCCATCTTTACGGATACGTAAACCTTTTTCTTCATATTTTCCTTCATTGGTCGCTATCTCTAGCTCGAAATAGGGTTTGCCGTTTTCCACATCTTCCGCAAGATAGAAACAAGAAAAATGTTTGCCAATAATTTCCTCGGCTAGATACCCTTGAATACGTTCTGCTCCTGCATTCCAACTGATAATATATCCCTTGGTATCTAGCAGGAAAATAGCGTAATCCTTGGCTCCCTCAACTAGCAAACGGAAACTATCTTCATTAACTGAGGCTAATTCTGCTGCAAGGTTGTGTTCCTTAATTTGACTAGCTGTTACAGCGTGAGCAACTTTAATGCGTTGAGATTGAACTAGCCACACGATTAGCAGGGTTAAAATCAGAATGCTCAAATATAAAATTGCGATGGGAACTCTGATATTAAAGGTGTAAATTTCATGCGATAGTAGCTGCACCACGAATTGCGTGGTGGGTTGACAATAAATTACTGCGATCGCATACTCAGCAATCATGGCGAAAAATTTTTGTGATACTTGTGGCTACTAACCATATAAACTAAAACCCTTTGGCTCAACTGCAAACTAAAATTAACAAAACTATGAGTACATTTCTCTCTGGTACAGCAGTAGCACTATCCATCCTCGCTTTAATGGCTAGTGGTTTTGCCGTTTATCAAGTATTTGAAATCCGGCAAAATATTAATCCTGCTGGTAATTTAGAAAAACTTGCCCCTGCAACTCCTAATAGAACATCTCTTAATCAGTCACCTAAATCAAGTAGTGATGACAATAACATCGCTACAGCTAACCCTTCACCTAAAGCTTCTACTGCACCAGCAACAACTGCATCGCTTAAGACAAAACCCTCGACAACATCAATAAAACCTGGTCAATTTGTACAAGCTGCTTTAACCAATCAAGCTCAAGTAGAATTACTTTCAGTTAAGCGCATTGAAGACCCACAAACAGGTAATCGAGATGTCGTCAATGTGCAGATGCGTATTCGTTCTCAAGCCAATGATTTAAAAAAACCTACCTATATTGAAGTTGGTCAGACAATCGCCCGTAACCCTAATACTAGCGAAACCTACAAAGCTGTTGATGCTTCCAAACATTCAACAGAAAAAGTCGATATATCTCAAATCGCCAAAGGTGCATCAGCAGATGCTTATGTTTGGTTGAGATTGCCAGAAAAAGTTAGTACTTTAGATATTTTTGTTCCAAAAACAGCACAATTTAACCAAGTGCCAATTTCTCAATAAATGATTAAGGATTATACCAATTCAGGAAACTAATTAATCAGGGTTATTGAGATTTATTTTAAAGTTGTAATCGGAACCTTCAACAACTATTTCTCCTATTGCAGTCTTAATGTATAGCCGACCTTCCGATAGTTTTAATACATAACTTTTATCACCTATCTCATTGGATTTTTTTTTGGGATTGAAACAATAAACTTGACACTCATTAGAAGTATCTAAATTGTTATCCATCTTGTTATTACCAGAATGTTGTAGAATTACTTTGTTTTCAGCCAGAGATTGATTAGAACAAGATTCATTGGGAGATAAATGTATTTTTGTAGCAAAATTATCTTGAGCAAAAGCTAAATTTTCCACCACATTCGTCGCGGGTGTAGGCTTTTCAAGTTGCTGCACTTTAACAACTTCTAGTTTTGGCTGATTAACAGCAGCTTTGGCTTGCGACTGTATAAAATTACTGTTTTCTTGAGTTAGGAAATTTTTTCTATAACGATTCTCTGAATAACTTGGATAAACAGTGCCATTCTCTGCTGGCAATGATTGTTGGTAGTAATTATCTATTAAATTTAAATTTTTGTTAACTATCAGTTGATGAGATTTACAAACCCAAACAACCTGTTGTTGACTATCTAGGTTGATTTGGCTATATAAAGTTTTGAGCAACAGTCTGTCTTGCTCAAAGCTCATTTCTTTAATGGGATGCCATTTTTTATGAAAAAACATTAAGATATCCAGTCGGCTATCATGCTTTATCTCCTGCTTTTGACGAGGAGACCAAGCTTCCCAGACCTTAACGGCTTGTGTATAGTGCAAGGTATAACCTAAAGGAATTTCGTGTTGCTCGTAGGCGATTAAACCTTCTTTTTCTGTACTAATGGGGATAAATCTACTTTTTTGGAGAACTTGCTCTAATATCTCGCAATATTCAGATTTTTGACGCACCAAAGCTGAACGTACGTTATTAACTACCCTGATGATGGCAATTAACTTTTGGCTGGTTGAAAACAACTGGGATTTGGTAGAATCACCTTCTATACACAAATTTGAATTAGATAAAAATTGTCTTTTGCCTTTGACAAATTCCTGTATAATTGTTAAATCATTAACTGTGTACATAGCATTAAGATTAAGCACCGCTAAAAATTAATTGAAATATTTTTTATGAAAACTGTTTAATGCTATTGAGCAGAAATATCCCCAACATTTCCCACTTCCAAGCTATTTATTTATCTACAATATTTAGTTAAAACAATAGGAAGAAAAGCTATTTTTTTAAGGTAATTGTAATTTTGCCTTATTAGCTGCCTAGTGAATAGCATTTACAGATATTTGCAATGGAAAAAAGTGCGATAATCTTTACTCCTCAAAAGTCGCTTCGCGAACGCCTACAGTTACTTTTAGCTTTATCTCCAAATATATTCAGGTACAAAGCCACCACTATGCCCATGTTGCCATCCATACCAATCGCAGGCAACTTCATCGGTACTGCTGATCCTTTTGCCATAAGCATCGTAGCTTGTCCGAATCCGTTCTAAACGTAGTTCGATAAACTGTTCATGGCTATAAGTTTGTAACCAAGAACGCCGATCTTTAACTGGTTCTGTAAAGGATTTACTCAATAGGAAAATAACCCCTTTTCTAGCGTACTGATACCCCATCTGTACAAATAAATGCACGATTGGCTTCCCTCTCCTTTTACCTGGAGGTGGTGCAGACGTGAACGGCGGACTACCAATTACCCAATCAAAACCACCTGTACTGCGTTCTATCCATTTCCATGACTCTCTTAAAGTCATATCAAAGTTAAAATCTGCTGGCTGATTAGAGTCAATATCATTACTAAAAACATGAATGCGATTGGAAAAATCTTTAATCACTTTAGCGATCGCATTCTCTCCACTTGCAGGATCTAGAATTACGTCTCCATGTTCTAGGGGTAGCCTTGGCAAAAGTTCTGCTGTTGCCCATTCAACAGTTGGATAAAAACAGAGACTACGTGGAGAATGTATTGTGTTAATTTGTTCGGTCATACTATGTTACCGACCTTAAGAATTTATGGGTATAGGGGGTCTCATACCTATACCTAATAACAGTTGAGATCTAGGAAAATCAATCTGGGGTGTGTCTGGAGTTTTTTCCTGATACGCAAGTGAATTAAGGTAATTATATAATAAGGGTGCATTGCGTCATGATTTTAGGGTTGATTGTAAACAGTCTTCCTCCTCAACCTGATTTCGTTAAACCTGCTGTTCAAGCTATTCGACCTACAATTAATGGGGTGAAAATAGCTAAAGCTTGTGGCGAGATCACCAGATGGTATGCGTGGACAAGATGCGGTAATTCGACGTGTTGCAAACTATACATTGCCTGTTCAAACGGCAGCATAATTACTCAAGCCGTAGAAGGAGCTTACTGCCGTTAGAAGCTCATCTACTAAAAACTACAATAAAGCTGATACCAACAGCGCTGCTTTTAATGATTGCTATGCCTAAACAACTATCGCCAGAGGCTCGGATGACTGGCATTTTGCAGGAACAGTACGCATTAGTGCAAGAGCTAAAGACTGCGACTCCTGCAAGGCGACTGCAAATCCAGGCTGAAATTGTGGCGCTCTCTGAGGAACAGTCACAGTTGCTTCAAGCAGCGGGTGGAGTTAATTGCTTTATTTTCACCAACTCCAGTACTCGTGGTACTGGCTGGATTGAAGAGGAGCGTAACTACGATGGCTCAGTTAAGCAATATCGCTATGGATACTATGCTAAGGGCAAGAGTAACCGCCGCTACTTGTCAAAATTTTTAGTAGCTGATGTCCAGAAAATGATTGCTGCTGGGGCTAGACCTGCGGAGATTGTCGAGTTTTTAGACCTAAGTAAGGCAAATAAGACAAAAACCCTTACTGCCTCATCACAGTAAATAGCAAATTTATTGAAGTTTTTTGTATAAAAGAAGTAAATTCTTGTATAGCGATCGCACTGTAAGTTTGTATATTAATTTATTTTAATTAAATTATACTTTTGTAATATTAGATTTTTTGCTTTATCTGCTCCGTTTTTACAATAAAAGCAAGTTTAAACCCCTGCTTTTTGAAAGCAGGGATGAAACATTATAGTAGGTAATAAAGTTCTCTCATCTTGACTCGCAAGAAGCTTGAGCTTGTTGCACTAAGAATTTCTGCTATTTTGTTGCCAGAGAGTGTTAATTACTTGGATTCCAAATAAAATTGCCTCTCTTATCAATATATCCAGACCTGTCAGCCATCCGGATTCTGGCAACACCAGATAAAAAATCCTCCGCATTATCAAACATCGGTCGAATTGAGACATTTCCCGTGATGTCGATATAGCCAAACTTGTCAGCAATTTTCACACTTGCTAGGTTTTCAGAGAATTTAGAAGCTTGATCAAACTCAGGTTCAATCACAGTAGCAGCAGATAAGTTAATGTAGCCCCACTTTTTGCCAACTTTCACCGCCGCTAGTCCTGCTGAGAAGTCTTCAGCCCTAGAAAAATCGGGTTTGATTTGAAAATTGCCTTTTTTATCTATATAACCCCACTTATCTGCGATTTTGACTCTTGCCAGATTTTCATAAAAGTTGACAGCATCATCAAATTGGGGAGCGATCGCCATATTTCCAGTTTTATCAATGTAACCCCACTTGCTGCCAACTTTCACCCGTGCCAGCCCTTCGGAGAAGTTCCAACCTAAATCAAACTGTGGTTCGATCGCAATAGCACCAGTTGGATTGACATAACCCAACTTTTTGCCAATACGCACCCCTGCGAGTCCTTCGGAAAAGTCTTCAGCTAGATCAAATTGGGGTTTGATCACAATATTGCCAGCTTGACCCATATAACCCCACTTGCTGCCAACCCTTACCCGCGCTAGTCCTTCAGAAAAGTCCACAGCATCGTCATATTGAGGATTGATAACAATATTTCCCCTTTTATCTATATAGGCAAAATTACCGTTAATCATCACCCTTGCCAGTACTTCTGTGAAGTTCCAAGCAAAATCAAATTTGGGTTCGATGATTATCTTTCCTGTATGGTCAATATAACCATACTTGCCATTCTGGGTAATAATAAACATTTCTCTTGCCTGTGATTCAGGAAAAAAGGCTTGACGCACCTATTGATCATCTATATTGCCAAGGTTTAGCCAATATACAAGCTCTAGTTTAAAAAAATTACTAAATATTTATACATACCCTTCATTTGCTTATTTAAGTCTCCTGATAGATAGCTGATATTAAGAATTTATTCCCTACAGACAAAAATGTTACCTTTGTAACAAAAATTATAGAATTTATACCTAAAAACTGATTTCTGATCGACCTAATGGCAGATTACCCGATTAAGAATCAACTATAGCATTAATAAATGTTACGTTAACAAAAGTCCTAAAGTATACATTAATCATCTAGTGTAGTAGCCATAAAATTTTAGCTTTAGTCCTTAGATAAAATAATTTTATGAAAATTCAGAGAAATCCTTATTTTATTTCACTCATCGCCTTAAGCTTATTAATTATTGGGAGTGCTTGTAGTCCCAATAATGAGGAAACTGATTCTCCTAGATTAGAAAGGCAAGAATCAAGAGAACAAGATTCAGAAAATCAGGAAAATAGATCTAACCAAGAAGATTCTGAGGATAATGAATCACGCAAACAGGGAGACGATGAAGCTAATGATGATGAGGATGAGGGTAGCAACCAAGACAAAAATAATGCTAAAGATAAGGACAATGATTAAAGGCTGTTATTATTAGCAGTCTTAGTAATTAAGCAGATTTGTTTTCATTGGTAGCTTGCCATCAGAGCTTAATCGTAAGTGATTAACCGGACATGATTTGAAATAAATGTTTCAATCCAGAAAGAGTGGACTTGAGCTATAGGAAAAGGAAATTGATTTCCCGACGGCTTTTTATGCTTACCTTGAATGGGGCAAAATTTGACTAATAAAGGGAAAAAGAGATTGTAAATCATAATTATTGACAGCTAACAAGTTGTTGCCAAGTATTATGAGGTTTAATAACAGGTACTTGCGCCGTTAGTACAACTTGACCATTTTTGTTAATTATCCATCCTTGAGCTTCAACGAGCGATCCCTTGTGCTTTTCCTTTGCTGCTTGTAAATTATTACTTTGTTGTAAACTGTTCTGTGTTGGCTGTTGTCTTAGTAAATTATCATTACCTAAATCAGCCAAAACTCTCTCACCAC
Organism: Oculatellaceae cyanobacterium; assembly: GCA_036702875.1. GTDB lineage: Bacteria > Cyanobacteriota > Cyanobacteriia > Cyanobacteriales > PCC-9333 > Crinalium. The sequence continues at coordinate 105,089 of DATNQB010000025.1, read as the reverse complement.
TCAAGATTTCGGCGGGATTTAGTGGTAAACCACCTTTACCTGTCACAATAAAATTATTTCCAGATGTAGCAGTAGCAGCGCAGCCTTGTGTAATTAAATTTTGACCCTGAAGCACTGTCTCTGGTAAATCAGCAGTAGCATTTACATTTGTTTGTCCTTCAATATTAATTGTGCCACTAGCAGTTACCCTACTATCAGGAGAAAAGAAAAGACCTTGAGAGCGAATATTAATATTAGCACCTGGGCCTGCAAACGCATTAGCAATAATACTGCTCTTTTCCATAGCTACTAATAAATTAGTATTAAGCTGAATATTCCCTTCATTACCGCTACCATTAGAAAATGCAGATATATTACTACCGTGACGTAGCGATAGTAAATTATCAGCTTGTAATTTAATATTACCACCTTGTCCAGTTGCAGATGTAGCGGTTAAACTGCCTTGATTATCAACTTGAATAGACGAACTTGCTACCTCTAAATTCCCTGCGTTTCCTGACTGCTGACTCTTCACGCTGACTACAGCTTGGTCTTGCACATTTAATTGATCAGTTGTGAGCCTAATTCTACCAGCATCACCCGAACTTTCACTAGCAGCGAATAAACCACTATTATTACCTTGATTCTTCACCGTATCTTGACCAAACTTAGCTAAACGTGCAGCAAAAGTTGGATCGCTGCCAGCTAGTTGGGTACCTGTTAAAATATTGAGATTAATATCACCAGCATTGCCACTGCCAAAAGTATTTGCTAAAACTTGACCTCCTTGAGTTGCTGCGAAAATATTAGCGTTAATTGTAATATTACCGCCTGCTCCATTGGCATTAGTACGAGCGTCTAAAATTCCACTATCGGTTATTTGTAAATTATTAGTATTTAACGTAATGTTTCCACCATTTCCACTGGTACTTGTGCTGGTTGAAATTAAGCTTGATTCTCCTGTAGTAGGATTAATGCCTGAAATAGTAACTAAATCATTAGCATTAATATTAATTTTTCCCGCATTACCATTTCCCTGAGTTTCAGCATTTAGCAAAGCACCATTATTTAAAGATAATGAACTAGATTTTAAGTTAATTTCTCCACCATCGCCAATAGCGGATGAGCCGACAAAGCTGAGAATATTACTATTATTTAATGTTAGGCGATCGCGCGTATTTATATTAACCCGACCTGCATTTCCTTGTCCTGATGTAGAAGCTGATAATTCCGAGCGGTTGGTTAAGGAAAGTGAATTAGTTTTGATATTAATATCACCGCCATTGCCTGTGGCTTCTGGTTTAACATCACTGCTGATTGTTGCTCTATTTAAAGCAACATTATTGGTGGCATTAATATTAACTTTACCTGCATTCCCTTGTCCTGTAGTGCTAGAACTCAATTGAGCTTGATTACTCAGGTTAAGCGTATTTGTGTCGATACTTATCTGACCACCACTACCTGTAGAGTTGGCATTTGTACCAGTAAATAAACCACTGCTAGCACTGGTATTAATTACACTATCACCAAATTTAGCTAAACGCTGTTTATAAGTAGGATCGCTACCAGATAAATTAGCTTGGTTGCTTGCCTTAATGGCGATATTACCAGCCCTACCACTGCCTTCAGTAATTGCAATTAGTTGACCACCATTAGCGATCGCAAAGTTGTTCGCATTTACACTAATGTTGCCACCATTACCCTTTCCCTGAGTGCGTGTATCTAAGATTGCACCATCGGAAAGGTGAAAGTTATCAGTATTAATAGTTATGTTGCCACCTTTGGCATCAGAACTTGTCCGCGTGAATAATCCACTCGGAGTATTTGTGGAAGTAACACCAGAAATATTAATAGTTTTGCCAGCATTAATCTGAATACTACCAGCATTTCCTGTACCTCTACCAGAGGAAATTAACTGCGCTCCATTTATTAGATTAAGATCGGCACTTTTTATATTAATATTACCACTATCAGCTAAACCGCTTGAGAAGGTACTTAGAGTGCTTCCCGATAAGAGAGTTGATTGAGCCGTGACATTAATATCGCCACTTCTGGCTGTACCAGTACCAATTGATTGCGTACTTAGACGGGTATCGAAGATAGAAACTGATTCACCTTGGATATTAATGTCATTACTTGTACTAGCGCCATAAGTTTGACTAAGAATCAAGCCATTTCCATTATTTCCACCATTAATTAAAATAGATTGACCTTGAATATTAACACTGTCTGACTCTCCAAATCCCGCCGATGCACTTCTGATAATTGGAGCAGTCATTTTAATTAAATCAGCTTCTATTAAAACCTGACCGCTATTTCCTTCTCCCAGGTTACTGGAATCAAAAAAATCTCCACCATCAGTGACAATAGAATTAGCTTTTACAGATATATTTCCAGCATTGCCAATACCACGTCTAGCAACAAATGTTCTAATTATTCCGTTTGAACTAGAAAAATTATTAACTGCTATATCAACATTGCCAGCATTACCCTGACCGCCATTATTAGCTGCTGCGATCGCAGTAAAATTGCTCAAGGATAAATTACTAGCTTTGATATTAAGGTTGCCAGCATTTCCCACAGCAAGACGGTCTACACTACTGCTAATCACAGGAAGTTCATCACTTAAAGCAGCAAGTGTGACACTATCCTGAACATTAACTTTTACACTCCCAGCATTTCCCTGTGCTTTAGTGCTGGTATTTAAAAAAGCACCATTGGTGACAGAAAGCGATCGCCCCGTCAGGTTAATTTCTCCCCCATTACCAACTGCTCCAGTTTCTACACTGCTGTAAGCCGCACTGAATTGTCCATTGCTACTGCTACCATCAAAAGACATAGCACCTTGAACATTAATATTCACGTTGCCAGCATTACCCTGGGCAAAAGTGCTAGCAATTACTTGAGCGCCATTTTTTACCGCTAGTGCATTCGCTGTGATGTTAACATTACCTCCATTACCTATAGTTTGAGCTAATACCACGTTGGAGATCAAACTTTCCTGATTCAGTCTGACTGTTTTTGTTGCCTTAATCTCAATATCCCCTGCTTGAGAATTAGGTAAACCATTACCAGAAATTCCTGCTCTAATTTTACTTCCACTTACTAAATCTAGGTTATTGGCATTGATGGCAATGCTACCTCCACCTACAGCACGTACATTAACTTCCGCGTTATTATCTAGAGAAACATCAGCTAACTCAACTGCTTGGGGAAAACTTAAGCTCAAATTTTGGTTGTTGATACTTAATCCGATACTTCCTAATGCAGTTAAGCCACCCAATTCTACTCGACCGCCTGGTGCTTTTAAAGTACCGCCATTGAGTTGAACATTTCCTCCGACAAGCAATAAACTTCGACCATCAGGAACGCGCAAACCATCTATTTCTAAGTTATCAATACTATTTCGTGCAATAGATTGATTAATTAGTGGCTGGGTTGCCAGTTGATTATACAAAAATGACGAAGGATTGATTGTCAATAATGAAGGGTTATTAGGAGTATTAGCACTAAAAAATCCCTGTTCGCCAAATCCAATAGCATTAGCAGTAGTAGCTACAAATGAACCACCTATATTTAATTTGGCATTAGCACCAAAAGTAATTCCATTAGGGTTGAGCAAAAATAAGTTAGCACTACCATTAGCTTTGAGTGTGCCATCAATCAGAGACGGCGATTTACCCGTGATTCTGGCAAAAATATTTTGTAGGTCAACAGCGTTGTTAAAGTAAACAGTGACATTATTTGGCACTGAAAATTCTGCAAAGCTATGAAATAAGTTATTTCCCGCTCGTGTTCCTCCCTCAATTAGTTGAATATTCTCCTGAATTTTGACTTGAGAATTAACCTCTAAGCTAGCATCAGGTTGAACTTCTGCAATAGCTGGGTGAGCGGCTAAAAGTAAAAAAAAAGTAATAACTTGTAACTGCCAATACCGCATTAAAATCAGTTTCATTAGCTTAAAAGGAGTTATGATAATTGTATTTCTAAATTTTTATGCTTAAGGAGAAAACCCGCAAATGCTTTTCCCTTCTCAAAATAGATCTGTAATTCCTACTGTAACTAATGTAGCTAGTTTTAAATCTCTCAAGGCTAAAACTATAATGTATAGCAAACTAAAAAAAAAGTTAGCCTTTGTCACTCCTTTAATTCTTGCTTTAGCTACAGAAATTAGTTTGAGCAATATCCCTGCTCAAGCCTTACAGTTTAACTTCAATCGACCTACGGGGATGAGTAATGATGTTTTTAATGCTTTTGATGCAGCAGGAAACATTTGGGAAGGGTTATTAGATGATGATGCCACAGTTAACATCAAAATTGGTTATGCCAGTACAGTAGCTAGTAATAGCCTAGCAGAAACTAGCGTTCAGCACTCCAGCTATACATATAGCCAGTTCAAAGACAAACTTAATACAGATCAACAATCAGCAAATGATTCGCAGGCAGTTAACGCTTTGCCGAGTGATTCATCATTTAATATCTGGCTCAACTATACTTCTAACAACCCGAATGGTTTAGGTAATGGCACTGCTTACCTCGATAACGACAGGGACGCTAATAATACTACCGTCCGCATGACTAGAGCTAATGCTAAAGCACTCTCTTTACTTGGTGGTTCTGATAGTAATGAGGATGCCTCAATTGTCCTCAATAGTAATAAACAGTGGGATTTTGATCGCAGCGATGGTATCTCCAATTCTAAATATGACATAGTTGGCACGATCGCACACGAAATCGGTCATGCTTTAGGCTTTATGAGTGGGATAGATTACTTAGATGTTAATAGTCCTGATCCTGGCGGAGATTATTACCCAGATAACCAGTTCAAATATGTTGCACCGATGGATTTATTCCGCTTTTCTGCAAATAGTGTTGCTCAAGGACTAGGCGTAGTTGATTTTACATCTAATAACACAGACAAGTATTTTTCCCTCACTGGTGGAGTAACACCATTCACTGAAAGTTTAACTGGTAAACAAGCTTATTTTTCCACAGGAAAACGGGGTAACGGTTTCCAGAATAACCATTGGAAAGACAACTCAATTGGCTTGATGGGACCATCAGTACAATCTGGCAAAGGTCTTGCTATGACCTATACTGACTTACGATTACTAGATGTTATTGGTTGGGATCGTATTCCAGGCGCAGTTCCTGCTCCAGCACCTTTAACCGGAGTGCCAGAACCAAGCGCGGTGTTAGGATTAATGGCATTAGGCTCAGGATTACTTTTGAAGCGTGCCAAACAAAATAAATCTGAGCAGTAAAATTTCTGGGTGCATCTATCAAGTTAAATAAAAATTTAAATTAGATATCAGTTCTGACACTCTCTGAGCAAAGCGTCTTTAACTAATTGATACATTGATTTAACTTGCGATCGCAAACTTTGCGCCCCTACAGTAGTACCACTACGCCCAATAGACTCCAAATCCTGACAAATCCCCGAAAGCTTTGTCGCACCTAAATTAGCACTAGATGAACGCAACACCTAGAGAATAAAAATCTGTCTGGTAGTCAACAGAACGATTCATCCTACCAGTTTGTTTTGGTGACATATAGGCAAGAGTGCCTTCTAATAAGTTGGGATTGCTGATAAGGCGGAGTTTGTTGCCTTCTATTTTCCAGGCTCCAGCCTGGAAAATAAATTTAGGAGGCTCTAACTCGACATTATTATCAAGAAAAGTGCGGGTAAATTTCTTGCTCAAATAAGTCCTGAATCTCTTGCGGTTGCTGCTGTACTAATTGCTCATAGTCCTCACGTACTCCAATACAATAGCTAGCTTGACGAGGGCTAATTACTGGTAGCCAGGCTGTGTGAAGTGTAAACCCAAAGTTGAGTAAGGGATGTTTTAATTTGCACTTTGGCCCTTTGCTAAGATTTTTAGCATCGAAAATCCAAAATTCGTTTTTGTTTTTAAACCAAACGGTACAAAATAGATAGCCATTAGTAGGATCTTCACTATCATCACGTGGAATAAATTGCGGGGATAGCACTATATAACCTTGAGGAAACGCATAGGAGTCAGCAATCTTCATTAACTGAGTATCTAAACGAAATAATGAAGATGGTAAGCCTTTTTCAGTAAGCTTAAAAACCTTGGATAGTGGCACTAACTGGTACTTATAATTACTATGCAAATCCACAATGAATTTTGTCATTAATTCATGCCATAGTCCTAAAGAACACCAGTAGATTTGATCGAGTTTCCTCGGTTGTCCTCCTGTATTTATTCTGTCACGGTAGGCGTAGAGTTCTACACCCCAGGTACATTTATGATCGGAGATCACACATGACTCAAGTATGTCACCAGTATTACCATTAATCAGATACTTTCCCATCCGACCAATATCTACTTCATCGTGTATCATCCCGCACAGATGGGATGGCACACGAGAATGCGGTGCATAGGCAGAAAGATCATTCTTACGAAGCCAATCAGACACCTTCATCCCACAAATATGCGCTATGTGAATTTTAATTTGCTGTTGAGGATTGTCATAGTCAACAAGAAAATGAGCCGCTGCTAATGGGATTACCACTTGTTGCACAACAACTTCTACTTCTTTCGGATCAACTGCTGGACGTTGCCCTAATTTTAGATCTTGACGGCGTATAATATAGAGATGGGAATCAGGTACAGCAGGACGTTCCAATAACCCCCTTAAGCTTGGAAAAGGGTTACTGATAATTTCTTCTATCCCAACACTATAGGCTGTGTCCATGATTAAAATATAATCTTTGGTCACGCCAATTTGATGGATACATTGGTTAATCTTGATTGGGGAACCGTCAGGTAGTACTAACTTCCATCGTTCTAGTTCGCCTACGCCATCCCAAGAAATCAGATAGAGAAAATCTTTCATCTCTATCGCGCTCAGTTTTTGAATTAAACTTACATTAGTTTGGACAACATTTTGCAAAGCTTTACCCAAGTATTGGGCAATAAACTTCAGATTATTTGCATAAGGAATATTCTTGAATAAGAATAAAAATTCATCTATGAGTTGCGGCAGTTTATTGATCTCATGAATTAAAGGAATAGTTTCTAAAAAATTATTTAATGATCTGCCAAAATTGACGGTAAACATTTTTTTTGTATAAACATCGAAAACAGGATGGGCAGTACTCATAAATAGCTGGAATGGAACTTTTAAACCTTCTAGCCCTGCTGCCCATTCTTTAGTTGATCCAACTGGAGTTACAGCATCAAGAGTTTCTAGATCAATTTCATAAGGACGACCTGCATCATAAGTTACTAGGAGACGAGTGGGTGAGTCTTCACTAAATTGCATGGGTAAAAATGCTGTATTTAGCTGGTTGCGACAACCCAAAGAAAAAGAAAACCTGGTAATACCATAACTTTGGAATCGATACTTGTTATATTTTGTTCCAGATTGAGTTGCCAAATCAGCATAAAAATCTGGTGGTTTGACAAGTTTTGACTTCAGCGTCACTTCACTTTTTTGATTAAAGTCAAGGCGGTAAATCATGCCGTCGCCACATAAGATAGAGTTCCCATCAGGGTAGGGAAGACCGCCTGAGTCAACAGAGCCATTTGGTTCAATGATAAACACATGACCTTGTATATCGTCTGGAAGGATACCGTCAATCTCCAGTTTGATGTCGGTCAGTTCTTGGCGAGTTGATGTGGTAATCGATCTGGGAACTAAGGGATAGCTTTGGGTATTTCGGTGAAAAAAGTCTTTAACGATTGTTTCGAGGTTCATATCTACTAGGTATTGCTATATATAAGCTTTCCCGCAAGGTAGCAGATATGCACACGAGATTTACCCAGATCTAATAACTGATTGCGAGCAAGAAGTTTATTATTGTCAGATAGCTTAGTAATGGCTCCCTGATTTGCGATGATGTACCGCAGTCACACCGCTAGTTTGTAGTAACTTACCATTTTCTACGGCGGCGTAAACTAGCCAGTGGTCTCCACATTCCATCCGGTTCGATACCGTGCATTCAAGATACGCCAGTGCATCAGTAAGGATAGGACAACCGTTATTTGCTTCTTCTGTAGCAACACCAACAAATCGATCTTCACCTGGTGCAAATGGTTTAAGAAAATGCTTCATTAAACCAATATGATTGCCTTGAGCAAGAATATTTAAAACAAATTTATTGCCTGTATGTGTGAGGGATTCAATTGCTCGTTCTTTGGCTATAGCAACGGTAAAACCAGGAGGATTAAAAGTAGCTTGAGAAACCCAAGAAGCTAACATTGCGCCTGAAACTTCTTCTTGCTTAGTAGTCACCACACACAGAGAACCGACAACTCGACCTACAGCTTGTTCAATCCGCGCTGTTTGCGAATCACTCGTTTGTTGTCGTGGTATACGGGCTTTTTTAGCTTTTTTCAAAGCTTGAGCAAAGTCAGTCCCAGCTTCTTCACAGTATTTCAGTGTGGCATCTGTGGGCTTGAATTTAACGCGAATCGGATCAAAACCAAATTGATAGCCAGCGTCCTTAAGTTTACCTTCTAGTAAATCAATTGCTTCCCCACTCCATCCGTATGAACCAAAGACACCAGCATATTTTGTTTTATCAGCAGAAGAAAGCACAATTCCTAACGCAGTTTGTACTGGGGTGGGAGCATGACCACCAAGAGTAGGAGAACCGATAATAAACCCATTAGCTTTTTCTACTGCTGCTTGAAGTTCAGCAGGTTCAGTGAATTCGCAGTTAATCGACTCGACAGCAACGCCTGCTTTAGTAATACCACGAGCGATCGCACTCGCTAATGTAGCTGTATTTCCATAAGCCGAAGCATAAATTAAAGCCACACTCAAATCTTTAGATTGTTGCTGCTGAATCCATTCTCGATATGCTTGAGTTAGTGGTAGTAAACCATAGCGAACTAAAGCACCATGACCAGTAGCATATAATCTAGTTTGAAACTCACTTAATTTATCTAGCGCAGTTTCAACTTGTCGCGCATGGGGAGCCATGAGACAATCGAAATAATAGCGACGGTCTTCACTAAAAGTAGTCCATCCTTCATCAAAAACTTGATCGCTGCAAATATGCGCCCCAAACAGCTTATCTGTATATAAAATTTCAGTTTGGCGATCGTATGTACAAAGACTATCTGCCCAACGAGGACTCGGTGTAGGGATAAATTCTAGATGATGCCCCTTGCCTAAATCTACGGTTTCTTCCCCACGCATCACCAGAATATTTAAGTCATTATCTGGTAAAGCAGCACGTAAAGCTATTGCACCTGGATTAGAACAAACAAAAGTAATTTGTGGTGCTAATTCTAGTAATGCTTTGAGAGTAACACTGCGATTGGGATTAACATGACCCAGAATTACATAATCTAACTGCTTAAGATCAAAACGTTGCTGCAACGCCTGCATGAAAATCTCAGTAAAAGATTCTCCAGGAGGGTCAATTAAAGCAGTTTTGTCCGCTTGAATTATAAAAGAGTTAGCAGTTGTACCGCGTTTGAGGGCATATTCAATTTCAAACTTGAGTCTATCCCACGTGCGCGATCGCAATACTGTAGTATCTGTGGCTATTGGGAGAACTTGGACATCACGAGTTGGGGTCATAAATTTATTATTTCAAAGCAAAGAATTGCATTAGCCGCGTTAGCGGCTTCCCGCAGGGTAGGTTAGCGCAGAGGTACGCAGAGGAAGTTAGAAACTATGATCCTCTGCGTTGAAAAAAAGTTTAATAATAATTTCCAACTTTTCTATGATGCACAGCCGTCAGCGCATCTGGTTTACTCACCCGCCCAGTATCAACTGTGGCGTACACAACGTGGTGATCCGATAGTTCCATGCGGCTCATAACATGGCACTCCATGTAAGCTAAGGCATCTACCAGAATAGGACTACCATTTTCAGCAGGTTGAGTTTTAATACCAGCAAAACGATCGGCACCAGGTGGGAAACGCTTGAGAAAGTGCTTCATTAGTGGCTGATAATTGCCTTCTTCTAAAACATTAAGCACAAAGCGATCGCCTACTTGCATTAATGATTCAATTGCCCGATCTTTGGCAACAGCAATTGTTAGCCCTAACGGTTCAAAACTAGCTTGAGAAACCCAAGATGCTAACATGGCACTCTTGATTTCACCTTTTTTCGCAGTAATGATATACAGTCCACCGCTTATCCGTCCTAGTGCTTTTTCTAATTCAGCATCCAAGGACTTGAGTTGCTTAATGGCGCGATCGCGTGTGAGTAATTGCCCTAAGTCTGTCCCCGCTTCTTCACACAGTTGATAAGTTGCTTCATTAGGGGTTGTTTTAATCCGAATTGCTGGAAATCCGACTGCTAAACCTAATTCTCTAAATTTACTCAATAGTGGATCTACAGGCTCATCATCCCCACCGTAAGATTCAAATAAGCCAATAACTTGTTTATTTTTGGCTGCTGCTAAAACCGTACCAAGGGCAGCTTGGGCGGCGCTGGCGACTGTTCCTGATGCTGGTGGCATAGCAATTACAAGTCCTGCCGACCGACCAACAAGTTCTTGCACTTCCTGCGGATCTGCGGATTTGAGATCGATCATTTCTACGCCAACACCTGTTTTACTGATACCTCTGGCGAGGGATTGAGAAAGGCGATCGCTATATCCGTAATCGGAAATATAAAATACTACGACACTTGTCTCTGCTTTAGCTTTCGCTTGACTCCACTGGCGATAACGATTAACTAATTCATCAACGTTGTGGCGCAGGAGTGGCCCATGCCCTGTACCGATAGTAGTAACTTGTGGGAGTTCTCCCATCCGCTTGAGGGCAGATAGCACTGAGCGGGCATTGGGAGCCATTAAGCATTCATAATAAAAGCGGTAATCTGCTTCTATAGCTGTTAAATTTTCGTCAAAGGTACTATCAGAGCAGTAGTGCAGACCAAAGGCATCACAGGTGAAGAGGATTTGAGTTTTATGGTCATAAGTAAACATAGTGTCGGGCCAATGTAAATTAGGCGCGATCACAAATTCCAACTCATGTCCGTTACCTAAGTCTAGGCGATCGCCATTTTTAACAATCCGCCGCTCAAAAGGTTGATGAACAAAATCCTCGATAAACTGAATTGCGACTTTTGAACCTACTACTGTTACCTGCGGCGCGAGTTGCAGAATGTCTTTCACCAAACCACTATGGTCTGGTTCTGTGTGGCTGATAATTAGGTAATCAATTTCTGCTGGATTGATTACACCTTTAAGAGTGTCTAAATATAGTTGGCGGAATTTCTCATGGGATGTATCAACTAGGGCAGTTTGCTCACCCCGAATCACAAAAGAATTGTAGGTAGTGCCGTTTTGCAGTCCAAATTCAATATCGAAGCGATCGCGATCCCAATCTAGTGACCGAATCGTTGTTGTCTCTAGCGCAATCTCTGTTGTCTCTATTGTCAGGCGCTTTTGGGTTCGGTCAGTGAGCGTTACCATATCTGGTCTCCTCTTACACCCATAAGTGTTTTGTCTAACTTCATTTTGACATGAGTCAGTTGTAAATTTTTATTAAAAAAACTCTTAAAAATACAAAAATCGTATAGAAACCCAAACAAAGACTCAGCAGATAGGCATAATTAAAATTCAAGTGAGTTATTGATAATTGTTAATTGTTAATTGTGATAACTGGTTAGGCTTAATGATCGGCAATTCCCGATTACATTGGGCTTGGTTTGCTGGTGCTACACTTCAGGCTGCCTGGGATACCGATCATTTACCTGCCTTGGTTGTAGAACAACTAATTCAAGGTTGGCAGGCTGGTGAGTGGAAAACAGAATTATTTCCAGACTCTCAGATAAATCCTATTCAAATTTCTAATCCTACGCCAATACCGCTTAAACTCGCCTCTGTTGTTCCCCATCAAACAGAACTTTGGCAAACTTACCCAAATACTCATCTAATCACCTTAGACCAACTACCACTTCAGGGACTTTATCCCACACTTGGAATAGACCGCGCCTTAGCTGTACTGGGGGCGGGTGAAAATTTTGGTTTTCCAGTTCTAGTAATTGATGGAGGAACAGCCCTAACGTTTACTGGTGTAGATGCTCAAAAACGCTTAGTCGGAGGAGCAATATTACCAGGGTTACGATTACAAATACAGTCATTAACGGACAGAACTGCTGCTTTGCCCAAAATTGAATTGTATAGCGAGATGCCCCAGCGCTGGGCTTTGAATACAGTAGAGGCTATTCAAAGTGGGGTAAGTTACACAGTCTTAGCTGGAGTTAAAGACTTCATTGAGTCATGGTGGCAGGAATTTCCAGACAGTAAGATTGCTATAACAGGAGGCGATCGCGCTCTTCTATTAGCCTATCTCCAAGCCAAGTTTCCTCATATAGCGGATCAGGTAATTGCTGACCCGCATTTAATTTTTTGGGGAATCCAGTTCTTAACAATTAACAATTAACAATGACCAACATGAATTTTACGTTTATTTTCACCCCCCTACTTACTCATTTATCTAAAAATAATGGTGGAAATAGATCAGAATCCTCAAGCTGTTCTTGAGGTATTACAGAGTACTTGATAAAGTCGCGAATATATTGAACTACTTCTGCTGGAAACTGTTGCGGTAAGTCATTTGCGCCTACACCCATAATGTGATGTTCCGATGTGGGGATTAAGTCGGCATAAGCTTTACTCTGAGCGATCGCACTCATTGTGTCTCTTCCGCCTTGCAAAATCAAAGTAGGAACTTGTAGCGACTCCAATTTTTCCTGCAATAACTCAGCTTGAATTTCTGACCAGCTTCTTTGAAAAAATAGCTTGCAAGTAGTAGGAAAATTCAGCAGAAGTTTGCGGTAATCAAGCACTTGCTTAATTAGTTGTGGCTTACCTAGAAAAGAAGCTAAAGGTTGAAGCGATCGCAATAACCAAAATCCCACTGGTATCTGTCCTAGCAACAATCCATTCAACCACCCACGTCTTCTAATTTTTCCAGCAGGTAGTCCTTCAGGTGATAACAGCACCATCCCACGAACCCGATCTTGATACTTCAGGGCAAAGCTGGCAGCAATCCAACCCCCTAGCGAGTGACCAATCAAATAAACTTGTCGCTGGTTCAATGAAGTTAAAAACTCAGCCAAGCATTCCACTTCTAACTCAATCGAGTACTTAATTTTCCGACGTTCTGAATCGCCAAACCCTAATAAGTCTGGTACTAAGCAATGGTAGTTATCACTTAAACGATTAATAATTGGTATCCATTGACTGCCATCACTCCAAGAACCATGTAAAAACACAAGTGTTGGGCCTGTACCGACTTCACGCCAGAAAATATGCCCTTGAGACAGCCGGATTCGCGAATTACTTACGGGTAGAGGCATCTTTGTTTAACAGTTCTTTACAAGCAGTTGCCAGTTATTGAGATCAAAGTTCACTGTTGACTGCTGTTTAGCTTAAGCCAAGGTGGTCAGACCGTCAAAGTAGTCCCGCAACTGCCGTTCATGATCGTGAGCAAGTTTTTTCTTGGGCAAGTCGGCGGGAACAAATGCCTGGACATCGAGCACTTCAAGGCGATCGCATACTTGCATAGTACCTTCGACATCTGCTTCGACCACTACAACAATAGAATGAATTCTAGGATCGCGGTCTGGTGCTGAGTAAACCCCGACTAACCGCCTAATTTTGATCAAATTTAGTCCAGTTTCCTCTGCCAACTCACGCTTGACAGTTGTGGGAATATCTTCACCCCAATCCACAAGTCCGCCTGGTAAACTCCACTCACCTGTATCACTACGCCGAATCAATACAATTCGACCATCCGGCAAAATTGGAATGATAGTAGCACCTGTGACGGGATGACGAAAGATAATCCCCAAAACGGTTTGAAAGAATTGCCATGACCGACGCATTGAGAGGGAATGCCTTATAGCTGAATGGTTTGCCCACAGACTGTTATGATAGACGGTACGGATGCAACTTCGGTAACGTCCGAAGAGCGATCGCCTAAATTTTAAAGAAGTTTTGAGAAGCTTATGCTTCTTAAGCATTTCTTGGAAAGATGGATTGACAATTTCGTGGGTATGGGCAAAAATATTCAACTTGCCTACAGATAGCCTTCAGTGATAGGCTGCATTTTTGTTGTTTATAAAATGAGGTAAACATGGCCAAGCGCCGTAACCTAAAAAAAGAAAAGGCGCAGCGTAACCAAGCGTATGCTCGCCAATTCCGCAAACGCCCTACTAATGGTCGTTTCTTCAAGAAGTTTCGGCAAGGGGGGAAACCTTCAGGTCAAGAGGAAGAAGAAGAGTCAACGGCGGCAACTTAGATGGAGTAGGCTTATCCCTCATGCGATCTTGCACTGTAGTGGGTATAGCCCCTGCTATCTACCTTTGCAAATACCAGCCGCCACAAATTTGTGTTGGCGGTATTTTGTATTGAGCTGAAATTAAGCCTGAATTTGAGTTCGGGCATTTTTAAGGGCAAGTCGTACTTGTTCAAAGCCAGTACCACCGTAACTATTCCGCGCTGCAACTACTTGGGATGGTGCGATCGCACTATAAATATCTTCCTCGAATGCTGGATGAAGTTCCAGCCATTCTGGCAAACTGAGATCTTTAAGAAGTTTGCCTTTTTCCAGACATATTCTGACTACTTTACCTACTAAGTTATAAGCTTCCCGAAACGGTACGCCCCGCGCCGCCAAATAGTCGGCTACGTCTGTAGCATTGGAAAAGTCAGAATTTACTGCCGTTGATAAACGTTCTGGGCGAAACTCCAGTCCCTCAGCAAGCAATATTTTCATTGCTTCAAGACAAGATTTAATTGTCTTAACGCTGTCAAATAAAGCTTCTTTATCTTCTTGCAGGTCTTTGTTATAAGCCAAAGGTAGCCCTTTCATTAAGACCAGTAAAGCTTGCAAATGACCAAAAACACGCCCAGTTTTACCACGCACCAGTTCCGGCACATCTGGGTTTTTCTTTTGGGGCATAATACTGGAACCAGTAGCGCAGCTATCTTTGAGTTTGACAAAACCAAACTCTTCCGATGCCCAAAGGATGATTTCCTCAGAAAAACGGCTGAGGTGAACCATAATTAAGCTAGCGGCACAAAGGAATTCAATCGCAAAATCGCGATCGCTCACTCCATCTAAACTATTTTCATAGACACTAGCAAAATTTAGCAATTCAGCCGTATAGTGGCGATCAATTGGGAAAGTGGTTCCAGCTAATGCCCCGCAACCCAAGGGTGAGATATTAGTTCTGCCGTACACATCTGCTAGGCGTTCCCAGTCTCGTTGTAGCATTTGAAAGTAAGCCAACAGGTGATGAGCCAAGCTGACTGGTTGGGCGCGTTGTAGGTGGGTATAGCCAGGGATTAGCGTCTCAACATTTACCTCGGCAAGTTCCAGGAGAATGCCCTGAAATTCCCTGATTTGAGCTTGAATTAAGCTAATTTGCGATCGCAGATACAGGCGCGTATCAGTACCTACCTGATCGTTACGCGAACGCGCTGTATGTAACTTTTTGCCTACATCACCAAGAATTTCAGTTAGCCGTCGTTCCACAGCAAAATGGACATCTTCGGCTTCAATACCTGGGTTAAACTGCCCTTGGCGATATTCTGAGCGAATTTGTTCTAACCCGGATACCAGTTGCTCACCCTCTTGAGTTGAAATGATGCCAGTGTGAGCAAGCATTTTGGCATGAGCGATTGAACCAGTGATGTCATACTCGATCAGTTCAATATCAAAAGTGATACTAGCATTGAAAAGTGCGATCGCTGGATGCAAAGCAGATTCAAATCGCTGGCTCCATGTTTTTTGTTCAGTCACTAACACCTCACGCCTTGAAAACCGCGAAACAACAGCACTGGTTACTTGTTAAAAAGAAGTAAAACCCTTAATCATATAGCCAAGAACTACACCAATTCCCAATGCCCAGACTTGTCCAGACTTAATAAAATTGTTAAAAGCTTTTTGCATTTGCCCCAATACATCTGGATTTTGTACGGTTTGTGCCAACACATTCCAACTTGCCTGTGTGTGCAAATGTAGTTGGTGCAAACTTGATTGGGAGTGCATTTGCAGTTGTTGCAAAGCATCGCTCCAATCATGAACATTGGGTAAATAACTTGTTACTAACTCAATAATGTTAGCTTCTATCACAATTAGCTCCTAATAAAAATGTATTTGGGTGATGCTTGATCAAACTTGTTCAGGGTTTATTAAAACAAATACCACTTATTTGGCTTTTTCTGTAGTTTTGTAAGAAAATACCATTTTTTGGTCATTGGTAAATGGTATTTCTGATGTTTGGGATATTTGAGTTATAAGATTAGTTTTATTTATCACTATAAGTATGAGAGATCTGTAAATTTAAGCATATTACAGCTTTATGATTGAAAATCCTCTATAACTTTTACTTTCATAACCACCAATGTCATATCATCGCCGTTGCGGTTATTAAAGCCAATAAACTGCTGCACCTGATCAAATAGGTAATCTAGAATTGCTTGCGGGCTGAGACAATGTTGGCAAGCCCACTGGATAGCTTTAATCAGGTTTTCTTCTTCAAAACGTTCCCCATTTTTGTTAGCGGCATCAGTAAAACCGTCAGTGTAGTAAATAATTGTGTCCCCAGGAGCTAGTTCTACCTGAGCGTCTTCATATTGGGAATCAGCATCTAAGCCAATTAACATCCCAAATGTATCTAGCCGTTTTACACTACGGGTCGTTGCTTGCCATAGTAAAGGAGGATTATGGGCAGCATTACTATAAGACAGGATACGAGTTTGGGGGTCATACTCAGAATAAAATAATGTGACGAACCGATGGGAATTTTCTAAGTCTGCGTACATTACTCGGTTTAAATGTTGCAAAATTCTGGCTGGCGAGTGAGCATTTAGCACTTCAGCACGCAGCATTCCCCTAGTCATAGTCATGATTAAACCTGCGGGAACGCCTTTACCCATGACATCCCCAATTACCACACTCCACTGGCGAGATTCGTGATCGCCTTTATTTTTATTCCGCAATTCGTCATAATTTGCTGGGATAAAATCATAATAGTCTCCCCCAACACGGTTAGCCGTTTGACAGCGAGCCGCCAATTCTACGCCTGGAATCTGAGGACATTGGCGCGGTAGTAAGCGTAACTGGATATCAGCACCAATTTCTAACTCTCGGTCTAGACGTTCTTTTTTGCGTAGTTCAACAGTGAGTTCATCGTTAGCGATCGCCACAGCAGTTTGATCTGCTACTAAACGAACTAACTTCTGTCTGTTTTCTGTCCAGGCATATTCCCGATCTTGGCTGAAGACATAAAGCCGCCCCCGTTCAGTATTTTGAACCAAAATTGGAGTAGCAAACAGCTTAATATTAGGCTCTAAATATGCGCTTACTTGCTCATGGAATGAAATCGGCGTGATTGAGCTATTAGAACTTCCTAGTTGCTGCGTTCCCGAAGAAGCAATCATTTGACGGATTGTCATTTCGATGGCTTTCCGAATATCGTGGCACACATGACCATCTTGGCAGTGCAGTCGCTCTAGTTGCACCTGACCATTAGGTTTGAATAATATTAACGCACTAGCATCAGTATCGGTGACTCTAGTTGCCATCAACGGAATGAGTTCCAAGAACTGATTTAAGTTATTGAAACTGCGTAGGGCAAATCCTAACGAACTCAGTAAGTCTTGAATTTTATTTTGTTCTCTATATAAACGCGCTACCAAAGCTTTGAGTGCAAAGACTGGTGTCATATCCGTAACTTCGGCAGCACTAGGAATTTCATTTGATTGATAGGGTTGGCGAGGAAGAGGTAAAGCAGTCATTTTATTAATTTTAAAAGGTATTAATTGGAGATAATTTTTAGCTAAGGGACGATTTGTGGTCTTTAAAGCTTGTCCATTCCAGGGACAGCAGATTTATTCTTAATAATGAATAGAATTTAACCTAGTTTACTAACTTGCTCATCCTAGTTTTAACAACAACAAAAACCAGAAGTAGTCAAAGGTAAACTTATGTATTTTATATGGCTAAATGCTGTCGTTGTTTAAGGAGCAGGAAATTCCTAAATTAGTTAACGGCAACACAGGCTATATATAAGCGTCTAATGATAGCGTTAATTAATGAGGATGCCAACAACCATGTTGCATACAACGGTTTTCACCCAAGGTAAGGTGCAGATGTTGCAGGGGCTGGTTTTGGGAAGAATTTATTAGTTTAGTAGTAGGAACAGAACCGCGATCGCTCCGATAAATTTTCTGGATTTGAGGGGACAATCTTTAAAATTATGGAGAATTATGTCAAAAAATTAAATAAATATCAGCGCTGTAATCCTGAGCAAATGAGAATTACAGCGTTTTTAAAGCAAAAATTTGGTTAAGAATACAATTAGGCGTACCGAATGTGGGATTAAATCAGAGTCAGACTATTAATTTACCCACTAAGCAAAGCTTCGATAAACTCATAACTGGAAAACGGGCGTAAATCTTCAATTCCTTCACCAGCACCAATAAAACGAATTGGTAAACCGAGTTGCTTCACAACTGCTAAGGCTACCCCACCTTTAGCAGTACCATCTAGCTTTGTTAAGACAACACCACTAAGTTTTGCTGCTTGTGAAAATACTTCGGCTTGACGTAGACCGTTTTGCCCTAATGTGGCATCTAAAACTAGCAGTGATTCTACTTTGGCATTAGGAGATTTTTTGTCAACAATTCGACGAATTTTGCTCAGTTCCTCCATCAAATTTTTCTTATTCTGGAGTCGTCCGGCAGTATCAATTAAGAGTAATTCTGTACCTCTTGCTTGAGCCGCAGAAATTCCATCAAATACTACGGCTGCGGGGTCAGCATTTTTTCCAGGGTTGGCAATCACATCTATGCCACTACGCTCACCCCAAACTTTGACTTGTTCTACTGCTGCGGCGCGGAAGGTGTCTGCTGCCGCAATTAAGCATTTGTAACCAGATTTTTGAGCTAAATGAGCTATTTTGCCGATGGTTGTGGTTTTGCCAGCACCATTGACTCCGGTAATTAACCAAATATTTAAAGTGTCTTTTTCAGGGACAAAAATGGGGTTATAGGAGTTTTGATATGGTTGCTCAAGTAGCTCTCGTAATATTTGTTTAAGGTATGCGATCGCCTGTTCTGGAGGTAAAACTTCCTCGCGCAATTTCTTTTGCAGTGTATCGATAATATAGTCGGTCGCCTCTACCCCTACATCTGCTTGCAACAATAAAGCCTCAATCTCCATCACCGCATCTTGATTCAACGGCCCTTGCCCAACAATGGCTTTAAGCTGGTTAATCAATCCACGACGGGTTTTATCGAGTCCTTGGCGTAGGCGCTTGAGCCAGCTAATTTCCTCCAGGGAAACGTCTTCAGGACGACGACCTTGGGAAGCTAATACTTCTGCTGACCACAAGAAACCTTCATCAAAATCTATGTCTGATTCTGCTGTAGCAGTTTCTAGGCTGCTCTGTGTTTCAGTTGCTGTTACAGGTTCTGGTTCCTCAATAGCAGTTGCCTTGAGCCGCTCTAAACGCGCTTGACGCTCTGCACTAGATTCTCTTGCCCAAATAGGTAATTCAGGTGACTCTTGCTGTAAAGCGGGCGTATTCACCTCTGGCGTAATAGCTGGAGTTGCTACTTCTACTATGGCGTTGGTCGCGGGTTCAACAATTGTTGATGTGATGGGTTCTAATTCAGGGGAAATCTCTGTTAATTCAGTGAATTCAAGTTCTAATGTAGGTGGACTTTCTGTTAACTCAACTTCTGTATCTGGTGTTTCTTCAATTACGCTGGTTTCTGTTGGTTCAGGTAAAGATTCTTCTAGCAGATTAGCAGCATTTGTTTCAACTTCAGTTGTGCCGATATCAGCTACCGTTGTTGTAGTAGCGATACCTTCGGTAAGCAACGCTTTCGCACTTTCATCAATCTCTGTTATTTCTGCCTGATTTTGGGTGGATAACTCCAATTCAGGGGTGCTAACTTCTTCATCTTGCGATCGCTGTTGTTGTTGAATATTCTTATAAGCAGCCTTAGCCCAGTTCAGGTAGTCTGCCGCGGCTTCCTGAGATTCCTCTTCACTCGTGACTGAGGCAACAGGTTCTGCTGGCGACTCAGCAACAGTTTCTACCTGTTCAACTTCGGTATTTTGACTATCCCCAAACTGGCGGCGAAACCAATTAAAAACCATTGCACCTACCTAACTATCGGCAACTATTAACAAGAGTAATGAATTTAACCAGATCACATTCCCAAAATTTGGGTTTTAAGTCAGCAATTGCTGCTTGATTTCCTCACTAGCACGACGTAGCACACCGTTAATAAACCGCCGTCCATCTTCATCGCTGTAGCGTTTAGCTAAATCGACAGCTTCATTAATCGCTACTTTATCTGGAACACCTAAAAACCAAATTTCTGCTACGGCAATTCTCAGAATATCTCGATCAATCCGAGGCACACGGTTTAACTGCCACTCTTTGAGAGTTGAACTCAAGAGTTCATCAATTTCAGTACGTCGGCGACTAACAGTGGTGAGAAGTTCTAGGGAGTAAGCACGAACATCATGTTGATTAGCTAACTGAATAAATTCTGGTAGTTCTAAAGCATTGCCCAAGCGGTTAATAGCTGCTTGTGTAAGTTCAACGGCATCACTGACCATTGTTCTAGCACTTTGGACATCAACGGCGCGGGTTTGGCTGCTGAGGAGGCGATCGCTACTGCGTTGTAGTTCTGCGGATGCCGCTTCTAACGCTTCTTGGGCTTCACCTGTAAGTGTGCGAATAGCTGACAGCATTACATTAGAAAGCTGCTGTGTTGATAGTTTTTCGGGTGAATTAGGCAGTTGAGATAAGCTCAAAATTGCCAAGTCACGAGCAATTCTACGAGGTTGCATAGGATTTTTTTTAGTTTATAGGCTTAAAAATAATAGCTAAAAAATCACGAGTCTGGGAGATTATGAAATTTTTGAGGATTGAGTTTTCCACTAAAAACTTAATTTTTAACTCAAAACTCAAAATTTAATCACAAACTCAGAAATTGCTTTTTCGTGCTGCTATTAATTTTCTTCTGCGGGAAAAACTTGCCGTGAAATCTCTGGAAGATCAGAGATTGAGTCTTCTAGGGGTTTCTGGTTATACGAGGGAGGTAATATCGGGATTGATGATCCAGGGTTGACAATTCCACCAGAAACAACCACCTTAAAAGCATCTTCAATAGACATTGACAAATCGATCACGTCACTGTCCGGCACAATCGCGTACCAGCCTGTCGTCGGGTTAGGTGTTGTTGGTATAAAAACACTCAACATCCGCTCAGACATATGAGACTGGATTTCACTATTCATCGTACCTGTAACAAAAGCCAGCACCCACATCCCACGCCGAGGATACTCCACCATAATTACACGACGAAATTTATCATTAGAATCCTTGAGTAGAGTTTCTAGAAGCTGTTTAAGTGTTTTATAAACCGACCCTGCTAAGGGAATTGCTTGCAGGAGTTGCTCCCCAATATCTAGTAGCCACCGTCCCACAATATTACGTGCCATTAAGCCAATCAGCGTAATGCACAGCAGGGGGACAGTTAGCCCGACTAACAAATTCAGCAGATTAACCAAGATCGGATGCAGCCCATCAAAGGGATTGATTTGCTTGGGAATCCTGGTCAAAAAGTTGATCACCCAGTTGGCAATAGTAATTGTCAGCCAGATGGTGGTAGCTAGGGGAATTACTACCAATAGACCTGCAATCAAATCATTTTTTAAGTCCTGCTTAAAGCGTTGCAGCACAGATCGCCGATTCTCCTTACAACTGGCTATGAAAGAGCTATTGATACCACTTCAACCATAAAGATTAGTTGGCATCTCTTCAGGCTGGAAACATCGTTCCATAATTTCCATTTTTAAGACTTGTAAATAATTGTTGCAAGTCTTAAGGAAGCCAACCTTAATTTTTGGTTGTACTAACAATTTTATGGGCAGATGGCAAAAAGAGCAGATTGCCACCTCTGAAGTTAAGTTTAAATCTTGAGTTTCATCTCCATCCGTATTGACGGAGATTCGTTAAGAAGAGCGAAACGCTGAATCTACGCTGGCTGCTTCCTGTGTCTTTTGAGTAGCTTCATAATTTGCCCCAGGCAGATGCTGTAGTTCCCAGACTTTGAGTAAAATTAGATATTCATAGAAAGTTTGCAATATACACCAAGTCAATCCAGCTTGCCCATCCCAACAGCCACCCAGGAAGAAATACATATAAAAAAAGCGTACAATTGGTCGCAATGGCAAGCGCAAGGATAAATCTTTAAGCGCACGGCGTTTTTCTACCTCAGAAGCACCCCAAAATAAGCTTCGCCAGTTGACTGTTCCAGATTCTAGTTGGTGCAAGGTTTCTTTAGCTTCGTCTGTAGAGTAGCGGTTATGCTTTTCAATCCAGCGACTTAACCCCTTACTACAGGTGTAATGAGGATAAGTTTCTTTAAGAAAGCTGGTAGCACCATCACAAACTTCTCGTTCTGTATGACCGTAATCGGTGAACCAAACTTTGTCTTTTCGGAATAACCGCATTTGGTAACGTGGATACTGCGTGCTGTTGCGAATCCAACGGTTCATGAAAATGACTCGCTCTGCAACGTAGTAGCCAATATATTCTGAAGCCTGAATTGCTTGTAAACATTCATTAAATAAGTCTGGTGTCATCCGCTCATCAGCTTCTAGGATGTATACCCATTCGTATTTAGTAGGAATTTGTTTCAGCATCCAAGTACGCTGATTCCCATGACTTTCAAACTTATGCTGGAAAATTTGGGCAGGATAGCGACTGGCAATTTCTAAAGTGCGATCGCTACTATAGGAGTCCACAACTATCACATCATCAGATAGCATTGCTGACTCAATACAAGCAGCTATATCAACCTCTTCGTTATAAGTCAGGATGTAAATTGAGAACATTTCAAGCCAAGCCGGAGAAATATTAGGTAGTTGAGACGCTTGCACTTCAGACAACTTGTGATAGTTGTCGTTGCCTTTAGGCTAAGGACTAGCTGACTATTGGTCAACTATTCCTAATCGTTAACAACAACTTACCGTGATTTAACTTTACGACGACCACCTTGAGAAAATCCGATACTTCTCAACCCTGTCCAGCCAAGGGCAATATAACCTAGAGCTAGAAGTAAACTACTCAAACCAGTTCGTATACCTAACTTCAAAGCCTGTTCGTTAGCCTTTTTCTCTGCATCTAGCTTACGGCTACGAATTTGCGTTTGTAGCGTTTCCAATTGTTGATTAAGAGCTTTGGGGTCTTGCTTAAATTTCTGTAACTGTTCTCGGATTGCTGTTAATCTAGCCAGTTGTTCCCCTTGGACTTGACCACTTTTGATCGCTTGATCAAGCTCTTTGAGTCGCTGTTCATTTTTCGCCAAAGCCTCCACCTGCTGTAATTGACCTTGCAGTTGAGCTTCAGCTTGAGAGGCTCCTTGGCTAATCTGTTGGAGTGCTAACTCTTTTTGAGTATTAATATTACTCAAATGTAATGGCACTAGCAGTAGGAAGATTAACCCTAAAAAACTGGAGAGCAACAACGCCCAAAATCTTAAATCTTGCCAGGGTTTTCCAGGTGCGTGGTTGTTGTCACGGCTACTCATCCAATACCCAGCTATTAATAAGGCTATACCTACTAGGGGAATAATTCCGCGATCAACTAACTGCGCTGTTGTGTTGAGTTGCCAAGCTTTATCAGTGGGATTAAAGGGAAACAAGAGAACGATATAGTCAAGCAGAGAAGACAGAATCATGATCGCTCCAACTAGCTTTAAGGCTAAAGGAGGAAATTGATTGCTATTAGCTGTTTGCATCGGTAATGCCAAATCGTTAGTAATCTTCCAGTTTAAACTTAACTATTGGTCATTGGTTATGGGTCATTGATAATTGATAATTGTTAATTGTTAATTGTTCAGGAAAACCAGACAGTAAGTAATCAAACTGCAAAGCTTTGATTTTTTGCTGGTAATATTTGGTGGATATGAGAAATTACTCTTAAGGTATGAAAAAAATAATTGAAGTTTTACCGGACGGGGCTGCCTTGAATGAGCGATCGCTCAATTTGATTTTAAATAAACTACATTCAGCCATTCAAGAGCGTGGGGTATTTACGATCGCTTTATCTGGCGGCAGTACTCCCAAACCTTTGTATGAAGCGATCGCCCGCCAAAACCTCCCCTGGGATAAAATTCATGTGTTTTGGGGTGATGAACGTTACGTTCCCTCTGACGACCCTGATAGTAACTTCAGGATGGCGCGTGAAGCTTGGTTAAATCAAGTTGATATTCCTTCATTTAACATTCATCCTATGCCTACAGATCAGGCAGATCCAGCAACTTCTGCTCATCTGTACGAACAAGAATTGCAAGAATTCTTTAAAACTGCCCCGGTCGAGTTTCCGGCTTTTGATTTAATTTTGCTAGGTATGGGAGATGATGGGCATACAGCATCGCTATTTCCCCATACAGATGCTTTACAGGTGCGCGATCGCACGGTTACTGTTGGTAATAAAGATGGTCAACCTCGTATAACATTTACAGTGCCACTAATTAATCAGGCACGCTGTGTGTTGTTTGTTGTGGCTGGTGCGAATAAACGACCAGCTTTAGCTCAAGTTTTTGCTCCTACAGGTGATGATCTCGCCTACCCATCTCGGCTAATACAACCCCAAGCAGAACTTTGGTGGCTTCTAGATCAAACTGCTGGTCAAGAACTGCACTCGTTAACAAACTAACAAGTCAGAATATATATAAATCTGACAGCCAGCTAAAGAATGAAGTCATCAAAACTACATTGAAGGAGTTCTTTTATGATTGTTTGCCCAAATTGCACCCACCAAAACCCAGAGGGGGCAACTCAATGTGAGGCTTGCTATACACCTTTACCCACAACTACCAATTGCCCTAGTTGCGGTGCATCAGTTCAAACTGATGCTACTTTTTGTGGTCAGTGTGGCTCTAGTCTTAAACCTAGTACATCCGCCCCAGAGGTGGCAAATGTGCCGGATATAGTCACCCCTGATCCTTTAGTCACACCAGAAACGTTAGTGGTTACCCCTCAAGCATCCCCTCCGATGCCCTCCATTCCTGCTCCACAAATTGCTCCCGATTTAGAAATTCCTGCTGCTGCCGTCAGTCAACCACCCCAGGCGACGCCTCAAGCTAGCGCCAATCCTTCTCCCCCACCATCAACAACGCCCTCTGGTAGTGCCAAAACTCAACTCCAGCTACAAACCTCTCGCTTACTGCACGTTCAAACCGATACACTGATTGAATTGCCACAAAATCTCTCAGTCCTTCATATAGGTAAGCCTAACGATCAGATTCCTCCTGACATTGATGTTTCAGGTTTTCCAAATTCTGAAATAGTTTCTCGGATTCATGCTGATATTAGATTAGAGGGAGACACATACTATCTGGAAGATGTGGGCAGTGCTAATGGTACTTATATTAACCACACCCCCCTGCCTAGAGGAAATCGTCACCGTCTGCGCCCAGGCGATCGCATTAGTCTAGGTAAAGGTGACATGATGACATTTTTATTCCAGATTGCTTAATGCCACTACCTTATCTGTGTCTGGCTATCAACTGCTAAACTTTCAGCACTTACATCTAGAAACAATCATTATGGTGATTGCAGAGGCAGTTGTTTAAGTGATACCCTAGTTTTGGCAATTAAAGATGTTCGTGGTTAGCTGGCTAAAGTTTCAAAGCTCAATCAAGCTGTAGAAAAAATGTCAGCAACCTCAAAGCACCATTATTTCAGAAACAATCATTAGTTGGTTTTGCCTTCAAGATGTTATCAATTTGTAATGCCAAGATAAATAATTTTATGACGCAGTTATTAGTGGTTAGACAGTTAATTAACTGGCTATGTAATTCTAATAAGTATAGATGAATACTTAGTAAAAAATTAAACAGTAAATCTTAGAGCAATTTCAGTAACTCCAACTCTGAAATTCCAACAAATTCATATTTAATTTGTTGTTTCTATGATGATCTGAAACTGCTAAACAACACTATTTGTAAAGATGTAACACCCGTGATTACACTGACTCTGCTGCATCCTCTACAATCTGTCCCAGTCCAAAGCTGGACTTTTGAGTCTGAATCAGTTGTTCAGATTGGGCGGTCAACTGATAATCATGTCATTCTTTACAGCGCCGTAGTTTCCCGCCATCATGTAGAACTACGGCTTAGTGGTTCTGGCTGGGAAGTTGTTAGTTTAGGTGCTAATGGTACTTATTTGGATGGGAAACGCATTACTCAAGTACCTGTGGTAGATGGAATGGTAATTCGCCTTGCTAGTTCTGGCCCTAAAATTCAAATCAGAATTGGCTCAATACAAGCAGAGGGTAAGCAAAAAACTGCGACAGCTACTACTTCAGCAACTACACCTACCCCTCAATCTTCGAGAGAAACATTTGTACATACCCGTTCAATTGATTTAGAGGATCAGACGCAAATTGATCTCCGTCTTTCTTCTTTTTATAGAAATTATTCTGAGCAAGTATAGCAATATACCTACTCACAATTGAGAGGTTGGAATGTTGAGTTTTTAGTTGGGATTTTTTAGAACAAATATTTAAATAATTTTGAATCCTGAGTTTTGAATATTTTACGAAGTATGTCAACTTAATTAAACGTAAAACCCCACCCCCGACCCCCTGCCTAAATTCGGAGCGGGGGAGATTTTCGCTTTACTCATCCTCATACTCTACCCAACTATTAGGCGTTTCAGATACTGCTACTTTCAACTGCACCCCTTCCGGCACTCGCTTCTTTGTTTCATCGTAAATATACTTAGCAATCATCTCTGCGGTTGTTTCATAACCCTCTGGCAGCACATCGTTTAAAACGCAGTGGTCTAATCCTCCCTTGGTGGCATCTTGCTTTGCCCAGCGCAACGTCCTAAAATCGGCTACCATCACTTTATGAGGAACATATTGTGATGAGTGCAACTGCCCAGAAGTCGCCTCTACTTTTACTTTATAGGTGTGTCCGTGCATTCGACCACAAGGGCCATCATAGTCTTTAATATAGTGGGCGCTATCGAAAGTAAATTCTGTAACCAATTTCCAACGAGGCATTGCTCTAAATTAATCTTCTTAGTTGTATCAACTCTAGTCTGTCACTTATTCACGCCAGAATTTACCCTGAATTTTTAACTTGTAAATTATCAGGACTTACGGAAAACCTCGCGCGGGCATCTTGGTTACTGGGTTTTATCTGTAAGTTCTTGATTATGCCTGAGCGCTACTGGTTACCTTGAGGTGGAGCTTTGTCCCTGATTCCCACTCCTATGTTGACAAAATTTCCACTACAAACACATTATCGCTTAGTATAGAAAGATACATCTTTTGATAGATGGAAATCTGTAACTCAAAAGCGATGAAACCCGAAACCGCTGACTCACTTGCCCGTACTCCTCTATACGAACTTGCGTTAGAGCAAAAAGCACGGCTGACTGCTTTTTCAGGTTGGGAAATGCCTGTTCAATATATAGGTATCACTCAAGAACATACGGCTGTGCGGACTGCGGCGGGAATGTTTGATATTTCCCACATGGGTAAATTTGTTCTTAAAGGCAAACAGTTAATTGAAAAGTTACAAGTTTTAGTACCTTCAGATCTGGGCCGTTTAAAACCAGGGCAAGCACAATACAGCGTTTTATTAACTCCTCAAGCTGGCATTATTGATGACATCATTTTCTACTACCAGGGTGAAGATGGTGGTGAGCAAAAAGGAGTGTTGATTGTCAATGCTGGAACCAAGGATAAGGATAAAGCTTGGTTGTTGACACATCTAAAATCATCTGAGGTGAATTTTGAAGATATATCTTCAGAAAAAGTTTTGATGGCGGTGCAAGGTTCGCAAGCATTAAATTATTTGCAGCCTTTTGTTAAGGAAGATTTGTCAACCCTGAATGCTTTTGCTCATCAAGAGGCAAATGTATTCGGCAAAACATCTTTTATTGCTAGGACTGGTTACACTGGCGAGGATGGGTTTGAGGTGATGGTAGATCCATCTGTGGGTGTAGAATTATGGCGAAGTCTTTTAGCTGCCGGAGTGATTCCTTGTGGTTTGGGTGCTAGAGATACGCTGCGGCTAGAAGCTGCAATGGCGCTTTACGGACAAGATATTGACGAAACAACTACTCCCTTAGAAGCTGGGCTAGGTTGGTTGGTTCACTTGGATAGTAAAGGTGATTTTATTGGACGCGCTGTGCTTGAACAGCAGAAAGCCGCAGGTGTAGAAAGACGCTTAGTAGGTTTGGAAATGCAAGGGCGTTACATTGCGCGTCATGGCTACCCAGTGTTAGCGGCGGGGGAAACAGTGGGAGTTGTTACTAGCGGGACACTTTCACCAACTTTAGGGCGTGCGATCGCACTAGCTTATGTTCCCACACCACTATCTAAAATTGGTCAGCAATTAGAAGTAGAAATTCGTGGAAAAGCTTACCCAGCTACTGTAGTAAAAAAACCTTTTTATCGTTCCCAGAGTCGAATAGCTATTAAATAATTGTGCCAGAAGTGTAGTTATTCTTGGTTTTTCAAGGCTACAACTTTTGCAAACAATTAAACTGACAATTTGATACCAACTAAAATTTAATTTTTGTTTGAGGAAATTTTAGTGATTCTTTATACTATTTTTTAAGTAAACTACTGATTTATTTAATTATTTATTCCCTGCCAATAAGCTACGCTAAAACATATATTTTTTAACAAATAAAAATTAATTAAGGAGTTGTGTGATGGTGCATATGAAAGAGATATACCCTGGTTTTTCTGCTTCATACATTTTTCAGACGCAGAAACTTAATTTAGAATCAACTGTCCAAGAACTCTCGCTATACAATTTTCAAACTGACTATAAAACTGCTGTTGGTGAGGTTGCTCAGGTTTTTAAAGCAAATCCTTTTTTACCAGGTGTGATATTAACAAATCAAAATCAGTTCTTTGGAATGATTTCTAGAAGTTGTTTTTTAGAGCACATATTTAGCCATGATGGAATTGAATCTTTTTATAAAAGACCAGTTAAATCTTTATACTTAGCAAAACGCCAAACAATTTTAGTTTTACCTAAAAATATCTTAATTGATACAGCCGCTCAAGCCTGTTTAGAACGTGATTTTGAACTAATAAATGAGCCAATGTTAGTTGAAATAGAGCCAAGTGTCTACAAAATATTGGATGCACATCAATTACTATTAGCTCATTCTTATCTGTATCAATTGACTCAACAAGATTTACACTTATACGAAACAAAAAAAATTCCCCTCAATCCCAACAACCATTTACGAGAGGTTATAAATTATCAGCAGCCAAAAAAAGAAGTTGTAGAAAACTCGCAAATAACAAAACTCAATGAAAAATACTACCAAAACTTAATTGAAGCTACCAGTGATTGGATTTGGGAAATCAACGAAAATACTGTTTATACTTACACTTACATTAGTCCAACTGTTGAAAAGTTTTTAGGTTATGAAGCCATAGAAATAGTAGGTAAAACGCCATTTGATTTGATGCAAGCAACAGATGCAAAGAATCTTGCTCAAATAGTTAGTGGTAATGTAGATACGCATCATCCTTTTACCTGTATTGAAACTGCCGTTATTCATAAAGACGGTAATTTAGTAATTATTGAAAGTAGCGGAGTTCCATACTTTGATGCACGTGGAATATTCCGAGGTTATCGCGGGATGAGTCGCAATATTACTGAGCGCAAACTTGCAGAAATTGAACTGCGTAAATCGCTCAATAAAGAAAAAGAACTTAATGAAATAAGAAGTCGCTTTATTTCAATGGCATCTCATGATTTACGCACTCCGCTAGCTACAATTCTATTTTCTACTGAGTTACTGCTCTTTTTTGGAAAGCAATTCAGCCATGCAAAAAAAGAGCAGTATTTAAATAGAATTCACTCACAAGTTAAAAATATGACTCAGCTATTAGATGATGTCTTATTAATTGGTAAGGCGGAAGCAGGCAAAATGGAATTTAAACCTGTAACGCTTAATGTTGAACAGTTTTGTCGAGAAATTTTAGAAGAAATTGAACTAATAACAGGCAATAAGCACAGCTTTATTTTTAAATATCAGCGCGAATGTTCTAATGGAGAATGTTCAATATTTCAAATAGATCCGAAATTATTACGACAAATTTTAACTAATTTACTTTCTAATGCTGTTAAATATTCTCCTGAATTCGGTACTATTCAACTAAAACTCATTTGTTACAATGAGCAAACAATATTTCAAATAAAAGACGAAGGAATTGGAATTCCAGTTGAAGATCAGGAACGGCTGTTTGAAGTCTTCCACCGAGCTAGTAATGTTGGTAATATTTCTGGGACAGGGCTGGGGATGGCAATTATTAAACAAGCCGTAGAATTACATGGAGGAAGTATAGCTTTTGAGAGCGAAGTAAATAGAGGAACTACTTTTACTATTTGCATTCCGACAAGTCAAGCTTGAACTACCGCAATACAGAAAGTAGTATACTTACTCATGGATGGGGAGATCATCTCAGAAAGTGCGATTCCTTACTCCAACGGAAAGGTCGCTACGCGATTTTTATGCGCTCTTCTGTAAGGATAGCTATGCGCTACGCGCAGGCTACGCCAACGCGCTTCGCACGCTTAATCACCCGCTTACACCTCATGCCACCGAAAGTTTGGCAATTAAAAATTAAATTATTTGAGCCATTTTTTCGCACAATATAATAATTAATCGCGTCAGCGATACTCCTGCAGAGTCGCTACGCGATCGCAAATATAGTGAGGAAATAAAATGGCACTGGAATATCCTGAAGACTTAAAATACCTTGATAGCCACGAATATGTGCGTTTAGAAGGAGAAATCGCCACGATCGGCATTAGTTCTTTTGCCGTAGATCAGCTAGGTGATATTGTGTTTCTAGAACTGCCTGATGTGGGTGATGCGGTAGAAAAGGGCGAGACATTTGGTAATGTTGAATCTGTTAAAGCTGTTGAAGACCTGAAATCTCCTGTCAATGGTACAGTTGTAGAGCGCAATGAAGTAATGGTAGAAACTCCAGAACAGCTTACAGAAGATCCTTACGGCGAAGGTTGGTTACTCAAGGTGCGTGTTAATGACTCTGAGCAACTTGAAGATGTGATGTCGGCGAGTGAATACCGCGCACAGGTAGAAGGAGATTAAAAATTAATTCTTCCGTTTTTGTTGTCCTTTGCAGAGGAGGCAGGGGAAGAGATTGAGATAATCGATGTTCATTAGATTAATGAGCAAAAATCAAGACTCTTGGTTTTTTTGATCGCAGATGGAAGAGCCAAATTTTAGTAAGCATTCACCAAAGCCGTCAGCTTATGATAGTAATGCTTTGTTGATTAGCGGATGAGGAGTCGAGATGCGACAACAGGCTAATGGTCTTTATGCGAGACTAGCAGCCACGCTTTCGCGCTCTAGCTGACGGCTGAATGCTGACAAATTTTAAGGACTTATGCAAGAAGCCTATTAATTTTGAAAGATTCACAAATGCTGATTTTGAAAAGCTATTTCTGCTTAATTGTTGCAAAATATGAAGTAGTCACCTTTATAGAGCAACTTTGGGCAACTTAGAGCCATCACCAAAAATTTAAGTTAGAAGCCCCGACTATACAAAGGTGTAGTCGGGGTAGTTCACTATACGCCTGTTTAAAAATATTTTCCACAGAATCTTCTATGTCAGAGTCTTCAAACTACGAGCAAAATACAATTGAATTGAGCGGTTCTGACTTGAATGCCGTTCAAAAAGTGACAACAGGAACTGCAAAAACGGCTGTCAGCAGTTCTAATGGCTTACAGCCTAATGGTGCAAAAATAACTTCACAAACAAAACAGTCGCGTTTGGAACTAAGTTGGCTGGCGCATGGGGATAATTTTGTCCAACGGCATATTGGCCCAGATGCAGACGAAGTTCAGCAGATGTTGGATGTGTTGGGTTGTTCCACCCTTGAATCTTTGATTGAAAAAACAATTCCCTCAGCTATCCGAATTAACCAACCGTTGAATTTGGGGGAAAGCCGCAGTGAGTCTGAGTTACTTGGGGAGTTGAAGGATATAGCATCCAAAAATCAACTCTTTCGCTCATTCATCGGTATGGGTTATTACAACTGCATCACACCTGCTGTGATTGGGCGTAATATTCTGGAGAACCCAGCTTGGTACACTCAATACACTCCTTATCAACCAGAAATTGCTCAAGGGCGTTTGGAAGCATTGCTTAACTTCCAAACAATGGTAATGGATCTCACAGGTTTGGAAATTGCCAACGCTTCTTTACTTGATGAAGGAACGGCTGCTGCTGAAGCTATGACGATGAGTTATGGCATTAAGGAAAAAAGTAAGGTAAAAACGTTTTGGGTGTCCCAAGATTGCCACCCACAAACCATAGATGTGATCAAAACCCGTGCCATACCTTTAGGAATAGAAGTAATTGTAGGTAATCATCAAACTTTTAATTTTGAGCAAAAAGTATTTGGTGTATTGCTGCAATATCCTGCTAGTGATGGCGCTATTTATGATTACGAAGATTTTATTAATCGCGCTCATGCAGCAGATGCTTTAGTAACGGTAGCAGCAGATTTATTAAGTTTAGCTTTGCTAAAACCACCTGGAGAATTTGGCGCGGATATTGCTGTGGGAAATACTCAGCGATTTGGTGTACCTCTAGGTTACGGAGGCCCTCACGCGGCTTACTTTGCGACGAAGGAAGCTTATAAAAGACAACTTCCAGGGCGACTGGTGGGCGTATCTAAAGATGTTCATGGACAAACCGCGCTGCGTTTAGCATTGCAAACACGGGAACAGCACATCCGCCGAGATAAAGCTACAAGTAATATTTGTACGGCTCAAGTTTTACTAGCTGTAATTGCTAGTATGTATGCGGTTTATCATGGTTCAAAAGGACTCAAGCAGATTGCTGAACGCATCCACAAATTAACTGTTGTATTAGCAACAGGGTTGCAGCGTTTGGGTTATGAAATTCAATCGGAATTATTTTTCGATACTTTGCGGGTAAAGGTAGCAGGTACGGAAGATATTTTAGAACGTGCGATCGCACGCCGTATCAACCTCCGCCAAATAGATAAAGATACGCTGGGCATATCTTTAGATGAAACCACCTCAAAACAAGATTTAATTGATTTATTTGAGGTATTCGCAGGCGATAGCACTGTTCCCTTCACAATTGAAGAATTAGCATCAGTTAATTTTCCTCTACTTAACCCACCCCAAGCAGGTATTGTTCGTACCAGCAGCTATTTAACTCACCCCGTCTTTAACCAGTACCACTCAGAAACCGAGTTACTGCGTTATATGTATCGCTTGCAGTCTAAAGATTTATCTTTGAC
The DNA here is from genome assembly GCA_036702875.1 of Oculatellaceae cyanobacterium. Lineage (GTDB taxonomy): Bacteria > Cyanobacteriota > Cyanobacteriia > Cyanobacteriales > PCC-9333 > Crinalium. Next base: position 71,773 of record DATNQB010000025.1, on the reverse strand, counting down.
AACTGCAATGATTCCACTAGGTTCATGCACGATGAAGCTCAATGCAACATCAGAAATGATCCCGATAACTTGGGCTGAATTTGCCCAAATTCACCCATTTGTACCTTTAGCACAAACTCAAGGCTATCAAATCCTCTTCCAGCAGTTAGAACAATGGTTGGCAGAAATTACAGGTTTTGCAGGTATTTCCTTACAACCGAATGCAGGTTCTCAGGGGGAATATGCAGGACTTTTAGTAATTCGTCAGTACCATCAACAACGGGGTGAAACTCATCGTAATATCTGCTTAATTCCTCAATCTGCACACGGAACAAACCCTGCAAGTGCAGTGATGGCGGGGATGAAAGTAGTAGCTGTTGCTTGCGATGAACAAGGCAATATTGATGTAGCAGACTTAAAAGCTAAAGCTGAGAAACACAAAGATGATTTAGCCGCCTTAATGGTGACATATCCCTCTACACACGGCGTATTTGAGGAATCTATTCTAGAAATTTGTGAAGTTGTACATCAGTACGGCGGACAAGTTTATATGGATGGGGCGAATATGAATGCCCAAGTCGGGTTATGTCGCCCTGCTGATTTTGGCGCGGATGTTTGTCATTTGAACTTGCACAAAACATTCTGTATTCCTCATGGTGGCGGTGGCCCTGGAATGGGGCCAATTGGCGTAAAATCGCATTTAGTGCCGTTTTTACCCAATCATCCAGTTGTTCCGGTGGGAGGAGAAGAGGGAATTGGTGCGATCGCCTCTGCGCCTTGGAGTAGTGCTAGTATTCTCCCTATATCTTGGATGTACATTGCTTTAATGGGTAGTGCTGGACTAACCAAAGCTACCGAAGTAGCAATTCTCAACGCTAATTACATCGCCAAACGACTAGAAGCTCACTATCCTGTTTTATATCAAGGTAAAAACGGTTTAGTTGCTCACGAATGTATCTTAGATTTACGGCAATTTAAGAAAACTGCGGAAATCGAAGTTGACGATATTGCCAAACGTTTAATAGATTACGGTTTCCATCCTCCAACTGTATCTTGGCCTGTTCCTGGCACAATTATGGTAGAACCGACAGAAAGTGAATCTAAGCAAGAATTAGACCGCTTTTGTGATGCCATGATTGCTATTCGTGAGGAAATAGCAGAAATTGAGTCAGGGAAAGTAGAGCGAAAAAACAACGTTCTCAAGAATGCACCACATACACCCGCAGATTTAACCGCGAGTGAATGGAATCGTCCTTACTCACGCGAGCAAGCAGTGTATCCTGTTAATGGGGTGCGAGAACACAAATTTTGGCCAGCCGTCGGTAGGATTGATCAAGCGTATGGCGATCGCAATTTAGTTTGCTCTTGTCTACCAATGGACGCTTATAGCGCTTAAACTCTTTAGAGCTAGTGGTTATTATTTACTAATCACTAGCTAAACTTTAAGAAATTTTGAGGAATCTCATACCTAAAATTTTATATATTAGGATGTTAAACACAAATACACAGACAGCAAATAACAAATGTTTTTGAAATTTGCCATAGGTATAAGTTTGGCAGCAACTATGGTATTTGTAGATGCTAGTTATGCTAACCATATAACTGAAAAACCTACACGCTTTTATTTTATTGCCAAACAAGCCGCAGAAAAATTTGATTACAATACAGCGCTCATCAATTATAGGAGAGCGCTAGATCATGCAGTGACCAAATGTGATGCAGTATTTTCTTTGGCAGGGATTAAAGCTGCAAAACAAGCTCTTGAAGCACAAAAACAAAAACGAGATAACATTTATTTAGAAAATTACTTTAACGAAATTTATGAAAATGAAATTATTGAAGCTCGGTGTGATTTAAGTGGAGAAGTATAACTCAACCGCCTGAAATATATACCATACAAAATGGATAAAAAAACTATGTCACAACCAGTAGAGTTTGAGGATGTTTCAGCAATCACTTTAGACGGTGTTGTCAACTCATCCCAAGATACTTCTGACCATCATCAAGATACTATTGACAATAGTAACCCAGTAGAAAACACAAAACTGGCTGACGCAGATTTAGTGAATAATTTTGATAGTTTTGACGGATTAGATAGTATTCCAGAAGTTGAACAACAGTCATCTGCTTTAACTTATGCGGCACTAACATCGGAAATAAATAATCCATTTTCTTTAGAGCAAAATGCAGCAATTTCTCAAATACAACCTAGCACTGAAGTTAAACCTGAATCTCACAAGTCCTCACTAAATCAAAAAGTTTGGATTACGGCAAGTGGAGTTGGTATTGTCTCCTCATTAGTAGTAGCAGTATCATCTTCTTTAATCATTTCTACAACCGCAGGAAAAATTCAAGCAGATGTACGCCCCTATCTGTTTAAAGCTAGTTCTATTATTGGTTTGGTAGCAGGGATAGCTGGTTTTGGGACAGCTTTTTGTTTAGGACAAATAAATAATAAGCAGATTAAGCGAGTTAGCGAAGATTTACAAACTCAGTTTCATGCTGTATCGCAAGGTAATTTAGCTGCCCAAGCAACAGTTTATTCAGAAGATGAATTCGGCAAGCTAGCAACTGAGTTTAACCAGATGGCGCGTGCCATTGAAAGTCAAGTTAATCAATCGCGACAAATTACGCCAACTCAAGATGAATTCCTGCAATGCAGAATCTCATTATTAATAGAAGATTTTGTTAAAGCGACTTCTGGTGATTTGACAGTACAATCTGAGGTTACGCCTGATATTGCTGGTGCGCTTGCAGGTGACTTCAACATTTTAGTTAACCATTTGCGATCAGTTGTGCAAAATGCTAGGCAAGCAGCATCCGAAGTTAATGAAAAGGTGATACCTTCGGAAAACTTTGTTCAAACTTTATCGGCTGATACACTTCAACAAGCACGAAAATTAAAGATTAGTCTCAATTCCCTACAGGCAATAGCTTTATTAGTTCGTCAAATATTTCAAAATTCTACGCAAGCAGAAAAAGAAACCAGGCAAATAGCAGAGATAGTTTCAACAGCACTTGCGGAAGCTGAACAAATTAGATTAGGGTTACTAACAGATATAGATGTCTCACAACAAGTTGAATATGTCAAGGTAGCCCTGGAAAAGATTATGCAGCTATCTAATAGCATCTTAGCTTTAGTTAGTTCTATACCTCCTGAAACTAAAGAATTAATCACCAACTCACGCCAAATAGCTAAAGTTATTCAATCAGAGCAATTAAAGGCAAAAAATACTTCTCAGGAATCGCAACAAATCGCTAAACAGCTATCTAGCCTTATAGGTATTTCTCAAGAACTTCTTGTTTCCCTTGAACGCTTTCAAATTGAGGCTACTGTTACTCAAATAGATGAAAACGCAATTTAATAGCTTTTAGCTTTTAAAGCTTAATAATCTGTCCATGTTTTAGCTCTAGAAGTGTTAATTGTTAATCACTCAGCCAAGTAATTGCACTTCTAATCCAATCTTCAGCATTATTACTTTTGGCAATTAGATTATCTTCGCTAACGGCTTGTAGTGCTTGGGCAACTTCTTCGTTGGTATATCCCAAAGCGAGGAGAGTCATTTCTACATCTTCTAAGATTGCGGGTGCAGGTACAGCCGAAGCTTTAGTTGTGCCTATTCCAGATAAGTTTCGCCATTCTTTCAATTTAGTTTTTAGTTCCAAAGCAATACGTTCGGCTGTTTTATTACCGACACCTGGAGTTTTAACTAAGGCGCGAATATTACCAGTGACAATTGCTTGAATTAACTCAGGTAATCCGAGTGTATCTAAAAGTGCGATCGCCATTTGTGCGCCAATACCACTAACGGTTACTAGCTGACGAAATAAATCTCTCTCCGCAGCAGAAGCAAACCCATACAATAATATCTGCTCTTCTCGAATTATCTGATGGGTAAAAACTTGAACTTCACCTGTTTCTGGTAACTGCTGGGTAAGATGTGGCGGAACTTGCAATTCATACCCTATTTGGTTAACTTCCAAAATTAGAATAACGCGACTGCTACTCCGCTTATGGGTACTAGCTACTGTGCCTTTAAGATAGCTGATCAATTATCAATTACCAATTATCAATTATCAATGACCGATGATCAATGACCTAGTTACTGATCAATTATTACCTCAATTATGGATTTTTTTCTACTCATTAGTTAATTGTGGATAAAGCCAAAGTAATATAACCCTTCTAATATCCCACCTGCACAAGCAGCTTTAGCGAGATAGCGATACTCAGCCGGATTAATCTCATACCACAGACGGAGTTCAGATTTCGCATTACCCACAATAACTCCCCGTTCTTCTCCTACACTAAATAACGCGATATCATTTCCAGAGTCACCACAAACAACAGTGCGTGTGGCATCAATATTCCAAACTTGCCGCACAAATTGTACAGCCATGCCTTTATCTGCGTTGCGTGGCACAATATCAAGATCGTAGCCTGCACTGTAGATCGTTTTAACGTTTAAATCACGTTCTTTTAGGAGCAATTCTAGCCGAGGCAAGACTTCCACTGCTGCTGGTTCTGTGAGATGATAGCTAACTTTAAAAGGACGTTGCTCTGTATCTGCTTGGGGAATAAGGTCAGCAAAATGGGCGCTAGTAGAAACAACTAACTCACGATCCCATCCTTGAGAAATTTTTTCATTCCATTGTTTGTCGGGAATATCACTATTTTGAAAATAAACTTCTGTTCCTACTGAGGCAATTAGGGCATCTGGTTGTAGTAGTTGCTTTTCAACACTAATTTCTTGATAAAGTGCTGGAGAACGACCCGTAGCATAAACAATTTTTGTGCCGTGTTCTTGGCGATGCTGTTCTAGCAGGGTATTCAGTTCTTTCAGGGCAGCGTCATCACCGACTAAAGTGTTGTCTATGTCTGTTACAAGCAAGAAGGATGTCATAGCAGCCGAAAGTAACCTCAAAAATGGTTGGGAGGGTTGTCCCTGAATTATTCTCCTATATAGACAGCTAAAGTGACATCCTCCCGACGCTCACTAAGCTCTTTTTTGCCAGTATGTGTCCACAATTAGGGCAAGTTTGGCTTGTATGGAATATTTATTGGGATTAAGTTCTTTCGTAATTGTTAATTGTTATCGGTATTTTAAATGAAATTTTTCGGCAAACAGCAGCAGTTGTCTTGGCTACCTCAATTCAATACTCAGGTTTGGATTTTAATCTTGGGTCGTTTACTATCCCAAATTGGTAGCGGCTTTACGTTATTTTATGCACCGATATTTTTTGTCAATCAAGTAGGTTTATCAGCAACCCAAGTAGGATTTGCTTTAGGCAGTGCGTCAATTTCTGGATTAATTGGTCGCATTCTGAGTGGTGCAATGTCAGATTCTAGGGTTTGGGGTCGCAAGCGTACATTGTTGCTTTCAGCAGCTATATCTGCGATCGCTTCCCTAGTATTGGCTCAAACTAGCAATTTTTCTACCTTAGTAGTAGGTAATTTGCTGATGGGCTTTGGCATAGGTTTATACTGGCCTGCAACAGAAGCAGTAGTAGCTGACCTCACCGAAAATCAAAATCGCAAAGAAGCTTATGCTTTCACTAGGTTGGGAGATAACATCGGTCTAGGATTAGGGATTATTATAGGAGGCGTTTTAATTGGCACAACAGGCGCTTATCGGGCGCTATTTGTAATTGATGCTATTTCGTTTATGGCGTTTTTTGGGGTGATATATGCCGCGATCGCAGAAACCTATAAACCTAAAAAAGGTAACAAACAACCTCTACATAATTGGAAAATAGCATTAAGCGATCGCATTTTATTAGTTTACGTTTTAGTCAACGTCATCTTTACAAGCTACATGGCTCAGATGGAAAGCACTATCCCTCTATACTTCAGTAATTTTGTACCTTTAGAAGCATCAGGGAAAGGTTTTTCACCAATAATAATTAGTGCAATTTTTGCACTGCATCTGATTTTAGCAATTGGAATACAAATTCCGATTGTCCGGTTTCTCAAGCACCGTAGCCATACTCAATCTTTGAGTTTTTCAGCAATACTTTGGGCAATAGGATTTTGTTTAATTTGGGTTACAGGTGTTGCTGGTAGCCTACAACTAATTTGGGCAATCTTGGGTATGAGTGTATTTGCGATCGCCACCGCAGCTTACAATCCATCGGCTTCTGCCTTGGTTGCCGATATCGCACCAGAATCACTGCGTGGTATTTACCTATCAATCAACTCCTTATGCTGGGCAGCCGGATACGCTGTTGGCCCTCCTTTGGGCGGTTGGGCTTTAGATCAGCAACCCTTCGTAGTGCATAGTTTCTGGCTATGTTTAGCTGCCAGCGTAGCCATAGTCATAGTGATATTACAATACCTTGATCGGATGTTCCACCTTTGCCGTGAAAAGTGTTAGGGAGTAAGAACTGATAATTGATCATTGGTTATCCCCCCTACCTCCATGCTGAACTATCTATAGCAAACTTAAGATCAAAATTGTTGGTGATGCCAGAGGGAAATATGCTCTTGGGAGGTATCAAGCAAATTTAGCTATCAAATAAATCTAATTTAATACTGGTTGATGACCGATAATGTGGTGGAATTTGCAGGAAAGCACCTTTATAGATGACCGAGGTAACACAACGCTATCGGGCAATTCGCCTGGTTTTACTGATCATGCTGTGGCTGACATTGTTTGTATTGTCAGTCAAAGTTTCAGTAGGTTGGACAACGCGATCGCTTAGTGTACTTGCAGAATCACTGCACACTCTCATTAGTAGCTTCAGCGCACTCCTAAGTTTGTTAGCTACGAGTGCAACCGACCGCCCAATGGGACGCGAAATCTACGGTCATGGTAAACGGGAAACTATATTAACATTGCTATTAGCAGGATTTTTAGGCTTTGCCTGCATAAATCTGTTATGGATGACAGCTAATCAGTTCATTGCTGCTAATGATGGCGAAAGCTTACCGTTTCCTCTTAATGCCAGTCTACCCCTGATTGGGGTACTGGTGATGATGATAGCAACTAGCTTGGGTTTAGCTTTTCTGGGTTTATACGAAGCTAGAATGCTCAACAGCCCTAGCTTACGCTTCAGTGCTGGTCAGATCCTCAAAGATGTTGGTTTATCTATATTAGTTTTGGGTGGTTTAGCAGCAGTTTTTTGGGATGTAATTTGGCTCGACTTGCTACTAGCTATTTTGCTGGTAATTTTAGCTGTGTTTAGTAATTGGCAAGTGTTGAACTGGCATTTACCATTGTTAGTACAACAAAGTGCGATCGCTCCAGACGTTTTAGCTCAAATTGCCCGTCATGTGGGAGGTGTTACCCACTGTTACCGCATTCGCTCAAAGGGAATTGTAGGGCGGATGGTATACGTGCAAATGTATTTGATTTTACACCCAGATTTTCGCGAAGTTACTGCCACAATTGCTGAACGCATCGAAGTAGCAATTCAAGAACGCTTTGGCCCAGTTAAAGTAACTTTTTATATTGAAGAAGATGTCCTAATGCAGCAACCCCCTACAGACTCCAGAGGTAGAAACAATCCTGGCAATTCTCGCCGCTGAATTCAGGGCATTACTGAACCGTTAGGACTTACGCAAAACAAAACGCGGGCAAGATGCCCGCACTAGAATGGTTTTATTTAACGCACGTTTAATTTCTAGAGATGTCTAATGGTTTTTGGCGACTTCTTTACCTACCGATTTTCGCTTTGTGGAATTTGGTTTAATCAGTAAACTCACTCCAATTGCCCATGCTACTGAAACCATCCATCCTGCTAGAATATCGCTAGGATAATGAACCCCAAGATATAAACGAGTCCAGCCTATTGCTAGTACAAACAAACCTCCAAAAATCAGTACTACCCAACGCCATCGCGTATTCCAAGTCAACACCGCTAAGGCTGCAACTAAAGTCATGCTTGACATGGCGTGTCCACTAGGAAACCCATAGTCAAACTCTGGCGCGGGTGACTCCCACAAGTTAGGGCGAACTCGATGCAACAAAACTTTTACGCTTCGATTGATAATAATGCTTCCCAACAAAGTAGTAATAAAATAAGCTAGAGAGAGTTTTCGCCGTCGGACAAGCAATATAAATGCCGTGATTGTAGCAACAGGAAATACTCCCCAAAATACTCCTAACTCAGTTAGTACTGAAGCAAAAATATCTAGTTGTGGTTGAGCAGTTGAGTGAATGGCTAACAGAATAGGTACATCCCAGGGAAAGCCGCCTTCGTTCTCCCAGACTTCTTCTGCCAAGTTCCCAAAAATTTGCAGGGGGAAGAAAACCCCTATTAGTAACACTAACAAGGAGCTACGGCGGACTATTATTAAATTTTTGAAAAATTTTAAAAAAGATTGAAAAAGTTGTTTTAATTTTTTATAAAACATTAGTTTTTTCGGCAATAAATTAACAAAATTTACATTAAGCATCCCCGAAAATTCAAGGTGTTTGACCTAAAATCCTTGTCGAGATGTTGCGTACAACGTCTTTACCTTCTTGGAAAGGAGATGTATATTAACCACTCAAAGTTTGTAAAAATAGCTTTAACATCTTTCTTAGATGTGAGCATGGCTCTAGGGATAGACTTATTTTGCTAGGGTAAAGATATACGGCTGAAGAAGTATAAATAGCTTAAATATCAAAAATCTCTGGTAAATTCGTTTCAGCCTAAAGCTTTTGTAATAGTCAATCGTGTGGGTAGGTCGCTAAAATAATGCTATGTCTGACACTACCTCTACTTCTAACCCCCCTAAAGCTGCTGAATCTGACTCCCAAACGCAGCCTCTATTAATTTTGGTTGATGGTCACTCTTTAGCATTTCGCTCTTATTTTGCTTTTGCTAAAGGGCGTGATGGCGGTTTAAAAACTAAAACGGGTATTCCTACCAGTGTGTGTTTTGGTTTCCTCAAGTCGCTTTATGAAGTAATTACATCACAGCAAGCACAAGCAATTGCGATCGCATTTGATACCAGAGAACCTACTTTCCGCCACGAAGCATACGCTGATTATAAAGCAGGTCGTACTGAGACACCCGAAGATTTTATTACAGATAGAAGAAATCTTGAAGAACTGCTAAGGGCTTTAAATTTACCAATTGTAACCGCGCCAGGTTATGAAGCGGATGATGTTTTAGGAACTTTAGCGATTAAAGGTAGTGCAGCAGGTTATCGAGTAAAGATTGTAACAGGCGATCGCGATTTGTTCCAACTCGTTGATCCAGCTAAGGGAATTTCTGTCTTATATTTAGGTAATAGTTTCTGGCAGCGTAGCGCCAACGCTGGGCCAGTAGAAATGGGAGTCGAACAAGTAAAACAGAAATTAGGCATTACACCAGCGCAAGTGGTAGATTATAAAGCTTTGTGTGGCGATCCTTCTGATAATATCCCTGGTGTTAAAGGAATTGGTGATAAAACAGCCGTAAAACTGCTGAGTGAATACGGATCTCTTGAGCAAATTTACGCTAATTTAGAACAAATCAAAGGCGCAGTTAAAACTAAGTTAGAAACTGGTAAAACCGAAGCTTATGATTCTCAACATCTCGCACAAATAGTACTGGATTTACCTTTAGAAGTTACCTTAGAAGACTGTCAACTGCGAGGTTTTGATAAATCTGTTCTAGAACCAATACTAGAAAAATTAGAGTTTAAATTTTATTTAGGCAAAATCCCACAGTTACAACAAGCTTTTGGCGGTCAAGTATCTGAAGAATCTGGTACAGAAAAAAACAATACTTCGCCAGATACAACATACTTAGATGCAGGAGAAACAGCAGATACAGATGATCTCTGGTTTTTCAGTGCAGAGGATACTAAGAATGATCGGCAAGAAAAAGCTTCCCCAATTCAACCGCAAATTATTGATACTGAAGAAAAACTCAACGCTTTAGTTAAAAATTTAAAAACTTATACTAACCCTGATACCCCTATTGCTTGGGATACGGAAACTACAGATATAGATCCACTCCAAGCCGAATTAGTTGGGATTGGCTGCTGTTGGGGAAGTGAAGCAACAGATATGGCTTATGTTCCCGTTGGACATAAAACTGGCAAAAATTTAGATCAAGCGACAGTTTTAGACGCATTACGTCCTATATTAGAAAGCGATCGCTATCCGAAAGCATTGCAAAACGCTAAATTTGATCGCTTAGTTTTGCGCGTTCAGGGTATCAAACTAGCTGGAGTTATCTTTGATACTATGCTGGCTAGTTATGTATTAAATCCAGAGAATAGCCATAACTTATCTCAACTCTCCCAACGTTACTTAAAAATTACTCCCAAAACTTACTCAGACTTAGTACCAAAAGGTAAAACTATTGCTGATATAGATATTCCCAGTGTTGCTGACTACTGTGGAATGGATGCCTATACCACATTTGGGATAGTCTCTAAACTTCGTACTGAATTAGCAGCAGTTCCTCAACTGCATAAACTGTTAATAGAAGTGGAACAACCACTGGAAGAAGTTTTAGCTGAAATGGAGTACACAGGTATTAGAATTAATGCCCCATATTTAAATGAACTATCAGAACAGCTAGAAAAAGAACTAACCAAAATTGAACAACAAGCTTATGAGATAGCAGGAGAAAAATTTAATTTTGGTTCTCCCAAACAATTAAGCGAGTTATTATTTCAAAAACTGCAACTAGATCCTAAAAAATCTCGTAAAAATCAATCAGGATACTCTACTGATGCTGCAACACTAGAGAAACTGCAAGGCGATCATCCAGTTGTTGATTTAATTTTACAATACCGTACTCTTGCTAAATTAAAATCTACTTATGTAGATGCCCTACCAGCATTAATGGTAGCTAAAACTCAGAGGGTTCATACTGACTTTAATCAAACTGGCACAACAACTGGGCGATTATCTTCTTCTAATCCCAACTTACAAAATATTCCAATTCGTACAGCTTTTAGTCGGCAAATTCGTAAGGGATTTGTTCCAGAACCAGGTTGGTTACTGGTTTCGGCTGACTACTCCCAAATTGAGTTAAGAATTCTGGCTCATCTTAGCCAAGAACCAGTTTTAGTAACAGCATACAAACAGAATGAGGATATTCATACTGTTACCGCTAGGCTACTGTTTGAAAAAGATACAATTACTTCAGAAGAACGTCGGTTAGGAAAGATTATCAACTTTGGCGTTATCTATGGGATGGGCGCACAAAGATTTGCGCGAGAAGCTGGAGTTAAAGCATCAGAAGGTAAAGAATTTATTGAAAAATTCAACCAGCGTTATCCCGCAGTTTTTGATTATTTGGAAAGCATGAAACGAAATGCGATCGCGTATGGTTATGTTGAAACAATTTTACATCGTCGTCGCTACTTTAATTTTGAAGCTGCTAGTCTTCGCCAAATGAAAGGTAAGAAACCTAACGATATTAAGCTTGACGAGCTTAAGAGACTAGGACAAACTGATGCACAACTTTTACGCGCTGCTGCTAACGCTCCAATTCAAGGTTCTAGCGCAGATATTATTAAAATTGCAATGGCAAAATTGCATAATGTCTTGCAAAATTATCAAGCACGTTTATTGTTACAAGTGCATGATGAATTAGTGTTTGAAGTTCCACCAGAGGAAGTGGAAGAATTACAGCAAAAAATTCGCTCAACTATGGAAAATGCTGTACAGTTAGAGGTTCCTCTGGTCGTTGATATTCGTTCAGGTCAAAATTGGATGGAGGCAAAATAAGTAGTTTTACTTAATCAAACTTTGTCCTAGGGCAACCATACTTAGTATGGGTATTTATCCTGGATTTATTCCCATACAAAATACTTTTAGTGAACTTATTTTGTCATTCCAATAAACTCCTAACTTATTAATCGTTAAGCCAGTTGTTTGACCCTCATAAACTGCCAATTTTCCCTGAAATTGAAAGTTTTCATACAATAGAACAGTACAATTAGGAGCTATTTTTATTGAAGATATTTTATCATTCCAAGAATCTGATAGTTCTCTCCGTACACCATATTTAGATAATGTAAATTTCTTACCTGAGAGATTTTCTCCTTCATAAAAAGTCGCTCCTATATCAGTAGTAGTCTGTGCTACTACTATCGGTGGCTGTGCAATAGCATTTTTAGAAATAACTAAATTATTTGCCAAGGTGCTTAAGGCAATAATAATTGAAGAAGATATTAACGGTTTAATTTTTTCTTTATTTTTCATAAAATTATTATATTAGTTGAAAACCTTATCTTGATATTATGCCAAAATATCAGAAGTGTCAACACTAAAATGCTAACTAAAGTTCGGTATTTGTTGTGAAAAATAAAATTATTTGAGTAAGTATAAAAGCTCATAAGCATTCCGTCACCAGCTATCAGCTAAAATTATTTATATTAAAAATTATGCCACTATAGGAAACGCCTGTTTAGCTGATTTTCCCCTAGTAGTGGATAGTATGATGACTTCGACTTGGAAACTAACCCAACAACCCCATATTTGGCTAGGTGCAATTGTACTTATTTTAAGTTTAATTGGGTGTGAAAACTTGTTAAAGCCTCCCACAACAACATCACCTGCTTATTCTGTAAAGCGCGTGAGTGACGGGGATACTCTGGCTGTAACTGATAGTAGTGGGAATAAGTTTAATGTGCGCTTTGCGTGTATGGATGCACCAGAAATTGCACATTCCACGGCGGAAAAGCAAAGTAAAAAAGCAGTAGATAAAAACCAATTTAAATGGGGAGTACAAGCGCAACAGCGTTTACAAAATTTAGTAAAACAAGGAGGCGATCGCGTAGCCTTAACTGTAACTGATACCGATCGTTATGGGCGCAAAGTGAGTGAAGTACGCCTTCCTAATGGCACTTTAGTACAAGAAGTATTAATCCGTGATGGACTAGCAATGGTTTACACGCCTTATCTGAAAAATTGTCCCAGTGCAAGAATTGTCCAGCAAGCAGAAGCAGAAGCGAAGCAAGCGCGGCGCGGGGTTTGGGGGGACTCTAAATTTGTCCCTGCTTGGGAGTTTAGAAAAGAGCAACGTCAGGCAAAAGCAAAGCAGTAAGATAATGCGACTTCAAAAATCTACATCATCGTCTTCACTAAATTCCTCATTTTGATTAGGGGAACTAGATCCCCGAAAAATAATTGGCGCGATCGCACCGCCAATTACTCCCGCAGCAGCACTAAAACCTAGCACAATTCCTATCGGTATTTGAATTGATTGGAACGTGAGAAACTTGACAGATACTAAGGTGTAATTTTGCACAGAAATAATCGCGATCGCAGCCACCCAGCCAGCGACAATTAAAGAAGTAAGTAAGTTAGTAAATGTATTCATAATATTCGGCTATCAGCTATCAGCAGTCAGCTATCAGCTTTGAGCTTAACAGGTAGAAAAATTCTTTACTGCTAACCCCTAACTTTAAAGCTGACGGCTGTAGGCACGCCAGCGCCGTGGCGCAGCCTAAGCTGACGGCTGAACGCTATACTCCCACTGGTTTCAAATCAGCAATCATGCTTTCCATGTATTGAGCAATTTGACCCAATTTTTCAGGAGTATTAGTTTCCATGTAGACGCGCATCAAAGGTTCAGTTCCCGATGGACGCAACAGCACCCAACTTCCTTCTTGTAAGTAAAGTTTAATACCGTCCTTGCGTCCTACTTCGTTGATTTTGATGCCTGAAACTTCTGCGGGTGGGTTCTTGGTGAAAGAATCTAGCACAGCAGCTTTATGTGCATCCTCTAAGTGTAAATCAAGGCGTTGGTTGTAGAGAGGGCCATCAGCTTCCGCGATCGCTTCTGCAACTAACTGACTTAATGGTTTGCCTTCATAGGCGATCGCTTCTGCGACTAGCATATCTGCTAAAATCCCGTCTTTTTCGGGGATATGCCCAATCACACTTAAACCACCAGATTCTTCACCACCAATTAATACTTGGGTTTCGCGCATTTTCTCCCCAATGTATTTGAAACCTACAGCAGTTTCATAGATTTGCAAACCGTACTTACCAGCTAAATTATCTAACAGGTGAGTAGTAGCAACAGTGCGGACAATTGCCCCTGTTTTACCCTTATTTTTGCTGAGGTGACGGGCTAAAAGTAACAGTACTGTATTAGGTGTGAGAACATTACCTTGTTCATCAACAATGCCAAAGCGATCGCTATCTCCATCCGTCGCCAAACCCAAATCAGCATGATCCTTCTTCACCGCTTCAACTAACTCAATTAGTTGTTCTCCCTTGGGTTCTGGCATTCCACCGCCAAATAATACATCACGGTAGGTGTGGAAAGATTCTGTCTCACAGCCACAGTGTTCTAAAACAGTATCCAAGTAGCCGCGAGAAGTAGAATAAAGGGCATCATATTTAACTTTTAGCTTGGCACTCTTGATCCGCTCAACATCAATCAGAGTGTAAATAAATTTTAAGTACTCTGGTTTGGGATCAAAAGTGGAAATTTTATCAAGATTGCTACCACTTGGAGGTTGATCGGTTGCGCCTTCAATATTGGCAACAATTGTATCGGTAATTTCTGGTGTTGCTGGCCCTGCGTAGTCAGGAATATATTTAATCCCACAATAAGGTGCTGGGTTATGGCTGGCAGTGAACATCAGCGCCCCAGCAGAATTTAGTAAACGGGCATTGTAAGCGATTACAGGCGTGGGACAATCGCGATCCGTAACTTTTACCGTCCAACCTAAATCTGCCAGCACAGAAGCCGCAGTATGGGCAAACTGATCGGCTAAAAAACGGGTATCGTAGGCAATTAAAACAGGTCTATCTTTCGAGTAAGCGGTTTCTAAATAATTTGCGATCGCGCGTGTAACCTTACAGACATTAGCAAAAGTAAAGTCATCTGCAATAATTCCGCGCCATCCATCGGTGCCAAACTTGATCTGTTGTGAACTGCTGGCTGTACTCATTTATGCCACTTCCTGTCGATTTCACATCAATACTACAGGACAGCTATCGTTTTTGAGCTTTGGCTTTGATAGCAGTTAGCAGTCAGCTATCAGCTATCAGCTTTTTTTAAAGCCTTTATAACCAATGGTTTCAGTAATAAAAAAAGCTTAAGGAAGTAGGGATTTTTCTCCGTCACCCATCACCAGTCGCCAGTCCCCCAAGCCTAAATATTGGGTAAAAATGCGTAAGCCTTAAATTTTTATATAGGCGAAAGCGCAAGGGGGTTTAGGGAACAGGTGCTAATTATGCTGGCAGATGGTAGATTAGCAGCAAGAGTAATTTCTAAATGATCCGGTAGGTGTCGCCTTCCGTGATTTAAATGATTATTAATTACTGGACTGGAGTGCTTGAGCTATTATGACCAAAACAGAAACACCAACCCTACCAAAGCTTCAATCAGAAGTTGCTCGTCTACGAGAAGAGTTACAAATGCGAGATCAGCTAGTGCAGCAGCTATCTCAAGAACTCTTTCGGCTCGTCAAGGGCAATGCTACCTTCATGCCCAAGCCAGAGGTTTCTGAGCGTCAAATAGCAGAAGTTAAACTACTGCGGCAACAACTGCAAGAAGTCGAGCAGCAAGTAACGTTTTATCAAGAGCAAATTTCTGAGCGTGATGGTGAAATTCATCAATTACGGCAATCTGTCCAAGAATTGAACGAACGCAGCCGGATGCTAGAACAAGTAGTCCAAGAATTGCCCCAAATTTACCGCCAGAAGTTTGCAGAAAGGATGGTACCGCTCAAAGAAAGAGTAACAATGCTGCAACGAGAAAACCGCCAGCTTCATGCAGAACTGCGTAGCGTCAGCTATCGTTTAGCTGTCAGAAGCCGTAATATTGGCAAAATTGACTTGCCAACTTTTAACCGCGTCAGTGTTGGCTCAATTCCTACCTATGGGAATCTATAAGGTTTTAATTATTTAGCGATGCGTTTAACCCCACTCCCAGCCCCTCCCCGAATTTTGGGGCGGGGAATTTGGTTTTATGTGTATTTATATCCGCCTAGTTAGCTGGAGCAATATTAAAATTTTGTGGTGTGATTAATGCGTAACAACCTTACAGCAAATAAATCTGGTTTAGGTATTCACACTAGCAGTGCTGAATTAGGTTTAGCAATTAGCAATTTTGCTGGTGACTTGCGTACTCAAGCATGGGATTTGGGAAGAGATTTATCTAATGTTTTTCACCAGTATTTACTTGATTTTATCTCACCTCAAACTTGGGCAGATTTAGAGTTTATTGCAGTAGCAAAAGGCCCTGGTGGATTTACGGGTACTCGTATTGGTGTAGTTACTGCCCGTACACTAGCACAACAGCTAGATATTCCCTTATTTACAATCTCTACATTGGCAGCTTTGGCATGGGAGAAAAAACAAGTAGAAACAATTTTAGATAGTGCGATCGCCATCCAAATGCCTGCACAAAGAAATCAATTATTTACTGCTATTTATCAGGTATCCGCCGATAATTTAGGACTAAACGAGTTATTTCCAGATACAGTAATTGCTCCTGAAGCATGGCAACAAACTTTAGATAATTTGAAAATGCCATATCAGCTTATTGAAATTTCATCTGGGATAGGATTAGGTGAATCAGTCACCAGCTTGCTAGAACTTGCTTATATTGAGTGGCAACAAGGAAACTCCCCACATTGGTCAGAAGCTTTGCCTTTCTATGGTCAGCACCCCGTAGATATTAAGTAGGACGAGTGTCGTTTCAATCTTTAAAAGGGATTTTATAGGTTTTAAACGCCCGTTCAGTTCAGAGTCCGTAAAACATCAGAACTGAGCGGGTTTATGTTTTCTGAGAGTTAATCAATTAAGAGTTAAACGTTGACTTCAACTACAAAACGTTTGTTTGTGTTAGGTTCGGGAATAGGCAAACCCTGTTCCTTTAAATCTTCTAAGTGGTACTCGATTGCCTGTT
This sequence comes from Oculatellaceae cyanobacterium, assembly GCA_036702875.1. GTDB lineage: Bacteria > Cyanobacteriota > Cyanobacteriia > Cyanobacteriales > PCC-9333 > Crinalium. The sequence continues at coordinate 54,988 of DATNQB010000025.1, read as the reverse complement.
GAATTTGCTCGATTACTTCTTCCTCTGTCTCTCCCGTTGCTCCACATCCAGGGACATCAGGAGAGTAGGCAGAATAGTTGTTTTCAGCCTTTTCTACTACAACCTCGTATTTATACTTCGCCACTGTCTTCACCTCTTCGGTTTAATTGAGCTTGCTTGAGGATGTTTTTCAACGTTCCTGCTGGAACGTCATCTGATAGTTTTCCAGCAACAGTAACTGTTCCAGGTTTTTCATCGTGATGAAAATGTCGATGACTGCCTCTGGTACGCACTAGATACCATCCATCATCCTCAATAGAGCGGATGATTTCACGAACTTTCATTCATTGAATCCCTCTTTTATATTGTGCTTCCGGTATCTCGTTACTGAGGCTTTATCCGCCGTAGCCTGTGCTTAGTTTCAATCCCTTTTAGGGATTTTATAGGTTTTAAACTCCTGGTGCTTTTGTCCCGGCTACGGGTTAGGCTCATCAGTTAACGCTGCAAATTCCGAGGATCTAGCGCGTCTCGCAAACCATCACCCAGGATATTAAAAGCCAAAGTTGTCAGAATAATTAATAACGCAGGTGGCCAAATTAACCAAGGTTGTAACACAATAATTGAAGCATTCGTTGCCAAAGACAGCATATTTCCCCAAGAGGGATCAGGTTGCTGAATACCCAACCCAATCAAACTCAAAACGGCTTCTGCTCCAATAAAACCAGGAACCGCCAGGGTTGCTGAAATAATCACATAACTAGCAGTCTGGGGGAGAACGTGGCGAACAATAATATAAAGCCGTTTAGCACCCATTGCCCTTGCAGCTTGGACAAATTCTCGCTCTTTTATTGATAAAACCTGTCCCCGAATTACCCGCGCCAAACCTGCCCAACTAATTAAGGAAGTAATTAATACAATCAACATAAACCGCTCGGCACTTGTTAGTCCAGGGGGCAACACGGCAGCGAGAGCAACTAGCAAGTAGATACTGGGAATCGTCATCAACACTTCTACGACGCGCATTAATACAGCATCTATCCAACCACCAAAATAACCAGAAATACCCCCAATTAACATTCCCAACGGGAAAGAGATAGCAATCCCAACTAAACCAATGCTCAGACTAATTCTGCCACCATAAGCTAGGCGACTAAATTGATCGCGGGCTTGTTCATCGGTTCCTAAAAGGTTAAATTTAGCTGCACCAGTAGTACCAAATAAATGTAAGTTACAGGGGATACCTGGAAAGATTTCTACTTCATCCCATTTAAGTTGGGATGTAGGTTGAGATTTTGTAGAATTAACTTTTTGCCATTGAGGTAGTGGCAGTTTAAGCTGAAATAAATTATAAGTAGTACCTTGAACAAACAACCGCAGGGGAGAAGGTTGTTGTTTATCAACAATTAATTGGCGATCGCCTGTTTCTAAAATTGTCGGCCCTTGCTTGGTAGGATAAACGTGAGGGCCAATAAACTTTCCGTCTGGAGTTTGCCAATAAATCTTAGTCGGTGGTAGCAAAGAACCATCTGCTTGAGAAACATAAGGATCATAAGGTGCTACAAAATCTGCCGCAAACACGCTTATATAAAAGACTAACAGCAGCGCCGCGCCAATACGAGCCAAGTTATTTTTTTTTAGTTTCTGCCACCAATTCATAATATTAAACGCCAACCTGTTCCATAAGTTTCATCCGTTCTTCCTCAATTGTTTCGTGTTCTACCACAAATACATTCGAGTAAAGATTAGCAATTATTTGTTTACCTTGTTGCGTTAGCGCCAAATAATTAAGCGCATTCTTGAGGTAGGGATGTACTCCGTTCCAATAAAATTTAGGATAGTTGCGCCGCAAATCTCCAGGGTGGCGATAGCCCAATGCTTTATTTACCCCTGTTTCTTCAAACTCATAGAATAGCGCACTAATTTTTTTAAGATAACGTAGATCGCTTAATTGACCAATCAAGTCAGATGCTCTAACTAAGCCAGGATAGTTAATTGTATCTTGATGATCCTCAGCTTTTGGTACTGGGAAGCGGGTTAACTCAATATTGTGCTTAATTACTTCAGCATCAATTAATTTATGAGCACCAAAACGCTCTTCAATAAATTCTTTGGCTCTGTCTACATGATAAGGGGTCAAGCTAGCATCTGAAGCTCCAGCAGGTATGGAAACCATTTCTCCGTCTTTACCTGTGGAATACAATCTTTCGTTTTCTCTATCTTGGCGACATACTCCTTTAACGTAGCCAATATCATGACATACCAGAGAAATCACAAAGTGCAGCCAGTCTTCGCAGGATACTCCCCCTTCACGGATATGTCTACCACGCAACACTTCCTGTCCTACTAAAGTTACTAAGATGGAGTGTTCGACGTTATGGTATAGGGCATCGCTGTTAGCAATGTTTTCCATTGCCATACTACCTGCCCACGCAATTATGTCCTCATAGTCGTGCTTGTATCCGCCGTAGGTGCGGCGATAACCTTCCCGAAGCTTCTCAACAAAGGCATCAATTAGAATCTCGGTGGCATTAAACATTGTTGGTTTAGTCGTATTGGGTATGATTTTATAGATGCTGCTAAGTTTAGAATGCAACAAAAATTAATTAAAGTTGCTGTGAGTCATCACGTTGCGTTGTGTTTGTTATCACAATTTTTAAGGTAAAAGTCTAGAAGTCCCTGAAAAGGGATATTTTAGCTTTATTGGTGTGCTAATAATTGTAGTTAGGAAAACTATATTTAGATCAATAATACTGAGAAATCATTTAGTGCTCAGGATATGCTGAAGAGAAGGCATTGGAAGTTAAAAGGGCGGCTCATCACAATCCAATCTTTCCCGTGATATATAAATCATGCAACGCTTCAACTTTGTAAAACCTCAGATGAGCAAGGTATTGATGAATAATATTTTCCGCCAAAATTTACCTCTGTTTGGGCAATAATTGTATGATAGAATTTATATATTAGTTGCTTCAATAGCAAAATGCGGGTGTAGTTCAGTGGTAGAACGTCACCTTCCCAAGGTGAATGTCGTGGGTTCGAGTCCCATCTCCCGCTTGTGTTGTTGTTGTACAGTGTTGTCGATTGCCAAATTATTTGTCCGCGTTGACAAATTGATGTCCGTTTGCCAAATTATTTGTCATTTACAAAACTCGAACCCACGACATTCTTTCAACCCACTTTTAGTTGAGATGGTCGTTGAAACTTTATGGTTTGAGATGCGACGGCACGGATATGATACTTTTTCAATCCATCCTTAGTTGGGATAGTCGTTGAAACTTCAAGAAACAAATATTGTGCAGGATCATTTAATTTTTTAAACCTACCCGTAGTTGGGATGGTCGTTGAAACCACCAATTACTGGACGAATTACGCCATCATCTTGTCCTTTCAACCCACCCCTAGTTGGGATGGTCGTTGAAACCATCACAACGGCTAGATGTTATAGGGCGGTGATTAGGTTCTTTCAACCCACCCCTAGTTGGGATGGTCGTTGAAACACGATAGTGAACTGCGCCATGTATCAACGCATACATCCTTTCAACCCACCCCTAGTTGGGATGGTCGTTGAAACCGCAAACGGTAAAACCCTTTCCTCTGTTAGCTCCCAGAACTAAATTTCGTAAACCTCCGAAATTTATGGTCTAAAAGCTCTTGTAAATAAAGGGTTAACCATCCCAAAAACACTGAAACTTACTCAATGTAAGAATCGTGAGACTTTCGTAAACCCCCTAGGGTTTTGGCTCCCGCTTGGCTTTACGAAAAAAAATTAAAGTGGGTTCCTCCTTGCTCGGAGGTGATTCAGTAGCCACCACTGTGGTAAACCCATACCCTTATTACTGGGGGCGCACCTAATTCCTGTTCACAAGGAACAGCAGCTTCGGGGTGGGCAGCTACCAGGGTCAGAAAGCAAGACTGTCTGACAACAGCCAAACTAACCCGCATTTGTCACCTTTCAGAGGCTCCTAGAAGCATGAACGGCGGCGCTATTAATTATTTACTATTCTATTATCAAGGTTCTGTTGTGTGTTAACTTTTTGTATTGAGACGGGAATGGTATACAGCGATCGCCAAGTCTTTGGCTTTGTCTTGCGGACTTCCTCGAACAGGCTGTTTTCCTTCTTCTATAAAGATTCCAACTTGAGAAGCTTGGCTTTTTATACTGTCTATTAATCTGGCGTAACTCCAGCGATGAATACTGGAGCGATATTGTTTAGCATATTGTTTTTGAACCTCTACCAAATCTGGACACTTCTGCTCGGCTCTGGCTTTAATTTCACTTTCGATACTTTCTCGAACATCTCCCAGTTGGGGTAAGACAATACTGCCAGCTTGGTAGGTTTTTGCAACAGCGACAATAGCTTTGGCTAGTAATCGATCTATATATTGCCCTAATTCAGATTCAGAGAATTGATGGGGTGCGTCTTGTCTTTGAGCCGTTTGTCGTTTGTGTGCATTTTGATGTTGCTGCTGTCGTTGACGGTTCAGCAATTGGTAATTGTCCCCCAGTAGTTGTCGAATACTTCGATAAGTAATAACCTTATTGGCGATCGCATCTATAACAGCGAGCGTAGCTGGTTTGTCTAAACCTAAGCTCACACCCACCAAAATATGAGAATGACCTTGATAGACAGGTTTACTAGGACGTGGAAATGGGTTATTAATTCGAGCTAAGGTGGATGTTTTGCGCTTAATAAAGGCTTGTTGTTTTTCGTTTAAATCTGTTTTTTGTTTAGTTTTAGTAATAATTTGGGTAATTTCATCTGCTTTTTCATGCCGTACTTGTTCTGTTCCTTCGCTTGTCCATAGACGAGTATCTACACAGCAATAGAGGGTTAAGCGGTGAATATTCCAGGGATCGCCTTTTCCTTCACCTTCACTCCAAGCAATACGTCCACTGCGAAGGGTAAATAAACTGCTAGAGTGCTGATCTTTACTATTACGTTTAATTTGTTGATCTTCTAAAAAGCGTTGAAACCAATATAGTTGACGAGAATCACAATAAACTTCAAAGGTCTGCTCACTTAAGCCGTTAAACTTGACACAGATGCGCCCTTTGGAGTTTTTGAACCAAGTCATATCTTCATTGGTTTCATAAGCTACAGGAAAAGGAATTGCACTGGATTTTCTTAAAAGGTTATCTTGCCAGGATTTTGCTTGGAACTCGGAACTAGGGACGGTAGTAGAGGCGACCATGAGTGTCTCTAACCATTTTTCATCTGTTAAATCCCGACCCTTGGGCATTCGACTGGCTAACTTTTCTTTAAGGCGTTCAATCCGAATTTCGACACTTCGGCGACGTTTAGCAAACTTCTCTGGATCTTCTTCTTTTTCACTAACTTTGCAGCCATTTTTTAGTAGATAGTTAATAGCGCAACTACTTAAAATATCTTCAGTTTGACGATAAGCTTCAAACAAAGCGGTAGAAAGATTAGGATTATTGCTTGAGTTTTTCCGTTTCTTGCTTTTCTTTCCCTTGGTTGGTTGCGGATTAACTGAAGCGGACTCAGGAGCAAATTGTGCCAATATTTCAGCAGCTTTGCTGCGAAGAGTTTCTAAGCTACCACCATAAAGTTCTATTAATTCTGCATCACTTCTAAGCATTTGATACCAACGAGTTTGTCCCTCTAACTGGTACTGCAATCGTTTTTGAAGGGCTAACCAGGATCTATAAATGTAATCCACTACTGCGATCGCACTGGCATAAAACCGCGCAGGTTGACCCATGAAGCGAGGGTCAGCTTTGAGGGGTTGACAGAGTGCTTTAACTATACCTGCTTGCAGCTTACCTTTTTGTCGCCAAGTCTCAAACTCTGGGTGTTGTCCAACTTGTTGCAGTAGTTCGTTAATCAGTGGCGTGTTCTTTTGTGTCATCAACAACCAAAGTTGCTGACGGGTAGAAGCACTGGCGACTAACTGACACTGAATAGTGATTTGGCTCATAGCAACATACAAATATGTTTAATACTAACGTATTTGTATGCAAACTGTCTTCTGTAAAATAAAGGTTATGCAGGAGACATTTTTTACAACCAAGCAAGCCGCAGAAATTACGGGGTGTACTTTACGCCAGTTGCAGTATTGGCGAGAAAATGGGGTAGTTGTCCCTGTGATCGCTGAAACAGGAACGGGACGGAGTATTTACTATTCGCGGTCAAATCTGATAGAACTGACTGCGATCGCCTATTGGTTGTCTATAGGGTTGAGTTTCGAGTTAGCGCGGGAAACCCTCAAGACTTTGAAGGAAAAGGAACCGGAAGTTTTTAACTCTTCTCAAAGAAAACGGTTAATGTTGTGGCGAAGTCCTGCTGATCAGTCTTTTTGTTTGGCTGAGTTCGATCTGGAACGGGTAACGGCAGCTTGGGCAGACGGCTTACCTATCGTGCCTGTATGGTTGGATGTAATTTATCAAAGAGTAGAAACGAGGTTGAAGCGTTGGGAGAAGTGCGCTTGAGTTTGGAGCAAGACGGGCGATCGCTTCCTTAGATAAAGGTCAACCTGTCATTCCAGTTTGGTTGGATCAGATTCATCAGCAGTTGGCAAGCAGACTGGCTGCGTAAAGAAATTGAAAAGATATCCCACAAATTCAGCCAAGGAGTGGGATAAATTGTAAGCTGGAAGCTTTGAGGCTAGGGAGAGTCGTATGGCGAGGCAAAAGAAACCCGACCAAAGAGCGATCGAGCAATATAGGCACGAAAACAAACAAAGAGTAAATAATCCATCGATCGGGCTGGTCACACCAGAAACCGATCCAGATGGGGATAGCGAAAAATATGCTTATGACCCTCACCTTGATCCTCAGTTAGTTTGGGCAGGCAAAGCCGAACATACTAGCTTTGAAGTACCGACTGTCTCACTGCACGTTCACGAACGCATCGATCCTCGTAGCATCATTGAAGCGGTGCGGAAGCGAAACCCAAATCAAGGTTCGCAGTTATCTCTATTTGAGCAACCAGAGGAAAATCCACCCATTCGACAGGCGATCGAATTTTATAAGCATCAGCATAATTGGAGTAATCGTTTGGTTGCTGGAGACTCGCTGCTAGTGATGAATTCCCTATTAGAAAAAGAGGGAATGGCAGGGCAAGTCCAGATGATTTATATTGACCCGCCTTATGGAATTAAATATGGCTCCAATTTTCAGCCATTTGTGAATAAGCGGGATGTTAAAGATGGTAAAGATGAAGACTTAACCCAAGAACCAGAAACGATTAAGGCATTTCGCGATACTTGGGAGTTGGGGATTCATTCTTATTTAACGTATTTGCGCGATCGCTTACTGTTAGCACGAAATTTGCTGACTGAGGAGGGGAGCGTGTTTGTGCAGATTAGCGATGAAAATGTTCATCACGTTAGAGAGTTAATGGATGAGGTTTTTGGGAGTCCTAACTTCTGCCGTGAGATTATTCTTGTGAAGGCAACTAATCAATCCTCTACTCTATTACCAAGTGTCAACGACATCTTGCTTTGGTATGCAAAAGATATAAATCAAGTTAAATACAGAGAATTATTTACAGAATGCGCTCCTATTGAAAACCCTAGCGAAAGATATATTTGTATAGAAACAGAAGATAATAAATTAATTGATCTTTCTCTGACTCAAAAAACTGGAAAACAGCCACTTCCAGAGGGTCGTATCTGTAGACTATGGCCTACATTTTCTCAGAGGCGTGGCCCTGATAATACTTTTAAATATTTTTTTAAAGGTGTTGAATACGAACCACCATCACGGTACGGATGGCAAACAACTTTTCAAGGGCTAAGTCGTTTACAATGGGCAGGGCGATTATATCCAGTTGGTAAATCTTTAAGGTGGAAAGTTTACCATGATGAATTTCCCTACAAAAGTTTAAATAATATTTGGCTGGATTTGAGACCTGGGGGTTTTGGAACAGAGAGAGTTTATGTCGTCCAAACTGACCACAGAGTTATTGCCCGTTGCTTACTAATGACTACAAATCCAGGTGACTTAGTTCTTGACATCACCTGTGGTTCTGGGACAACTGCCTATGTTGCGGAACAGTGGGGACGTAGATGGATTACCTGCGATACCTCGCGGGTAGCAATAACGCTGGCAAGACAACGCTTGATGACCGCAACATTTGACTATTACCAACTGGCACAACCACAAGAAGGTGTAAGCAGTGGATTTCACTACAAAACAGTCCCTCACATTACTCTCAAATCTATTGCTAATAACACCGAAATTCGGGAGGGTATGACGCGGATAGAAATAGAGCAAGCTATCCAGAAATACGCCGAAAAAGAAACTCTCTACGACCAACCTTTAATAGATAAATCCAGAGTCAGAGTTACTGGCCCATTTACAGTTGAGGCAGTTCCTGCACCGATTGTAAAACCATTGGATGAAGCAGAAGTAAACAATACACCCGTTGCCGACCAATCGATTGCCCGTTCTGGCGAGACTCTGCGGCAATCAGAATGGCGTGATGAACTACTAAAAACCGGAATTCGCGGTAAAAACGGGCAATACATTCTGTTCTCGCGAGTAGAACCTCTACCAGGAACTCGCTGGCTTCATGCTGATGCTGAAACCAAACCCAACGATTTAGGGGCCAATACCGTCAAAGAAGCTGGCGGTACTTATGATAAACAAATGCGTGCGGTTATTTCCTTCGGGCGAGAACACGCACCTCTAGAGCAACGCCAAGTATCAATGGCAATTGAAGAGGCACATTCTCTCCAGCCCAAGCCTAAACTAATTATCTTTGCTGCCTTCCAGCTTGACCCCGAAGCTGCTAAAGACATCGACGAAACCAATTGGCCTGGTGTCACACTTCTGAAAGCACAAATGAATATGGATATGCAGACAAAAGACCTCAAGAAAAAACGAGCCAGTAACGATAGCTTCTGGCTCATGGGTCAACCCGATGTTGCCCTCCGCCGTATCAACCGAGGAGAAGATGTAGGTAAGTGGGAAGTAGAAGTCTACGGATTCGACTACTACAACATCAAAACTGGAAACATCGAGTCTGGCAGCGTCGAAAAAATCGCTGTATGGATGCTGGATACTGATTATGATGGTCGCAGTGTTTTTCCCTGTCAAGTTTTCTTCCCGATGGCAGGAGAAAAAGATGCTTGGTCGCGCCTAGCCCGTAATCTCAAAGCTGAAATTGACGAAGATTTAATCGAATCTTATCAAGGGACTGTCTCGTTGCCCTTTGAAATGGGAGAGTACCAGCGTGTTGCTGTCAAAATTGTAGACGATCGCGGCATCGAGTCATTGAAAATTATTAATTCAAAGGGTTGAACCAATACAAATGTTTAAGAGTATAAAACTGGAGAATTTTAGAGCTTTTAGCGAAGAAATTTATGTTCGCATTAGACCAATCACTATTTTAATAGGAGCTAACAGTGCTGGCAAATCGACCCTAATTAAGTTTCTCTTAATGTTACAACAAACACTTGAAACAAGTGAGGACGCTTTTTTAGTAACTGAAGGTAGGCACGTTCATTTAGGAGCTTTTCAAAATCTTAAAAACAGCAATTATGCAAGCCGTTCTTTAAAATTTGAATTGCAGTTAGAAACAAGCGATCTACCCCCAGTTACTATCCAAAAATTAAGGGAGCAAATTAAAAAAAGTAAATTTATCAAGGAACCAGGTAGCGATCGGGCTGAGTTAACGATTGAGATAGACAGGCTGGATACAAGCAAAAATAATAATTTAGCCTTGTTTCATATCTCGACTTCTGTTACATACGGTAAAGTACCGAATCGAGGAACTCATAATGTTTTCGCTGAAATTGATGGAAAAAATATTTTCAAAGCTCAATCTAGGAATTTACGCAGAGCAGGATTTTTATCATTTCCTTCTGAATCAGACGATCCAAAAGAATTAATTAATACATCATTAGATGACATCTTTTTACAAGGGATTCGATACGAGATTCGTTCATTCCAACACCTTTCTCCCATTCGCGAAGAATCAGAAAGGGCTATTATTCTTGCCAGTCCTCCACCAAATGATGTTGGGCATACAGGAGAATTTGCTATGCCACATTTACAACGCATCTTGGCTGAAGACGGCGAAAAAGCTGCTTTCGTTAAGAAACACATCGAAGCTGTGACAGAAATTGAAAATTTAAAGTTTGAGTCTTCAATGCAAGGATATATTTCTCAATGTCGCGCCCGTAACAAAAGAACTGGTGCTGAAGTCTATTTAGCTGATTTTGGCTTTGGAGTCAGTCAGTGTATACCAATATTTGTGCAAGGGGCCTTGCTGAACAAAGGACAACTTTTGATTGTTGAACAGCCTGAAGCCCAACTCCATCCCACAGCACAACTTGAGATTGGTTCCTTCTTTGCTGATTTATGGAATCAGAGAAAAGTACCATCCTTAGTAGAAACTCATAGTGAAAATATTCTTCTCAGACTTCGCTTACTAATTTCTAAGGGTAATTTAAAGTCTGAAGATGTTTCAATCGCCTACTTCTATACAGAAAATAAAGTTGTCAAAGTAAAAAACTTAGATATTAACCCAGATGGAAGCTTTGAAAGAGGCTTACCAATGGAATTTTTTGGTAAGGATTTGATAGAAGCACTTCAGATTGGGATTTAAAATGTCAGAAGAGACTCAACTTTTACCAATAGTGATTGACACAAATGTATTTGTTCACCTTTTAAATCCAGAGCAAAATGTAAAAAAGCATATCAGTCAGTTGCTAGTGACACTTCAAGATACGCATCAGCTACAAATTGACAAAGATGGAAAGATCAAAGCTGAATATGCTCATAAACTTAGCGAAGCAATTAAAAATGCTAGTGACTTGGGTATTGAAAAATATATTTTAGAAATTTGGCTTTATAAAAAATCAATGTACTGTATTGAACTGGAGCCACCTGATAATCTAAGGAATTTGGTGAAGCAAGTCATAAACGATTTTACTAAAAGAGTGGATAGATATCTTGTAGAAACTGCTGCTTTGAGTGACTGCGATTTAGTCACTAATGATGAAACAGATATTTTAAATAATGCTCAAACGCTTAAAAGAGAACTGAGGAAAATGAGAGGTGTGAAATGTAAAAAGATCCGCTTTATGAGTTCTCAGAAGGCCTGGAGCGAGTTTTGCCCACTCGTTAAGCCTGTTTAAACAGATGAGAAGCTTATGACAAGACTGTTTGCTGCGGATAAAAATTATGAGTACTAAATCGACAATTGATCAACTCATTATCAACTCTCCATACGAGGAGCCAAAACGCTATTGGCACTATGATCGTACCTCTCGCATATTCGAGCTAGCAGAAGGAAGAAGACCCGCAGGCTATATTATCGCTTCAGAAAGCTCCAAAACCTTCGACGATCCTGGAAAATTTGTCGAAATTCCTTTAGTTAACCAAATCCGTCCCCGCGTCAAAGCTTGGTGTGACGCGGGACATCCTGGTGTTACAGGCGTTACCAAGCGTCTGCTAGAACACTGGCACAACTCAGAAGAACGCGATTTTCCCTTCTTTTTTTGTCAGCTAGAAGCCATAGAAACCTTAATTTGGCTAACAGAATCACCTGCATCTGAAAAAGTTGGCATCGACATTCCCTCCGATGGTGGAAACTTCCAACGCCTTTGCTGCAAAATGGCAACAGGTTCTGGGAAAACTATCGTTATGGCGATGTTAATTGCATGGCAAATTATCAATAAAGTTACCTATCCTCAAGACTCCCATTTTTCTAAAGCTATTTTTATAGTTGCCCCTGGACTTACAGTTAAAAATCGCCTGCAAGTTCTCCTTCCTTCGGCTGAAAATAACTACTACGAAATTTTTAATATTGTTCCTCTTGGCTTATTAGATAAACTTCTTCAAGGTAAAGTTTTAATTCGTAATTGGCACGCCCTGAATTGGGAAACTGAGGAGCAAATTGCCAAAAGGAAGAGTGTTGATAAGCGGGGGGCAAAAAGTAACGAAGCTTACGCACGAGAAGTGTTAGGAGAAATCGCCAATGCTCATAATATTGTTGTTATCAACGATGAAGCACATCACGCATGGCGCATACCTGCTGAGTCCAAGGTTAAAGGTGTCAGTAAAGAAGATTTAGATGAAGCAACTAAATGGGTTGGAGGGTGCGATCGCATTCACAAAGCTAGAAGAATTCTCACCTGTTTTGACTTTTCTGCTACACCATTTGCCCCCTCTGGTAAAAAGAGTTCAGAAGAAGCTCTCTTTGGCTGGATTGTGAGTGATTTTGGCTTAAATGATGCGATCGAGTCAGGCTTAGTCAAAACTCCCCGTGTTGTGATTCGCGACGATGCAAGACTCAACGTGCAAGATTTCAAATCCCGTCTTTACCATCTTTATCGAGATCCCGAAGTTTACGATGATGTAAATCGTAAAGCCAAACCAAATGAATCGCTTCCTGATTTGCTCAACAACGGCTACCTTTTACTCGGAAAAGATTGGCTGGAAACTGCTAAAGCATGGAAAGAATCTGGGCATCAAGTTCCACCCGTAATGATTTCCATTGCGAACCGTACCGAAACTGCTGCCCGAATCAAATATGCCTTTGACCATAACAAAATTCAAGTCGAAGAACTGTGCATTCCAGAATACACATTACACATAGATTCTAACGTTCTGAAAATGGCAGAATCCCAAGAGGAAAGCATTGAGATACAAGAAACAAACCCAGAGACTGCCGAGGATGATAGCTCTGATGATGAGCCTATTCGCAAACTTTCTAAGAAAGAACAGGCAGAACTTTTACGGAAAATGGTGGATACGGTTGGTCAAATTGGAAAGCCTGGAGAACAAATTCAAAATGTTATTTCAGTTGGAATGTTGTCCGAAGGGTGGGATGCTAAGACGGTAACTCACATCATGGGAATTCGAGCATTTACCAGTCAACTTCTCTGCGAACAAGTGGTAGGTAGAGGTTTGCGGAGAACTACTTACGACATCAACCCAGAAACCAATCTACTTGAAGCCGAATATGTCAATATTTTTGGTGTTCCTTTCACATTTCTTCCCCACGAATCCGATGATGGAACTCCACCTCCCCCCCCTACCCCTAAAACTGAAATTAAACCAGATCCTGAAAAGCAGCAGTTTGAAATAAGCTTTCCAAATATCGTTCGCATTGATTACATTTATAAACCAGAACTCAAACTAAATATGTCTCAAGTTGAGACTTTACAGTTAGATGCCTATGACAATAGCACACTAGCAGAACTCGCTCCTATTGTGGATGGCAAGCCAGATGTGACTAAAATTAAGGAGATCGACCTAGAAGATTTAGGTCGCAAATTTCGGATGCAAAAAATTGCCTTTGAGGTAGCTAGAGATATATTTGACCAAATGAAACCGGGTTGGAAAGGCAATCGAGAATACTTACTAGCTAAACTGATTCGGTTAGTTGAAGAATTTATAAACTCAGATTTAATCCAAATTAGTCCGCCATTATTTAATTCGGACGAATTTCGACAGCGTATCCTTCTTACCCTTAACCTGAGAAAATTTGTTCAACACATCTGGAACGCTATTTATTTAGAAAATACAGAAGTAATTGAACCAGTTTTCGATCCAATTCATCCAATCCGCTCTACAGGTGATATGCGACCTTGGTATACAGGTAAACCCTGTGGATATACTCGTAAATCCCATATCAATTACTGCGTCTTTGATAGCACTTGGGAGGCAAGTGAAGCCTACGAACTCGATCGAGAAAGAAACGATCATATTGTGAATGCTTGGGTGAAAAACGACCACCTGGGATTTGAAATTCTTTATATATTTCAAGGTGTTGTTCGCAAATATCGACCTGATTTCATCATCCGCCTGAAGAATGAGAATTTTTTGATCTTAGAAACCAAAGGAAAAAAGACTCAGCAAGATGAAGCTAAATGGGGATTTCTCGATCAATGGATTAAAGCTGTTAATCAGCATGGAGGATTTGGATACTGGCAGCGTGCTGTATCAACAACTCCAGCCGACATTAGGATGATTTTGAATAGAGCTACATCTTGATATTGATGAAAATCAACTTTTTATAAAAAACATTATTTAAACAATAAGCTTCTGCCACTTAACCATATCCGCAAAAGGCAAAAAACACCGACTACACCACCCATCTGGCCACAACGCTGGAACCTTATACCTTGCCCCACAGTTAGGACATTCTGAAAGCAGGCTCAGTTGGTGGCGATCGCATCCCTGCGTCGTCTTAAACTGCCATTCGATCTTGTGACAAGGCACCTCTGCATAACAAGCCCCACACAACCTAATTGGTTCCATTTTCATCCCCACCCCAGCAGGCGGTAACATCTGCACTAACCGCTCAGCTTCCACCTCTACCACTAAAGCCAGCGCCTCTAACTGCTGAGGAGAAGGAGGAGGATTAAAGCGAAACTTTTCCCAACGAGCGATCGCGCCTCCAAGTCCCGCAGCCTTAGCTAACCCGCTAGGAGTCAATTCATTTGCCCGCTGGAAGCGCCCCAAAAAATGGCTTATACTTTCCCCCTCAAAAGGTTCCACACGAAACAGCCAAGGTTGAATATCTGAGGCTTTCATTTTGACCTTTTAGGGGGTGCTGTATACTCGTTAGTAACTTCCTTTAACGTCTCAAGATCGATTTTTGGCATTCCTTTGTTCAAAGCTCGGATTGCCGCGTCTCTAAGAATCATATCCATCAAACCAATATAACATTGCGTTTTATCCTTTAATATATCTAGCATTTTCGATTGAGTTAGATTTGATGAAACTGGTAATTTTAAAACCTGATTTTCCCAAATATTTACTGTTTTTTTAAACTCTTCTACTGAAAGTTTTCCATAGCGATAACAAGCAGAAAAACGATTGCAAACTTGCTCATCGTCTGTCATAACTTTCTCCAGCCTAACTGTTCCTACCAAGACAACAGATATTTCTAGATTGTCAAAAATATCCCGCACATCAGCAAACGTTTTTGGTTTTAAACGATCAGCCTCATCAATAATTAACATTTCTACCCTACAAGCCTTAAGCACTCTAAGTGTCCGATTTCTCATTTCTGCTGTAGTTCCTTTAGTCATCTGATGATTTAGATGCTCAAGGAGTACTGAAAATAACTCCTTTGGAGTACACTCTTGGGGAATTTGGATATAAACAACAGGTACAGTTGGCGGTTGACCTAGCGACTGAATAGCCTTATTTCTTAGTCTATACGCATTGCAAGCCATAGTTTTTCCAGTTCTTGACTCTCCAATCACCCGACAACACTGCCGCGCCTGCCGCTTACTTTCTAACCAATCATGTAAAGCTTTTACCTGTTCTAAAGGAACAAAATTTTTGCGATTCAATCGTTGAATCTCTGCTTGTATTTTTTCGTCATTAAGCGGAATATTGCCTAATTTCTGCGCTATAGCTTTTGCTTCTTTTTCTTGGTTCATCATTCTCTAAAATCCATAATCTTCACGCATTTGTTCATAATCAAAAACTTCTATAATCTCTGTTTCGAGTTCATTAACAGGAGATTCAAATTCTGTTGCTTCAGCCTCAATGGGAAATAGTTCTTTTTTTCTGTGAATTTGAGCTTGCTCAGATTTTTGACGTTGTTTTTTGCTTTTCTTTTGAGTCAGGAACGTTTCGCGATCGCGTACCTCTGCTAAAATAGAACGACTATTAACCGCTTTTTTAGCCTCTCGGAGCTTGCGACTGATAGCTTTAACCTCATCAAAAGACAACTGCTCAGTTTGTAAATCTTGTTCATAAGCACGGGCTAAAAAAACCTCTTTATCGCCTTCCTTGCGGTAAACCAAAATCGTTGTAATATCCTTCGGGTCGTACCGTAAAACGACACTTTCCCCTGAATAGCCTTCCAGATAATCACCTCGATACGTCAAATTCTCAAATTGCAGATACCCGCCTCGGTAGATCGTCCGTCGAGTTTGCTTCATCAAACAAATATCTAAATCTCGTTCCGAAATTAGATTAGGTGCTGCAATTAATCCTGCTTCCCATCGCTGGAACCGAGTCTGATCGCCCATACGTGCATCAATACTTTGGTTGTATTTATCCACTATGTAGCGCACCAGCAGTTGTTCTAACTCCCGCAACGTTAGGCTTGCTTCTTTCTCTGCTTCCTCTGGGCGTTCCTGCACATTAGAACCCGTATATCCTGGCAAAGTCGAGAACAAATCTGTGTTAAAAGTGCCAAAGGGACGCTCAACAATCCCACCTTCAGAAGGGCGATCGCGTAAATGACAAACAAACCCTAACTGCACTCCAATCTGCTGCAAGTGGTTAGAACGAAAATCTTTGCCACCGTCTGTATAGAAGTGTTCAGGTTTGCCATAAGTACCCCATTGACAGTGCAATTTGTATTCAGAACTATACTGCTTTGGCAAAATCGCATGACGCAACGCCAACGCCACTACATAAGCACTCGGTGCATCGTAGCCCAAATTTATTCCTATAATGCAACGAGAATAAGTATCAATCACCGTTGTAAGCCAGGGACGACCAAGTAGTTGACCATCTTGATCTACTAATAGAATATCCGCACGAGTATGGTCGCATTGCCAAACGTGGTTGCTATATTCCACCGATAAATCTTGACCGTCACGAGTCTTAACTGATAGCCGCGATCCTCTCCATCCACGACTTCTCACACTTTGGGTTTTCTCCTGTTTTTCAATTATTGGTTGTAAGACTCGATATACCGTTCTATAACTTGGATACTTTTCCTGCCCTAGATCTGCTGCCTTTGCCGCCACACGCACGGCTACTTGTTGGGGAGTAATGCGTTTACTACCTTTATTACCCTCCTTATAGGTTTTGATAATAAACTCTTGCCACTCCTGATCAATTCTATGTTTTCCTTTATCAGTTCTTTTATTTGGTTGTAGTGCGCTTAAACCTTCTGTTTCCCACTTTTTCACCAGCCTTCGTATAGTCCGCACCGACTTTCCAAGTTTCGCAGCCGCTTCCCTTTGTCTCTGTCCATAGGTGATGCGATCGCATGGTTCTAAAAGACTTTGGATCACTTCCTGCATCAGCTTTGCATCCTCAGAGAAATCAGTGACAATTTCATTCACTTCAGCAGGTATTGGTACTTCCGATTCGCGATCATCCTGCATATCTACAAAATTGTTTTATACAACTATGTTTGTATTTTAGTTCTCAGGACAAAGATTGTGTCAATTCTTCACAAAAGTTGTAATTCTCGCCTTTTTCAAAAAAGGACAAAGAATTTGTCAACTTTCCTAAACCGGACAACTAATTTGTCAAAAAGCTTTTTCAATATATAAAGGGGGTATAATAGCTGTAACCCTTGCGTAGAGTAGGTTAGTGAGCTACTAGGTTTGGCGGTCAATAATTTGGCAAGTGGTCAAATAATTTGGCAATCGACAATTATTTATCGTTGGGGACGAATCAGTGTCACGGAGTCAAATTATGTGTCGTTGTGACAGATTGATGTCGTCTAAGCACCAGTGACAAATTGATGTTGCTTTAATAATTTAAAATCGTCACGAAATAAATACCTAACAGATCAAAGAACTAGAAAAGATGTTTCAGTGTCAATACTTCTTTTCCTTGTTGGGGAGGTGACGTTCCTTTCAATCCATCCTACCAAGAATTATGCAAAAACTGCCTTTAAAATAGGTTCAAAACCAGACCCCAAGGTGTTTTGAGAGCAATTTAAGTTTTTTACTGCTGTGGATTGGTTTGAACCTCATGTACTCCTATCAAGCTAAATTCTTTTGCTAAGATATTTCAACCTACCCTAGTTGGGATATTTGTTAAAACTCTACCTCGGACTACGGCAATTGCCGTAGAAGACTTTCAACCAATCCAAGTTGGGATGGTTGTTAAAACAGCGAGTGCTGTAACAGTTGCCTAAAGGCTAATATAACCTGGAATTTTGAGTTCGGCTCTGGTTTGAATTTCACTTTCAGTAACTCTGGCAGATCACCAAGTTTTGGCAAGACAATTCTTTAATATGCTCTAGTGGTACTATGCTTTCCTTATTTAAAACCTTTAATGCAACTTGCTTGGGAGTTATGCGCTTACCACCCTTGTTACCATTAAGGTATGTCTTAACTATAAATTTCTGCCAAAACTCCTTAATTCTATGCTGCCCCTAATGGGCTCTAGAAGTTGAAGTTAGGGCTGTTAAACCTTACAGCAACAGTTTCAGCCGACGGCAATAATTTGACTCGACGACATTTAATTAGTCATTGTACAAATAATCTAGTATCTTAGGAAATTATCAATCGAAATACTGGAACTATTCCCCATGGCTGGTGGTCATTGATAATTAATTTGCTATTTAAGGAGTAAACCTTGCAGCTTGCACAATAGGGCAAAATAAATATATATATTAAAACTAATCTTGGAATACTTCTGTAGATAGTTTTTTTACGATGCTAAGGCAATTTTTTAGGTAGGTTCCTCTAGGAAAACCGTGTGTTCTAGATGGGCAGACTAAATGTAGCTAGAGAAGCAGTAGCCAAATACGGCTATCACGAAGACAAGCAAGTTGGCTGAAATACTCGTTTATAAAATTTGAGGTTATTACTAATGAAGTCATTCGTTCGCTGGGGCGCAACACTGGGTTTAGTTGGAACTACATTGCTGGGGTCTTCTTTTCTAGGAAATCTACAAGCTTTAGCTTTGCCAGCAGAACAGGTTATTCAAAAGTTGCAAACGATTCCTGTTTTTACTGTCACCGATGCTAAAGGAGCGCCACTGGTTAGGTCAATCAAGAATGCTCAGAATAAAGATGTCTCTGTAGCGGGTATTTTTATTAGCCAGCGTGATGCTCAAGGATTTGTTGACCAGCTTAAAAAAGATAATCCAACTTTGGGCAAAGCAGTGCAGGTGTCTCCTGTGTCGCTGGGAGAAGTTTACAAATTGGGCCAAGCAAATCAAAATAAGCCGGATGGTTTAAATTTTGCTTTTGTACCCAAACAGCAGCAAGTACAATCAGCAGTAAACTTACTGCGTAAAAGCGGTCAACAGGTAAACCAATTTGATGGTGTTCCCATGTTTGTCGCTAAAGCTGGTAAGGATAAAGGCTATTTGACAGTTCAACAGGGAAATCAGCAGGTAATTCCTTTCTTTTTTGAGCAAGAGCAATTACAGGGAATGGTTGATCGCTTTAAGAAACAAAAGCCCGAATTAGCATCAACTGTAGAAGTTCAGGTGGTGAATTTGCAAGGTTTAATTCAAGCCTTACGCGACAGCAACAAACCAGAAATTAATAGTATTGTATTGGTTCCAGCTAACGAGTCGATACAATTTTTGCAGAAAGCTTCATCTGCTCCGAGGCAAACTCCTGCAGCAGCGAACCGTCCTCAAACTCAGAAGCGTTAATCGATGAATCAGCCACAGCAACTGATGGTTTCAGGAGTAGAACTTTGGCAGTGGTTTAAACAAGCAAGACTTGCTGCTGTAGTTGCTGATATCCCTATCAGTGAAGTGGACTGGCTGTTACAAGAGGTAGCTGGCTTAGACAAATTGGCACTGCGGTTGGAATCTTTTAAAGATCAACTAGAAATTCCGCTCAGTATGCCTTTTTCTAAGTTAGCAACTCTCTGGCAGCAGCGAGTTGACGCTAGGATGCCAGTTCAGTATTTAACTGGAGTGGCACCCTGGCGTAATTTTTTGCTGAGTGTTTCATCCGCAGTTTTGATTCCGCGACCTGAGACGGAGTGTTTAATTGAATTAGCAGTTGCGGCTGTGGAGAAGAGTCCTAAGCTTAAACTGGCAGGATGTTGGGCAGATTTAGGTACTGGTAGTGGCGCGATCGCACTTGGACTAGCTGATTCTATGCCAGCAGCCCAAATCCATGCTGTTGATTACAGCGCGGCTGCCCTAGAAATAGCTTCCTATAATGCACAGAAGTTAGGATTTGAAGATCAAATTCAATTTCATCAGGGTTCGTGGTGGGAGCCTTTAAATTCCCTTAAAGGTCAGTTTAGCGGGATGGTGTCTAATCCCCCCTATATTCCAAGTACTTTAATACCACAATTACAACCAGAAGTTGCTTGGCATGAGCCTCATCTTGCCCTTAATGGTGGTAGTGATGGTTTGGACTACATCCGCCATTTAATCGAAGTATCGCCTGTATATTTACGTCCAGGTGGTATTTGGCTAATAGAAATGATGGCAGGACAAGCACCAGTAGTAGCTGAGTTACTACGCGAGCAAGGAAACTACTGCAACATTCAAATATTTTCTGATTTAGCAGGGATTGAACGCTTCGCTCTAGCTTATCGTGCGTGAGCAAAATCAAAAAATTCTTACTTATTTCAACCCAAAGTAGGAAATTTATAGAATAATTGTTAATTGTTAATTGATAATTGTTAATTGTTAATTGATTTTGATGCTCTTGTTGCTGGAGCAAGATCTGGTCAGCTAGTCAGTTTTCCTACGGATACGGTTCCAGCATTAGCCGTTCGCCCTGACTGTTCAGAGTTAATATTTAAAGCAAAGGAACGAAGCCAGGATAAACCTTTGATTTTGATGGCAGCAACAGCCCAATCTTTGTGGCAGTTCGTGGATGGGAGTTTGCCAGATCAAAAGATTTGGGAGCAAGTAGCCCAGAAATATTGGCCAGGAGCCTTGACTTTGGTGTTACCTTGTTCTAAAGCTGTACCCCAAGGAGTTAATCTAGCTTCACCAAGTACTATTGGGTTGCGAGTGCCTAATCATGCGATCGCTCTAGCTGTTTTGTCTCAAACTGGCCCTTTGGCAACTACTAGCGCCAATCGTTCTGGTGAGCCGCCTTTACAAACAATTGCAGAAATTGAAACACACTTTCCTGATGTTTTAACACTATTACCTAGTGAACTAGAAACAATTGAGCCAAGTCTGGGTATGCCCTCCACTGTCGCTAAATGGAGTGATACTGGCTGGAAAATTCTCCGACAGGGGGCTATTGAGTTAGATGATACTGTTGGCGGATTGAATTTTTGACCTCTCCCCAAACCCCTCCACTTGTAGGGGAGGGGCTTTGAAATTCCTACAGGCTCAAGCCTGGGGCTATACAAACTAAGCCCGCCTGCGCGGGCTAAAGACAATGAATTTAGGGGGCAACAAACACTCCCTGAAGTGCCACGCTCTATCTCCATCGTGTCTCCTGAGACTCCATTATTTGAGCAGGTAGAGGGCTGATTGAGGGCTGGCTGTAAAGCACCATTGTTGTACTAGAGTTGCATTCAAAGCCGATGCGTTCGTAAAAACTCTGTTGATTAGTTGTCATTAAGTAAACTCGCTCGACTCGACTCATGCGGGGATGACTCAAGACGGTTTCTACTAACTTACGACCTAATCCAGCACCGCGATAGTTAGGATCAATCACTACATCCCAAATAGTGGCTCGATATATACCATCTGAAGTAGCTCTGGCAAACCCAATTAGTTTATTTTTATCCCAAACGCTAATAACTGGTTCACTGTTGGCGATCGCTACTGCTAAATCTTCTATTTTGCGCTCTTCTGCCCAAAATGCTCCTACTTGAAAAAGTGCCTGAAGTTGGTTGAGGTCGATTTTTGATTTGCGATCGCAAAATTGAATATGGCTAGAATTCATTGTTATAAATTCGTTGGTGATTTTTTTACTTTTTCTTAGCTTTAATTAGCAGCAATTTAGTGCTGGGCTTATTTAGCTTTTTAAATTGAACATTAAACCGTATTTTTATTGGTTTAGTTTTTACTTGAGCATTGATTACAATAAGTATTAATTTTTAAATTAATACTTTTTAGCAGCTCAGTTATATTTTAATTTCAATGCTTCAGAAAATAATTGGAATGTAAATTTTTATTATCCTAACACTCTTTATAGTAAATTAATTAAATTAATTCAAGGTATTTGAGAATTAATATATATATATTTCCTGACATGAGCCGCATCCTGTTTCTGACATAGTGCGAAAGCTACCTAATTAAAACCCCTGCCTGTTTTAGGAGGCAGGGGAAAAAATTAATATGCCACTAAATATTGAATACAGATCATCTGTCTCCAGGCTGTTATTTTTGCAACCAACGGGCTGCATCTTTAGCATGGTAAGTGAGAATTAAGTCAGCGCCAGCACGTTTAAAGCTGGTTAAAGTTTCCATTACTACCCGTTCTTCGTCAATCCAATCATTGAGGGCAGCAGCTTTTACCATTGAGTACTCACCAGAAACGTTATAAGCTGCAATAGGCAAATTACTTGCTTCCTTAACTCGCCAAATCACATCCATATAAGCTAATGCTGGTTTCACCATCAGCATATCAGCGCCTTCAGCGATGTCTAGAGCAATTTCTTTGAGGGCTTCACGGACATTACCAGCATCCATTTGGTAGGTACGGCGATCGCCAAATTGAGGTGACGAATCAGCAGCATCTCTAAATGGGCCATAATAAGCTGAGGCATATTTAGCTGCATAAGAAAGAATCGGCGTATCCTCAAATCCAGCTTCATCAAGGGCTGTTCTAATTGCTTGCACAAACCCGTCCATCATTCCTGATGGGGCAATAATATCAGCACCAGCTTTAGCTTGAGAAACTGCTGTTTTTTTGAGTAATTCTAAGGTAGGGTCATTTAAAACACGACCAGTTAAATCGCCCACTTCTAAATAACCACAGTGACCATGACTGGTATACTCACACAAGCAAGTATCGGCAATTACAATTAAGTCTGGCACAGCTTCTTTAACTGCTGTGGAAGCTTTTTGCACAATACCGCAATCATGCCATGCACCAGTGGCATCTATATCTTTATTTTCGGGAATGCCGAACAGAATGATTGCAGGGATACCAAGGTCATAAACTTCTTTGGCTTCTTCTACAATTTTGTCTACAGATAAATTGTAGACTCCTGGCATTGATTTAACTTCTTTAGCAATGCCTTCACCTGGTACAGCAAATAGTGGGTAAATTAAATCACTTGTAGTTAATACATTTTCACGTACCATCCGACGTAGTTGGGGATGAGTACGCAGGCGGCGAGGGCGATGGGTGGGAAACATGAGGTTTGCTAAAACTAACTTGCAACAGTGACACCTAAGAAATTTTAGGGGTAAGATCTGCCTTTTTGTAGGAGATTAATAAAAATTTTTGTTAGGTAAACCTATTTTATGTGTAAAAACTTATAACTGATTACGCAGCTTTAATTGCAGATAATGGTCTACAAGTTGTTCGCTAATCTGATTAGCTGGTGCATCTAGTACGAGAACGCCTTTTTGTTTTAGTTTAGCAAAAGCCACTTGACGCTGGGATAATAAATCTAAGGCTACGGCACGTTGATATACATTAGCGATCGCACTCTTCTTTTCTTCTGTCAAAGTATTTAATGCTTGTTGGTCAACTTGGGGATCTCGCAATGTAACGCAAAATGGCAAATAGCGCGGTGTTAAACGTCCCAGGGCAGCAAGCAGTTCTGCGGAAGCAGTAACATCAACTAAGTCTGTAATTAGTACTACTAGCGCCCTTCTAGTTTGCTGACCTACCAGTTGAGTTACAGCACCCATATAATCTGGTTCTAATAATACTGGTTGAATTGGGGTGAGACGGTCGATTAGTTTAGATAGATGGTGTTGACCTCTTTCGGGGGGTATCCAAGTTGTTACTTCGCGGTCAAATACTCCTACGCCAACTTTGTCCCCTCGGTTTAAACCAGCTAAAGCTAAGGATAATGTGGCGTTTAGACCCCAATCAAATCGCTTTAATCCCTGCACCCGTGCGGTCATTAACCGTCCTCGGTCAAGCAATATAATTAAAGTTTGTTCTTTTTCTGCTTCTAAGACACGCACCTGTAAGGCGGATGCGGGTGTTGCGCCAAGTTTACGGGCGGTAGCTTTCCAGTCGATGAATCGGGGGTCATCACCTAAGCGATATTCTCGTAATTCGGTAAATTCTGTACCAATTCCTAAGCGCCTAACTTGGCGCATTGTTCCGGTATTTTGAAGGGTAAGACGAATAGAGAGCGATCGCAATCCCATTAAGTCTGGGTAAACTGCTACTTGCTGACTTTGGGGAATTTTCCAATCATCCCAAACTAACCCCCAAAAACTCAGTTGGCGTATTTGGATATCTCCCCATGCAAATTCGCCTCGCTGGAGAGGAGAAACGGTATAAGTGAATTCCTGGGTGGTATTAGCGGGTAAAGATAATTTGATATTTGGAGTTGATACCCAAAAATCTTGTGGGTAGTAGTCACTAATTTGAATTTCTGCGGGATAATTGCCAGATTTTATAGATAAAACAACTGGGTTTTCTCGTCCAATTGATAATCTTGATAACGGTTTGCGGGTAACTTGGACACGATGAGGGTGTACTCTGGAACCATCTACAAACATTAATCCCAAAACGACCGCATCAAATAATAACGCGCCAATGATACCTATGGTTACGTTAGTAATATCTGTCAGAAATAGTGCGATCGCTATCCCTAATACTAATAATAAATACAAGCGTTTTGAAGGAATCATCTAAAATCCTGATTCATAAGTAAGAAAGGAAGTTTTGAGTATGAAAGTAAGAGTTTATAGTAATTTTTTAGCGTACTATTTTTATTGATTTTTCAACAAAAGCACACACAACTTATCGTGGTACAGGTATTTGATTAAGTAATAAGTTAATTATTGCATCAATTTGCAAACCATCTAATTGAGCTTCTGGTTTAAGAATTAAGCGATGACGTAGCAATGGAGATGCTACAACTTTGAGGTCATCGGGTGTGACAAAATCCCTTCCAGATAGCCATGCTTGCACTTTACTCGTTTGTAACCAAGCAACTGCTGAACGAGGAGATGCACCTAAAGCTAAGTCTGGATGTTGACGCGATCGCGTAACTATTGCTAATAAATAATCTATAATCTTTTCTTCTACCTGCACTGCACTAACTATCTGACGTGCTTCTAAAATTTGTTCTACTGTAGCTACAGGCTTTAACCTTGCTAAATCCAAGCGTCGAGTTTGAAAGCCAGCTTGACGATTTAGTAACATTTGCTTTTCAGCAGGTAAGTCTGGATAACCTACAACTAACTTAAATAAAAATCTGTCTAATTGTGCTTCAGGTAGCGGATAAGTTCCCTCAAATTCTAAAGGATTCTGGGTTGCAATTACCCAAAACAGTTCTGGTAAAAGCAAACTTTCACCATCTAGCGTTACCTGCTGTTCTTCCATTGCTTCTAATAACGCTGACTGAGTTTTAGGAGGTGTGCGATTAATTTCATCAGCTAGTAACACTTCCGTAAAAACTGGCCCTTTCTTAAGCGTAAAACCACGATTATTAAGATCAAAAATATTTGTACCAATAATATCAGAAGGTAAAATATCTGGAGTTAATTGAACTCGCCTAAAGTCTGCTTGCACTAACTGTGCTAACACTTTTACTAATAAAGTTTTTCCTGTACCAGGTACACCCTCTAAAATTACATGACCGCCTGCAAGTAGTGCTACTAGCAGTTGTTGGATCAGTACAGGTTGACCAACTATAACTCGGTTAAGGGATTGACCGAGGCGATTTACAACAGCATTAATTTCACTCATTGAGCTTAGTTTTTAGTAGAACAGTAGGATACATGATCTGAATGGCATGGTTAAATGCCAACCAGCAGTCATCAGAAAAAATTTTAAAAGTATAACCACTCTTCAGGAAAACCTTACCGTGATCCAGCCAGACTATCATAAGTGTGCAACCAAATAGTAGTTGTTGCAGTAGTTGTGAACACTTCAGCAGCAAATCTGGACGATTTTGGCTAATTTGACGCAGTGTTAATGTCTGAAAGTAAACGTGCTGGTTTTCATCATGCAAAATTTGTTGGCAAAGTTGGTTTAAAGTAGGTGATTTGGTAGCGTTTCCTAAAGCTTTGTAGTAAACAGTAGCAATTAATTCTGCTGTCAATAGAACCGCTAGAGATATTTCTAGGTTTAATAGCCTCCGTAGCTTGCGGAATATTGTATCTGTCCAGTGATGCTTTGCTAAAGGAATTGCCTGTTGTTTCATAAACTGACCAAGAGTTCTAGCGTGGCGTTGTTCCTCACCGATAAACAGCTTGACAGCATCAACAAACAATTTATCTTGAGTGCGATCGCCATAAATACGCGCAGCTTGCATTAAATGATTCCCTTCAGAACTTTCTCCTAGTTGAAAGCAGCTAATCGAATGGGAGATAATTTCTCGTTCTATATCAGTAAGTTGATAACTTGAATCCCAATCAATAGGTAAGAGATTTTCTCGGTTGTAGCCAAAGTAATTGATCCAATCAGATGATGTTTTCTTGTCGCTGGCAGTTGTAATTACCATTTGCTATGCTGGATATTAGTAAGTATTCCTAGCTGATACAACTCATAATCATCAAAATCCAGAATTCAATTTTTACAAATAATTAAGAGAAAAATTTACCGAAAATGACACCCTTCCCCAACCCTCCTAGAAGCGTGAACAGAAGGCAAGGCAGCGCAATTTGGAGAATTTATATTTGATATTTTTAAGGTAGGGCTACTAATTTTTACTATTTTGAAAAGCATATAATGTAATGAGCAATTTAGTAAATTAAATTTCCTATACAAAAAATGTTTCAATTCAATAACATTAGTAAAACAGCAATAACAATTACTGCCTGTTTTACCAGTTTACTAGCAACTTCTAATTCAACTTGGGCTTACCCAAATGAAAATTTGATCCACGTTCATCAATGTCTGGTTGGTAAGGTTGTTAATGCTAGATTTATGAAAGGCATAGTTAGTGATAATGGCAAGTTTGAACCGTTATTAAATAGTAAAAAAAGTTAAGTAGGTATGCGTCTTACTGGAATTTCCGTTATTGAAGCCGCATCACCAGAATCGCAAGAAATTAACCTTGATGTATATGAGGGACAAGTTGTCTCAGTAATAGGTTTTGAAAATGGTAATATGATTTACTCGGCAAAGGTTATTAAAGTATTATGAACAGAATCTAATTCTTTCAAGGTTGTCAACATTTGTAATAGCCAAGTTAAAACAATATAGCAGTTAGCACTTAACATCATCATTATCTTTCTCAGCTTGCCTAAACAAAAAAATCTTAACGAAACAGTATTGGTATCTAATCTGCTTATTTACTGAATAGAGCGAATTTTTTGCCATTTTTCTAACCAATCTAATAATTGTTTCTCCTTAATTCTACGTTTCATTGATTGTACTTTTAGCGCTTGCTGGAGTTCGGTTGCAGGTTTTCCTGTTTGCTGTACCCAAGCGGATACTAAAATTTGATGATCCACTAAAGTTGAGCCTAAGCCTAAAGCTTTTTGCAATTGCAGTTGCTCTTGTTTACCTACGGCTTCTAATACAAATTCACTACTTTCCGCTTTTTGCAATACGCTAGCAAGTGCTTGAATATAAGCTTCGCTGTTGTCAACTACTGGTGCTTTTAAAGCTATGGAAGATCCCAAACGTTTATTATTAGCCCAAACTAAAACTAAAATAATTATACTTACTTGGACTAATGCTGCAAATAAAGGCGTTTTAGATAAGTAGCTAATCAAATCTGCGCCATCTTCTTTCGTTATAACTTCTGGATCTTTATAACCGTGAATATATTCATCTACTAAAATTCGATTACCTGATTGAGTAACTAATTTTGCTAGAAGTTGATAGTTTCCAGGTTGTTCTTGATAAGCATTAGCGGCTAAATAAGGCGTGGTAGCGTAAATTACTTGTCCTTTATCTAATTTTTGTTGCCAAACAATGGAACCAAAGCGATCGCCTAATTGTTGTTCTCCCTGTTCTAATTTTGGCAATCGTCGGCGCGTATCAATTTTAACTGAACCCACAGTACTTTGTTGAAAAGTAATAAAACGTGCTTCTGTTACGGGTTTTTTAACTCCCAAAATCACTAAAGTATTGCCTTTTTCTACCCATTTTTGTTGTTGGGAGTCTAGCGAATCTTCATTGAGTTGGCTGTAAACACGCAATAGAGTAATGGAATTAGCAATTTGGGATTCCGAGTACTTGATCAGTGAAGGAACTTCGTCTGTAGCTACTCCCGCTAAATCTGCAAACGGTTTTTGCCAACGTTTAACTGGTGTTCCCTGTTTTTCCATGAAAGCGTACCAAGCGCCATATCCATCAGGAAAACGGCTATAAGTGGAACCGCTATTTACCTTGCTAGTATTGGGAGCAGTAAATAAGGTAAGTAATATAATTGCAATGAGTGCGATCGCACTTATCCATAACCAACGTTTTTTCATTCAAAACTTACTCAATTGTGAGTTTTTAAAATTTAGATAACTATTTACTTAATCGCTAATTGCTCGATACGCCTGCTGACACTGTTCAAATTCTGCTGTTGAAATTTCTGCATTACCAAAACATAGTTGTTGATGGGTTGTCAGTAAAGTTTCATAAGAGCCATATTCAGGTAAATCTTGAATTAACTGCAAATATTCCCCATCGGTGCGACTAGGTTGGTGTGGAACAATACCTGTGTCATTAAGTTGCTGTAACATTGCCATATACAAACATCGGCAAGCCTCACTATAATTACCTTGGCGTTGAAATGTTTGCGATCGCTTTAACCAATCTGAAACTGTTAACTCCCTAACTTTATTGGTTGATTGTTGATCTAAGTTCCGCAGTTTCCCAGGTAAAGCACTCAGGGAAGAACCCCATACGCGCCACAACTGCCAACCAATCCAAGTTACTAAAAATGCCACTATTCCCCAAAATACTGCTTTGGATAGCCAAGAGTGGAATAATAAATTTTTTAACCACTCAGGTATTGACCAGTCTGGAATATTGCGTTTAGTAAATTGTAGTTCTATCCATTCTCCTAGCTGCTGTTGGAGTTGCTGTAGCCGCCAACCCAAGTTAGTCTTTTCAAATTCTTCGGTTGCCATAGTTGTCGTTCAATTGCTTAGTGCTGATTATCCATCATCCTTGATGGTGTGCCACGATCTAGATTGTTAGAGTATTTTATTGCCTACAATTACTTAGAGTCTATCCGAAAAGTGATTTAAAGATGTTTTAACCGCAGATAAACGCAGATGTTTATTACGGATTAATTGTTTTTTGGATATGCTTTTAGTACGGCATGGTAAAACTGGGTATTGGGGAGACTTACAGAAGTATTCCCTAGATGCTCAGGAGATTTTCGGTCTGATAACCAACTGTTTTTAAATATGACAATTTATTTTTACAAAGTTGATGCTCCCTACGGTTGTTTTTCTAACTTTTCTCCCCATCCGATTTATTTAGATGGTCAAAATTGGTCTACAGTAGAGCATTACTATCAATCCCAAAAGTTTGTAGGAACAGAGAATCAAGATTTAATTTCAGTGATTCGAGTTGCCAAGACTCCAGAGATAGCAGCATCATTAGGACGCGATCGCAACAAAAAAAACCGCTTAGACTGGGAACAGATCAAACCTCAAATCATGCGTCAAGCTGTCCTTCAAAAGTTTTTAACTCATGTAGATATCCAAGCAATTCTTCTTGCCACTGGAGAGGAGTTAATTGTCGAAAATTCCCCCAAGGATTACTTTTGGGGCTGTGGTTCAGATAAAACTGGTCAAAATCAGTTAGGCAAAATTTTGATGAGTGTCCGCCAGGAAATTCAACTACTTAATCAACAAAATAGACCTCTGGCCTAAGTCAATAAATCTTATATCTCATCTGCGTTTATCTGTGGTTAGTTTCCATTCATAGCCTCATCTCAAGAACGGTTTTTGAAAAAACATAATAAATGATTTGAGTTAAATATAATTTATTTATTGCTAGTTTAATATTTAAATTCAATTGAAGTTAAAATAATGTTTTTTCTATTAATTTTTATTAAGATTTTCAATGACATTTTTTCTCAAATAAGAAAAACGTATTAAAAACGGAATACCCAAACTTATTGGCTCTGCTTCCATTTATTGATCGCTTTTTGAGCCACTTGATACGTAGGTGTATTTGGGGGAACTAAAGTCGCCGTAGCGATCGCATTTTGCAATTCTCCTTCTAATGCCCTAGACTGAGCAATCAGATAAATTTGCTGGCTCCATTGTTTAATTGACTTTTGAGCTTGGAAATAAACTGGCTGATTTGGTGGAACTTGAGCAGCAGCAGTAATCGCGCGATTATAAGAAGACGCTTGCCCTGGAACAATTAATTTCTTAGCAGCCTGCAAGATAATTTTATTCGTTCTTTGTTGTTGTGCAAGTTGTTGCCAAGTTGCGATCGCACTTTGAGACTCAACATAAACTGGTAGATTTGGCTCTATTAATTTAGCAGCCGCGATCGCACCCGCAAAATTACCTTGTTGGGCGCGTGAAGAGGCTAAATCTAAAATTACTCGACTCCAAAGATTAATATCTGCTGTTGCCTGTTCATATAAAGGATCGCCTGGTACAATTTTTTGCGCTTGTGCGATCGCCGCACCTAAGCTAGAAGCTTGATTACTTTTAATTAGGCGTTTAGCTTGATCTAATATCGCTTTATTGGCTTGTAGACGCTTTGCTGATGCTGTCTTACTTTTGTTCGCATCAAATTTCGCCACTATGGGGTTAGATGATGCCTGAGACACGCCTGCCACCGAAGCTGAGTTAGAGGTGATATCTGATGTTTGTGCTATTTGCTGATCGTGAAAAACCCTCAGAATCACGCCAGCAATCATACCTATTACCAGCGCTGTACCTGTACCCCACAATAGTAATTGTTGCCACCAGGGAATCTGTGTTTCTTGGGGGGATTGTTCTTTTTGGTAAGGAACCAGCGCCCCAAACTGTGGCTGTGCTGAGGGAGTTGTCGCAGTCCGTGAAAAAGTTATATTCTCAGGTGTAACAACTTGTGTAGCCGTTAGTTGATCGGCATCCCCACTATTTACAGCATCAGATTTATTAATAACGTATGCAGTTGTTAATATATGTATTTCTTTATTATCTGCTGTTAAATCCCCAGTACTTTCTGACTTAGGCAAAATTAGCATTTTGCTAAGTTCGCTTTTGTAAACACTCACAGGTGTTTGAATAGGTCGCCAGTGGTGTCTACTTAACTCAGGAGTGCGATCGCGCAGGTATTGATCTAAACTTTCTAAAGTTATAGCTGGGTCATAACGTAGCGCTTCTAAAAGTGCAACAGTAAATAATCCATGTCTTAAAGTTGTTGAGCCGTAGGAAAACTGATCGCCCTGGCAAGATAAGCAAGTCGGTATTCCTAATTCACGAGCCACTAAGAATGTTTGATGACCAACTTTAGCACCCGTTTTTACACCCTGGCTGCGGTTTATATCCAACAATACCAAAGCATTTTGACCTACTTGCTGTTTTACAAAGTGTAACAGCGATCGCAGTGGTATCCCTGTATTAGCAATATCAGCAGGGTTACCATCAATAGGCATCAAGTAATCTTCTGAGCCTGTACTAACACCATAGCCACTGAAAAACAGCCAAAGAAAATCTCCTGGTTGCAAATAGTCTTGGCACCACTCCGAGATCCAACCCATGATATTTTCACGAGTAGGGTAGGTTAATTTTTGCTCTATCGGTGTCGAGGTATCACTTAACAACAAACATCGATCCGCTACCCAACCTGCTGACTCCACCAGAAACTCGCGCACTACCTGTGCATCTGCTTCTGCATAGTGCAGAGGTTGAAAAAACTCATAGCGATTAATACCAATGGCTATACAAGCGTGATTTGCCATGATCGATGCCCAGCTACGTAAAAAAAATGAGGATTTCAGGGCGTTATATATCTCTAAATCCTGCTAATACTCGCATTTAAAGCATAGCAGCACAGCTTAGTTATTGGACTTATCGCCAAAATTGTCAAGTCTTTTTTTAAAACACAGATTTAAGCAGATGGACGCAGATGATATATAAAATTTATCGACTTTGGCAATTTTACAATTATAAGTTTTTACTTATGCAGCTTGGATGAAAATTTTTCCTCACCCGTCCCCCCTCTCTCCTTCCTCCTCCCGATTTTTCAGACAGGTTTGTTAATAATTAAGAGCTAATTCCTAATCAGGAAGGTTATCGTGGGCATAGGATGCCAAAATCTATGCTAGTGGCTCCGCAAGCAGGTGCAACTATGTGGAAATATTACGTTATTAATTTTCAAATTTTATCAGTTAATCCTAGAAGCTTTGTCAAGCTCGGTTTAGTTACGCTGTTGGGTTGTAGTGGAGCCAGTTCAACTATCACAAGTGCCTTGGCAAATCCACTCATAGCCCAAGCTAGTACCCCAGGTATAACTACTACCTCCCCACCTAATCAACCTAATCTTGTTCAGTTACAAGTTTCAGTCCCTCGTAATCCTAACGAATCCTTTGAAACAATGGTACGTCGATCTGAGGCGATGGCTAGGACGTTTATACAGCGAAGCTTTGACAAAAACAAAGTAGTTACAAATGTAAATCTCACAGTGCTAGGAGAAAATCAAGGCTTTATAGCTCCAATTGTGTCGATGAAAGTTAACCGTCAGGGGTGGAAACGTAGTCCTGATCCGCAGATGTGGGCAACTTACTTTCCAAACGCCCAAACTTTACTGGGTCTTCAAGATAATTTAGTCACGGCTGCTCAACCAGCTTCAACCCCTCCGGTACAAACAATTACATCGCCAGCAGCGACACCCAACTCACCGTTAGGATATCCTGATGTTCCTGGTGTACAAAACACCACTCCAGTTCCCTCATCAGGCTCTAACGTTCAGCAAGTAGCTCCTGCGGCTGTTCCCAATAATCAAACACCTGGAACAAATACTAATGGCTCAGTAGCTCCTAATGGTACAACTAATACAACTAATACAACTCCCACAAATAGTCCCCTAGTAGCTCCTAGTAGTACAAGTCCCACAAATAATCCCTTAGTATCTCCTAGTAGTACAACTAATACAACTCCCCAAACTTCCCCCCCTCTTCCTCAGCAGAGGTAAAGATAAAAGAAGTAGAGGGAGTTAAGAAGACGAAATTGCGTTAGCTAGAACCATTGTAGAGAGCTTGCCTACAATCTTTTTTGGATATGTCTAATCAATTATCAATTTGACCTAATCCTCAGTCCTTAGCCCTGGGACAATATTTTTTGCATCTGCGATCGCCTAGAATAATAAAGCTGAAAAAATTGCAGAACCTAGTACTATGGCAGTTCCTAAGAAGAAAACCTCAAAATCTAAACGCGATAAGCGCAAAGCTACCTGGAAGCACAAGGCAGCAGTTGAAGCTAAAAAAGCTTTGTCTCTAGGTAAATCTATATTAACTGGACGCGCTAAGAGCTTTGTTTATCCTTCCACCGAGGAAGAAGAACAAGAAGAAAGCTAAAAACGCCTTATTGGTGTCTAGTTGCTCGCCCTATTAGTTCTTTGATTTACCAATCACGGCTGAACTCATGCTAGGGAAATTTTTTAAAAAACCTGATGCGGAGCAGGATGATCGTGTACCCCCCGGTCAATTCCTGACAAAGGGATTCCCAGTGCTGACTTATGGGCAAAGTCCCAGTGTCAGCACTGATAACTGGCAATTTCGAGTGTGGGGCAAGGCAAAAGAAAAGACTTTGACCTGGGCAGAGTTTATGGCTCTGCCCCAAAGTCAATTCACTGCTGATTTCCACTGTGTTACGCGCTGGTCAAAACTTGATGTCCAGTGGACAGGTGTTAAGGTAACAGACTTTATGAAATTGGTGGAACTAGACCCCAAAGCTGTTCATGTGATGGAACACTGCTATGGCGGCTACACCACCAATATTCCCCTAGAAGATTTTTTACGGGAAGAAAACTTTTTTGCTCACACGCTTTTTGGGGAGCCGCTTCCAGCAGAACATGGTGGCCCTATGCGGCTAGTAGTACCCCATCTATATGCCTGGAAAAGTGCTAAGTGGATTAATGGCTTAGAGTTCCTTGATCGCGAGGAATCCGGCTTTTGGGAACGTAACGGTTATCATCGGCGGGGGGAACCTTGGGCAGAAGAACGTTACAGTTAGCACTTAACTATTCATTAACCGCTTAACTAATTTAAGTTTTTCTTTGTAAGGAGCATATCTCATCTTCAAATCAACTAAAAAAGATTTGTTGAGAATGCTTTTTTTATGGGAAAAAGTATCAAAACTAGCTTTCCCGTGATAACTACCTATGCCACTTGCACCTACTCCTCCAAATGGTAAATCTGGGACACCAGAGTGCATCACTGTATCGTTAATACTTACGCCTCCAGAGGAT
Source organism: Oculatellaceae cyanobacterium (assembly GCA_036702875.1). Lineage (GTDB taxonomy): Bacteria > Cyanobacteriota > Cyanobacteriia > Cyanobacteriales > PCC-9333 > Crinalium. The sequence goes on along the minus strand of DATNQB010000025.1, from coordinate 20,918 downwards.
GTTTCTCGTAAAATTTGCTGTTGCTTTTGTTGATTATTTGAAAAAAAGTATAAAGCTAAAGGTTTAGGTTGGGAGTTGACCAGTGCGATCACTTCACTTAAATCGTTATATTCTATTACTGGCAAAATCGGCCCAAAAACTTCTTCTTTCATCACTGCATCTTTCCAGCTAACCCGATCAATAACAGTGGGTGCAATATATCGGTCAGCTAAATTAGTTTCTCCGCCAATTATAATTTCACCAGTATTCAACAATTTACACAGGCGGTTAAAGTGTTTTTCATTAATAATTCTGCCGTAGTCGGGACTCTCAATAGGGTTGTTGCCGTAAAAGCTTTGAATGCAGCTTGTAATGTTAGCTAATAAATCTTTTTTGACTTTTTTATCTACTAATAAATAGTCCGGGGCAATACAGGTTTGTCCAGCATTAAGAAATTTACCCCAGACAATTCTTCTAGCTGTATATTCAATATGAGTATTAGCATCAACGATACAAGGAGTTTTGCCACCAAGTTCTAAAGTTACTGGTGTTAATTGCTTGGCTGCTTCAGCCATTACTATTTTGCCGACTTCAGTGCTACCAGTAAAAAATATATGATCAAACTTTTCTGATAATAATTGTTGAGTAGTTTCTTTGCCTCCTTCAATTACATGGATAAAATTTGGAGCAAAGGTTTGATTAATAATATTAGCAAGAACCTGAGATGTATTAACTGCTAGTTCTGAAGGCTTCAAAATAGCACAATTACCAGCCGCGATCGCACCTACAAGTGGTGTAATCATTAGTTGGAAAGGATAATTCCAAGCCCCAATAATCAATACGATACCCAAGGGTTCAGAATAAATTTGAGATGAGGCGAGAAACTGAGTCAGTGGTGTCTTAACTTTTTGAGGCTTTGTCCAAGAATTAATCTGCTTAATCGCATAGTTAATTTCTTCTAAACACAGACCAATTTCACTAATATAACTTTCAAATTCTGACTTATTTAAATCAGCTTTTAAAGCAGATTGAATCTGAACCTCATGTTCTATTATTACTTTTTTTAGAAGCTTTAATTGTTCAATTCTAGAAGCAATATCTTTAGTTTTTCCACTTGTAAATAAATGACGTTGTTCGGTGAGAATTGTATGATAGCTTTGTTGGATTAGCATATTTAGGTTGCTAGCTCAGATTTTAGATTTTAGATATTATTTAAGGTAACATCCAAAATCTAAAATCTAAAATTTTTAGGGATTACGCCACAAATAGCTCTACATAATTGCTAAAAGCTAGTAATTATGCCTGCTTTTCTCCCCTTGCCCCTTGGATTAATAGACTTTTTGCTCTCAATCAGTTTTACCATCTGTACAGCTTGCGGTAACGCTGCGCGTACATTTGTATTTATCTGTGTTTATCTGTGGTTAATTATCCAACATTTGACTCAAGCTACGAGGTCTAATAATTCCACGATTAAAATAGGTAATCGCTAATTTTCTTTTACTCTTGGGCAGGTAAATAGACAATGAAGCTGCTACCTTTGCCTAAAGCAGATTGAACCTCTATCTTACCTTGATGAGCTTCCACAATCCGGCGGGATAGATGTAGTCCTAAACCGCTACCAGAGCGTTTGTGGCTTCCAGGGCGGAAGCGTTCAAATAGCATTGATTGATCTTCTTGGGTAATACCTGGGCCAGTATCTTTTACTTCAACTACTACCCAAGAACTATCTGGCTTCAAGTTTACTTCTATAGAGCCTGCTTCTGTAAACTTAATGGCATTGCCAATTAAGTTGGTAAAGACTCGATGCAATTCCAAGCGATCGCCTACGACTTTTCCTGAAGATGTTTCCTCTAGCTTAAGCTTAAGAGCAAGAGTTTTTTCATCCGCTAAAGGAGATAGTTCTTGGACAACTTCCTTAAGTAGTTCTCGCAAATCAACAGGCGAAAATATCAGAGTTTTACGACCTGCTTCATAGCGGTAAACTTCTAGCAAAGTATTTACCATTGCTAACAAGTTGCGGTTACTACGAGCCATCGTAGAAATCGCTTCTGCCATTGGTGGAGATTGTTCTCCTAATGCTCCTTGCTGGAACAGCGACAACATCCGATCTGCTGCTACCAAAGGAGTACGCAAATCATGGGTAAGCCTAGAAACAAAATCTTCCCGTTGGCGGGCAATTTGATCGCGCTCGTCTACGCTATGCTTGAGTCGTAGTAGCGATCTCACTCGCGCCAGCAACTCATCGACTTCTACAGGTTTGCGAATAAAATCATCTGCACCCGTATCAAGTCCCTGAACTACACTGGGTTGGTCGTATGCAGTAATCAATAATATTGGGATAAAGGGTAACTGCTGATTCTTGCGGATACGCTGGGTAACCTCATATCCATCAATTCCTGGCATCATCACATCTAATAACACTAAATCCGGTGGTGACTGTTCTATATAGTTGAGTGCTGAATGCCCCCCCTCCGCTAGTGTGATGTGATATCCCTCTTCTTCCAAAATTGTTTGCACCAAGAACAAGTTATCGGGCGAATCATCGACAACCAGAATACGGTCAGTATAATTAGATGAATTCCCAAGCGAATGATTCATATAAACAGTTGATTAACCATGAAGTAGCAGAATTTTAACTTTTATAACAACAAGTGTCTTAGGTATTATTTTTTCTTTAAATTGCTTAACTTACCTCACCCCCGCGAAAGATTCTTATCAGAAGTCGTTAAATAGCTCCACTGAAAAAAACCTAAGATGCTGGCAAGCAGAGAAAGTAGAGGGAGACTCAACGAGGCAGAGAAAGTATAAAATAAACATTTTATACTAAATTAGGTTGACTTTCTTAATAGCTTTATTTTATTTACTAATTGCCCTGTTTTTAGTTAATATCTATAGTTAAATTTAATAAAAGTAACATTTCAGCACAATAATTAATACCAACGAAAGTAAGTTGGGTTGCAACCCAACTTACTAATAAAGCTTAGGTATAAATCTTGATGTTATAAAACTGATGATTAATTGCTTTTAAACTTCATCCTTAACTAATTTGCGTTTGGGTTTCTTGGTAAATCCATGCTGTAGCAAATGCAAAATCCAGTGCTGTAGGTCGTCGATGTATGTAAAGAGTACAGGCACTACTAATAATGTCAACAGAGTAGAAGTAGTAAAGCCACCCAGAATTGCTACTCCCATTGGGCTGCGTACTTCTGCACCTGCACCTAACCCTAATGCTAGTGGTAGCGTACCAGCAATACTCGCTAGAGAAGTCATTAAAATTGGTCGCAGACGTGACAATCCAGCCGCCATTACGGAATGAAATTGAGGTTTTCCTTCTGCTTGGAAGATTATTGTATAGTCTACTAGCAAAATCGAGTTTTTTGTCACAATGCCCATTAGTAGGACAATACCAATTAAGGCATATATCCCTAAAGATTTTTGAGCAATCATTAAACCTAATAATGCACCACCTAAGCAAAATGGCAAAGCTGCCATGATGGTAATTGGATGTAGGAAATTGTTATACAACAACACTAAGATGGCATAGATACAAGTGAGTGCTAAAGCTAAAGCACCACCAAAGCGACCAAAGATTTCTTGCATAATCTTGGCATCTCCGGCAGATTCCTCTACTACTCCTGCTGGTAAAGGATTCATTGCAGGTAGCGCTTTGACAGTTTGCATAGCATCTCCCAAAGAAGCACCTTGTAAGTTACCTTGTACGGAAACTTGACGTGATCGATTATAGCGATCAATCTGAGCGGGGCCATTGCCAAAGCGAATATTTGCTACCGCTGATAGGGGAACTAAGGAGTTATTTTGACCTGGGACTTGGAGATTTTTGAGTGTCTCAATATCTAAGCGAGCTTGGGGATTGATTTGTATTCTAATCGGAATTTGGCGATCGCTCAAATTAAACTTAGCTAAGTTGGCTTCATTGTCACCAATAGTAGCTAAAGATGCTGTACGGGCGATCGCTTGTACTGTTACTCCTAAATCTGCGGCTCTTGCTGGATCGGGGATAATTAAAATTTCTGGTTTAACTAAACTAGCACTTGAGCTAACTTCCACTAAACTTGGTAGTTCTCGCATTTGCTGTTCTAAAGTTAACGCAGCTTGGTTTAAAGCTTCGGGATTTTCACTTTTTAAAACAATTGATACATCCTTTTTAGCTCCACCCGCGCCTTGAGCTTGAAAACTAACTCTAGCCCCAGGAATCAGAGCAAGTGGTTCACGGCTTTGTTTCTCAAACTGAGACTGGGATAAATTCGGGCGTTCTTCTTTTGGTTTAAGTTGGATACTTAGTGTTGCCGTATTCACATCAATTGCAGCTAAGACGCTATTGACGGCAGGACTTTGTTGCAATACTGCTGTAGTTTGTTGAACAACTTGAGTGGTGTCGTTGATCGTAGAACCAGGTGGCAGTTCAACTAAAACTGTAGATAAACCAATATCCCCATTATCAACAAAACCTTTAGGAATTAATGGAACTAGCATCAAGCTAGCTATAAAGAAAGCAATTGCGATCGCAATTGTTGTCAATCTATGCCGCAATGCCCACTTCAGCAATTGAAAATAAGGTCGAAAGCCCCGCTTAGATTTCGATTTGGCATCATGTGGCGTGTGTGGTTTGGCTTTCAGTAAATAAGCCCCCATCATCGGAGTAATAGTACGGGCTACTAAGGTGGAAAAGAATGTCGAAATTGCAACTGTTACCCCGAAAGGTTGAAAAAACTGACCTGGAATCCCACCCATAAAGGCAACGGGGAGAAAAACAGCTATAATTGTCGCCGCACTAGCTAAAACTGCTAAACCTACTTCCGCCGAAGAATCAAAAGCGGCTTGGCGAGGGGTTTTGCCCATTGCCATATGCCGTTGCATATTCTCAACTTCTACAACCGAGTCATCGACTAAATTTCCAATAGCTAGGGCTAACCCTAACAAGGTCATATTATTGAGTGTGTAGCCCAAGCTTTGCTGTACCCAAAAGGTAGGCAGCATTGATAGAGGTAGTGCTACCGCAGTAATAAGAGTAGATCGCCAATCACGCAAAAAAATTAAAATTGTTACTACTGCCAATACAGAAGCAGCAATCAAATCATCAATCGTACTGTGATAAGATTCGCGGATAAAATCAGCACGGGTAAAAATTAGCTCAATTTTTACATCGCTGGGTAAAGTTTTTTGTAATTCCGCAACTGAGGAGCGTACCCCTTCTTCTACTGTTACTAAAGTACTGCCTGTACTACGTAAAACTTGAAAAGCGACTACAGGCTTATTATTCAGTAAAGCTGATTGTCTGACATCACCAAAGCGATCGCTCACTTCACCCAAACTAGATAAAGCGACAAAACTACCATTAGGTAAAACTATCTGGTAGTTTTTCAAAGCCTCTACATTGGTAGCACTACCAAGGGTACGAATACTTTGCTCGCTACCCCCAACTTCTGCCCGTCCTCCAGGCAAATTAGCATTAAAAGCACGAATTTGATCGTTTACTTGAGTAGCAGTAATCCCCAGACTTTTTAACCGTTCTGGATCGAGGTTAATGCGAATCTCCCGATCAACACCACCAATACGTTCAATTTGAGCAACCCCTCTGACAGCCAATAAAGCACGGCTAATCTCTTGATCGACAAGATTACTCAAATCTTCAACTGATCTTTGTTCAGATACCACCGCATAGGTCATAATTGGCCCACCAGCAAAATCTAAACGCTGCACAATCGGGTCATTAACGTCTTGTGGTAAATTTTGACGAATTTGAGCAACAGCATTACGGACATCATTAGTAGCGCGGTCTGTGTCCGTACCAATCACAAAGTTTACTACTGTTGTAGAATTTCCATCTTTAACAGTTGAGATGATTGTATCAATGTTGCCTAGTCCCGCAACTGCATCTTCGATCTTTTTAGTGACTTCTGATTCTAATTCTGCTGGCCCTGCACCTGGTTGTATTGCAGTAATACTAACCGTCGGCACATCAATATTAGGATTAGTATCAATTCCCAATTGGGTAAATGATATCCAACCTAATAAGGTTAGTACTAGAAATAAAACTAATGTGGGAACTGGTTTTTTAATTGACCAAGCTGAAATATTGAAGGACATAAAAAGATGGGGAGATGGGAGAAATGTTAACTGTTGATTGTTTACTGTTGAGCGTTTGCTGATACCACTTGTACTTTGTCACCATCTTTGAGATAACCCGCACCAGCAACAATTACGCGATCGCCTTGTTTTAAACCAGTCTTGATTTCAATTTTGGCAGTGGATAAATCGCCGCCTCCCATAGTTGCACCAATTTCTACAGGTCGAGCGCGGGCTGTATTCTCATCCTCTAATATATAGATAATTGCTTTACCAGTATCTTGAGGCAAAACAGCTTTAGCTGGAACTGTTAACCCTTGAGTTTGTTCTAGAGTAATGCCAGCTTGCAAGAACATTCCTGGTCTTAATAATTGGTTAGCAGGTAAATCAATTTTGACTGTACCTTGACGAGTTTGCTGATCAACTATTGGCGCAATTTCTCGCACTTTACCTTGTACGCGAATACGATTATCAGAATTACTGCTGACTATCACAGGTGCGCCGAGAGAAACTTCTTTAAGTTGTACTTCTGGAACTTTGGCTTGTAGTTCTAAATAACCATTACGAATAATTGTAAATAGCTTTTGATTTGCAGAACTAATATCACCTACACGGGCAAATCTTTCTGCGATCGCACCACTAGCAGGAGCAAGCACTTGAGTTTGTTTTAACTGAGTTTGAATCTGCTGTACCCGCGCCTGACTGCCACGAACTTCCGCGATCGCACTATTAATATTAGCTTGGGCGCTGCTAACATTAGCTTGAGCGCTAGTAATACTAGCCATTGCATTACTGACGTTAGCTTGAGCCGCCCTTAGTGCTTCAGCCGCCGTTGCTACCGTAGTATTTCGTGTCTCTAACTCTTGAGTTGGGATTGCTCCTTGTTCCGCTAGTTGTCGATATCGCTTCTGGTTGCTTTGTGCCTGCACTAAGTTAGCTTGATTTTGTGCTACATTTGCTTGTGCTTGTCGCAGACCTGCTCTGGCTTGCTCTACAGCCGCTTGTGCTTGTCCCAAAGCTGCTTGCTTTTGTTGCACACCTGCTTGGGCAGCTTCTAACTTAGCTGAAGCATCGCTGAGTTGGCTTTGTAGTACAGAATTGTCTAATACTGCTAATATCTGCCCTACGCTGACATTGCTACCTTCATCTGCTAAAACTTGCTTAATTTGTAAGCCTGAAGCCTGCGGTAAAACTGGCAACATATCATAAGCTGCAACTGTTCCTGTGGCTTCTAAAGTCCGTGCTACTGAACTAACCGCTACTGGTGCTACAGTTACGCTCATTTGCGCTGCTGTTTTTGTGGTCGTAATAGTTTTAGCAGCAGAAGGAGCAGATTTAGATGGTAGTAAGCGCGTACCAACTATCGCTAGAACTATACCAAGCACCATACCTACGAATACGCCGCGTCCTCCTGCAAACCATCCACGTTTAGGTTTCTTGTCTTCAACGCTGTCAAATTCATCTAAATCAAACTCATCTTGTATCTCCGAGGAAGTAGTAAGCGTTTCTGTCGAGTCATCTCTTTCTTGGTCTGAAACGTATTTGTAGGCCACAGTGATCTCTCCCTCGGTAGAGCAATTTTAACGCTTCGGATTATTAAGTTAAGGAAGGCTGAGTAGGGCGATCGCACCAAAACTACAGACAATCCAGCAAAAGATAAAAATAACGTTAAGATTGGTTATCTATAATTAATATATCTCCTTATTATATCGGTTTGATATAAATGTTAGAACTAGCTACGTTAGGCTTACTGCTACAGGAACCTTTACACGGGTATCGCTTGAAGCAGCAGCTAGAGATATTTATGAGTGGCTGTATCAGTGCCAACTATGGCTCGATTTACCCGTTATTAAAGCGATTAGAAGAAGGCGGTGAGATTGCGGCGTTAGGAGAAGAGGAAGGGGAAGCTGGTTCAAATCGTAAGATATATAGTATTACTGAGCAGGGGCGCGATCGCTGGCGAGAAAAAATGCTCGCTCATCCCCACGAGAGTTGGGTAAACAGCCGTTCTCGCTTCTTAATCAAGTTTGTCTTTTTTAAGTATTTGCAGCCAGCAGAACGCCTTAAGCTGCTGGAACATCGTTTAATGGTTTCAAAACTGCGTTTAGAAACTCCCGAACCTGAAATTATTCCCACAGATACCTATAAAAAATCAGCATGGAAATATACCATGCAAGTACTTCAAGGTGAAATTAATTGGATTAACGAACAACTTGCTAAGGAAAAATTAGGAATTGGAGAAAGGCAACTGGTAATTAAGGAATGATGACTAAATGGGCATAATTAAACTTAAAATTCCACTCGATCATGAGTCATTCATTGTTAATTCTTAAAACCTATCACCCATGACTAGCATGATATTTAAGTTAATTTCACCCATCTAGTTATTAGCTTTTTTAACATAAGCAACAACCAGGGGTGTAATTTTTTCTACAACTGTGGCAATTAAAGAGTGTTCCTTATCAGTCCACACTCTCGGTTTACCAAACATAGATGGTTGCAAAACTCCCCAAAGTTGACCATCGTGGCAGATATGAGCGTGAATTAATGCTCTGTGTCCAAAATTTTTCTTTTCAAAATCTTTATTTAATACATCTGGGGTAGCAGCTTCCACATCCTCAACAAATATAGATGGTGCAGTACGCAAAGCAGCCGCAAACATAGGATCTTCATCAGGTAAGGATTTGGGTTCTTCTTTCCAATCAACATCAAGTACAGTCGGAATATCAGCACTGCGACACCAGCAGAAAGGCACTTTACCCATGCGTGTTTCAGGATAGCGTAAATAAAGGAAAGTGCGATCGCATTCCAAAGCCTCCGCTAAAGCAGGCATTAAAGCTGAAAAAATCGCATCTGAATCGCTATTATTTACAGTAATTTTATCGAGAAGGGTTTTTAGAGTTTTGTTGTTCATCAGATGAAAATTTTAGCAGTTGAATTAATCAGCTCCAGAAATTAAACGTGCTAACCCTTGTAGAGACGTTGTATACAAAGTCTCTACATTCATTTTTGTAGAGGTTTATTATACTCCAATTGCTCTAATGTAATCTGGAATACAGGCAAATATCATTCTTAAGTGGTATTGTATTATGATCATAATTTAAAACTTATTTTAGATTTACTATTTCAGCCAGTGATGACGTAATGGTTTGGGATTAGCCAAGCCAAGGAAAGAGTGCGATCGCACATGAGCTTAAAGCTATTGTTGACCTAATAAATAATAGCTTTAAGTCGATTGCCTTACTCGTAAAAACGACAAACTGCTTCCAGAAGGTAGGTAAATTACTGATGTCCGCAGAACTACTAAACGATCAGATGAATGAATCTAACCTTTCAGTTAAGCTTCTGGGCGTAGATAGTAATCAGGAATACGCTCAATTACAATCGCACCCTCGTCTTCCCTTAAGTCTAAGTTCTCTAGAAACTTGGGGCTTTGGGATGAGTGGCTTACTGCTGTGGCTAGGTACTGGCCCTGGAATGCACGCAGATTTGGGAACGCAAGCAATTTGGGTATGGTTGCCTAGTGCCATTGTGGGGATGCTGATCAACTTCCAAGCAAAAAGCTTAGGCACAAAATGGCCCCAGGTTTCAGGGGGAACAGCAAACTATACAGCGAGGTTACTCAACAATTATCCTGTTTTAGCACGCATCGCGCCAATCGGATACTTTGTAGGATGGTCATCAGTTCCAGCAATTAACGCCATCATCCTCACACATTTAATCCAAACAACACTCAGTAATATCGGCTTAACCTGTCCAGAAACCTTATTGAAAATCACTTTCACACTATTACCATTTATTCTGGCGTTTAGTGGTACTCGTGCTTTAGGAATTTTACATTTATGTTTTGTCATCCCCGCGTTAGGGTTTTTACTTTTATTCTGCCTTCAAGGGTTGGGATGGTTAGCCTTTGCCCCTGCTAGTCCTGGTTTATTACCTGATACTTGGTCTAGCTTTTCCTTTCCTGGTTGGGCGAAATGGTACTTTATTGCGGTTTATGCTATTTACGATTGTGAAACCGCCGCCTCTTTTGTAGCTGAAAGCAAACGACCTGCTACTACTCTGCAATGTTTGCCCTTTGTCGCTTGGCTGATTCCTCCAATTTATCTAGGCGGTTCATGGTTACTCATGCAATTAGCTACTCAACCAGGAATGGGTGACGACACTTTCTTAAATTTATTGGCAGCAGCTAAACCATTTTGGGGGCAGTCAGCTTCATGGTTAGTAACTTTACTAATTGTTTGTAGCTGCTTATTAAGTTCTGCAACAGCCGTTTCTAATTGTCCTCGGATTTTATATCAGCTTTCTTTAGATGGATACCTTGCCCCAGTTTTTTCAGTTGTATCTCGCCAAGGTGTCCTTGGCCCAGCACTCACCTTTAACTTATTAATTGGTGCTTCCTATTTAATTTGGGGAGACATCGCGCAAATTTTAACGGTGACGGGAACGGGTTATCTTTCGTTCTCGATCTTATTTCATCTAGCACTGTGGTTGGGTCGAGATCAACCAGCCGTGAAATGGCCTTGGTTGTCCCTGGGCTTTTTTATGGTGGAATTAGTTGTTTTAGTCGTGGGTGGTTTGGCTTGGAGTTGGAAAGATTTGCTGATGGGGTTGCTGCTAATGCCTGGGATTTTATTAATAGATACAGCAATACGCCGAATTCCCTTTCCACCTTTTCAGGCAGCATGGTGGATGCAACTTTACCGCCCAAAAAGCCAAGGCAAAGCACCGGATTTTATGATCCGGCAGGTTGTTGTCTTGATCTGTTTAATTTGTAGCACGACGACTATAGGCTGGTTGGCTGGATATTACATAGAGGGTTCGCGAAATAATTCCAACACTAACAATTTATTTGTAGTTTTACTGGTGACGATCGCCTTTATGGGAGTTGCGATCGCAACTTGGACAAGCTTACCCCAAGTTACTGCCCTCGATCAGGCACGGGAACAAGCTGAAAACTTGTTTATTACAGCCCTAGATACCGTCCCAGATACCATCTTAGTTGTAGACGAACAAGGCATAATTAATCAGGCTAATCCAGCCGCCGAACAATTATTCGGAATTAATAACAGCAACCTATTAAATCATTACCTTAACGAGTATCTTTCGGGATTAGTAAATCAACCAAGTCAATGGTCGTACCACAGCGAACAAACACTTAATAATCATCATGGCTTACGCATCATTGAAACCACAATTTCCCAACGTTCAAAGCCATCGCTTCGAGAATATATTGTTATCCTACGTGATATTACCGAACGGAAACTTGCAGAAGCCCAGCTTCAGCAAACTTTACAAGTAAAAGACGAACTAGCAACCCAGGCAATAAATCAGGCACAAGAGTTAGAAACAACCTTAAAAGAACTACAAAAAACCCAAACTCAACTCATTCAAACAGAGAAAATGTCTAGCTTAGGACAACTCGTTGCTGGAGTTGCCCACGAAATTAATAATCCTGTCAATTTTATTCACGGGAACCTTGCCCATGTTAGTAACTACTCTCAAGATTTACTCGATTTAATCGCACTCTACCAAGAACAGTACTCAAATCCAATAATTCAAAAACATATTGAAGAAATTGATCTAAATTATCTCATTGAGGATTTGCCTAAAACTTTATCCTCAATGAAAGTGGGAACCGATCGCATCCGCCAAATCGTACTAACTTTAAGAAACTTTTCTAGGCTAGACGAAGCAGATAAGAAACCCGTTAATATCCATGAAGGTATTGAGAGTACATTCCTAATTTTGCAAAATAATCTGAAAGGCAAGGCTGGCGAGCCAGAAATTGAAATTATTAAGGAATATGCAGACTTGCCCAAAATAGAGTGTTATGCCGGACAGCTTAATCAGGTATTTATGAATATCCTCAGCAATGCTATTCATGCACTGAGAATTGAAATAGAGGGGAAAAAGATTGCTGCACCAAGTATTCGTATTAACACTCAACTGGTTGACGAAAAGTGGGTGGTAATTAAGATTAAAGATAATGGATTTGGAATGAACGAAACAGTAAGGGCGCGGTTATTCGATCCCTTTTTTACCACCAAATCCGTAGGCGAAGGAACAGGATTAGGATTATCAATCAGCTATCAAATTGTTGTAGATAAGCATGGCGGTAATCTAGAATGTATATCCTCTCCTGGCGAAGGTGCAGAATTTTTAATCAAAATTCCCCTTAAAAAATATTAACCAAAAAAGGCAGAGAGCAGAGGGCAGAGGGCAGAAGGAATGCCTTCGCATCTCTAGCCCACGACTTTTATGGAGTAAAGGTACCCGCGCCCCCTGTGAACAACGTTTCACTGGCTCAAGGAGAGAAGGGGTTTAGAATCCCCATCTGAACGAACCCTTCTGCCTTCTTCAATTACCATTAGCAAGCTATAAAGATTTGATCTTCTAGCTAACTTTTGCTGCATCAGATTTAAAAGCGAAATGTAGTTCTGAGAGTCCCAATAATCACATCATCGCTAGCTTGATTTTGATTAAGAGCCGTCAGCACAATCACACCAGGGGTAATCGAGACATTATCAGTCAATTGGTATCTGTAAAAACCCTCAATGTGCAAAGGAATATCATTATTAGCTGGTGCAGGGCTATTTGAAAAACCCCCTAAATAAGGTTCCGCACCAACAATAATACCCCCAAGATTTCCCCTCTTACCCAAATCAGGAAAAGCTAGAGCAACTGCATAATTCCAAATCTCAGCTTTATCAACCGAAAGTATATCTGCTTTGGTGTAACTAAACCAACCATTGATTGCTAATCTGGGGCTAAGTTGAAATGAAGCGGATGCACCATAAGAATTTGCTTGTACTGGGTTGTCGGGAACACCAAGTAGTGTACCTGGATTATTTGCATAAACAGTACCAGTTGTGCCACCGCTAATCCTACCTTGACCAGTAGGGCCACCAAGGTTAAAGATTGGGCCACCAAGGGTATGATAGCTGTTGACATAAGTTAAACCTACCTGAAACCTACCGCCAGGGTTTAAGTTGAGTTGCGCTAAAGCAGCATAGTCACCATCAAATAAACCATTGCCTGGATTAGCATTAGCTGCACTCGTATTACCACCAGCTAAATAGCCTACACTCAGTCCCAAAGCATTACTTAATTTATAGGTGAGTCCTGCGCCTGCACCTCCACCAATGGAAAAAATGGGATTTTCTTCAGCAAAATGGGAAAGTGCGCCATTACCTCCTGTGAAGTCCTCTAAGTAAGGGTTAGCAGTTGAGAGAACGTAATCGCTATGTATACCGCCATAAGCTGCAATATAAGCTTGAAGCCTATCTCCCAAGGGTAAGTAGTAAGCTAACCAGTCGAGTACGACGTTATTGTTAGCACTACCGCCCGTTAGGTTAAAAGTTTGTGTACCTTCACCTGTACCACCTGGTACACCAGCTATATCGATATCTGGTACCATCGTTTGATTAGCATTGCTAGCTGCCAAACGGGTATGTAATACATCTTTACCAGTAAAACTGGTTTGTAAGTCTAAACGTACACGATCTTGTAAGACGGTTTCAACGTTGTTGTTTTCTCCCAAGCCATCAGTGAGAGCAAAAATTGCTTCACCGACTAATTTAGTAGTAGTAGAAAACTGACGTTGTTCTAGAAAAGCAGTTCGACCTTCTAAATTATTTACCCGTGTACCTAAAGTTGCTAGTTCTGTGCGAAACTCTTCCGTTAGGCGTTGCAGTGCTTGTAAGTCGCTTGGGGAAACACCACCAGTAGAACCTGTTGGAGTTCTGGCAATTAAAGCTTCAATTTGTCTTAGACAAGCGTTTAAACCAGCAGCAAATTCATAGCGTGATAATGCACGGTTACCACGATATGTGCCATCAGGATATCCTTGCAAACATCCGTAAGTTTGTACAACGCGAGACAGTGCTTCATAAGCCCAGTCAGAAGGTTGCACATCTCGAAATTGGGAAACGTTGGTGACTTGATCTAGACTGTCTTGTTGATCGTTGTTATAGCGCTGGATTTGTTCTAAATTGTTGCTGTTAACAGATGAAGATTCTGTCTGTTGTATTGCTGGGTTGGTTTGAGCTACTTGCTGTTGTTGTAGCTGTCCTAGATTATGATTAGGTTCAACTTCTACTTTTAAGGCTGATGTTTGCTGACTTAGCTTTAAGTCTTGATTATTTAAAGCTGTTTCCAATATGGCTTTCGGCTTAGACTCAGCATCACTCAGACTGAGCAAATTTGAATTATGTTGATTAACAGTTGTAGCTGAAAGCGTGCTGGGTTGAGCCGCAGCAGCTTTTAAGCCAAATGAATAAGCTAATAACATTGCTGAATTAATCAGCAATAACTTTCCAAAATATTTTTTCATTGCTCCTCACACCACTACAAGTATTACTATTTGTAGTTCGCCCCAAATGATCGTAGTCAGGGATACATTACCAAAATTGACTTATGGAATTATGTAATAGCTGATACAGCAGTATTGCCAGGATTCTATCTCAGGCTAGATGGGAAAAGGAAATATTTATGAACTTATAGCCTAATTGTGGCGTATACAAGGTTTTTTAGGCTAGCTAGCAAATATTCAGCTTAAGTTCGTAGGAATTATAAATAACAAAAGAGATTTCTAATTAACCCTACTCAAGACAGAGGTAAGGAAAATTTCTCTGAAAGAGTGTAAATAAGGAGGGTAGAAGGAGGTTCAACAGTGAGTAGACGACTGGAGGGTAAGGTAGCGATTATAACTGGTGCGGGTACTGGAATTGGAGAAGCGATCGCACATAAGTTTGCAAAAGAAGGTGCAAAAGTTATTGTTAACGGTTTATCAAGCGATCCGGTAAACGACGTAGCAGAGGCGATTAAGCAATATGGTGGGGAAGCGATCGCACATACTGGTGATATTTCTGAAGAATCCCAAGCACAAGCTTGCATTCAAACAGCTATAGATACCTATGGACAATTAGACATCTTAGTTAATAACGCAGGTGTATTTGTTGTTACAGGTGAAACCCAAGATTATCCCCTTGAAGATTTCGATTACACAATACGGATGAATCTCCGTTCAGCCTTTTTAATGACCAAATACGCCCTACCGCATCTGCAAAAAACAGGCGGTAATATCGTCTCTGCGGGTTCGGAAGCAGGCTTTAACGGTTTATCAGAAAACACGACCTACGGTGGCACTAAAGGCTGGATGCACTCTTTTATGAAAGGGGTAGCTGTAGAACAAGCCAAATACGGTATTCGTGCTAATTGTGTATGCCCAGGCCCCATTGATACAGCTTGGACGCATAAAGAAACTGGGCCAATGGATGCCCAAATGGAAGAAATGCTAATTAACGCAACACCCCTTGCGCGTCGGGGTACACCAGAAGAAGTTGCTAACGTTTACGCATTTATAGCTTCTGCGGAAGCCAGTTATGTAACTGGTGCGTTGTGGTTAGTTGATGGTGGCATCACTGTCGCTAAGGGTGCGGTAGGTTCTCAAACGCCAGATTCAGTCAGCCAGGAACCTCAAGGAGAATTGCGCTTAGATCATTCTTTGGAAGGGTTAGAAGGTAAGAAAGCGCACGCGGTTTAACAATCAACAATTATCAATTAACAAGATTTTTTGTCTAGTTTTCACTTTTGGAAATTATCGGGGTAACCATAAATGGAAATACAAGGACAACAACCAGATGATCAAAATCAGGGTGAAAAATCTCATCAGGGTGATGCTGAACGCTGGGCATCACTAATTGGGGGTGGCGCGCTGGTACTTACAGGTTTAAGACAAGGGTCTTTGAGAGGTGCGCTAATGGCGATCGCCGGAGGTGGTTTAGTTTATCACGGTGCAACCCAAAAAAGTTTATCAGATCAAGCAGGGATGAATCAAAATATGAAGGTTGAAAAGACAGTAACAATTAATAAATCAGCCGCAGAATTGTATCGCATTTGGCACAATTTTGAGAATTTGCCCACCTTCATGAAGCATCTTAAATCTGTGAAGGTAATTGATAATAAACGTTCCCACTGGATAGCTAGTGCACCGATGGGAGCAAGCGTTGAATGGGATGCAGATATTATTCGTGATGAAGAAAATAAGTTAATTGCTTGGGCTTCAGTTGAAGGTGCAGATATTGATAATTCTGGCTTTGTACGCTTTACCCCTGCACCTGGTGGACGTGGTACAGAAGTAAAAGTTGTGCTTGAATATAGCCCGCCAGGAGGTGTTGTCGGAGCGACTATCGCTAAACTTTTTGGGGAAGAACCAGAACAGCAAGCTGGAGATGATTTGCGTCGCTTTAAGCAATTAATGGAAGCGGGTGAACTTGCTACTACAGAAGGTCAACCTTCTGGTAGAAGTAAGTAATTTCGATACTAATTTTAACAGTTGAGGAGTGCATGAAGTCAAAAAAATCTTTAATCCAAAACATGAGCTTGCACCAAACTATGAGCGTTTTTCTGGCTGTAGTTACTTTATTAGTAGTTAATGCTTTCACATTTAACAATCATCTTTTAGCATTAGCTGAAAATTCCAACCAAGTACCGGAATATTCGCAACAACTAAAACTAACTGCAGATAATATCAAACGTCATACAGAAAATAGCTCAGGCGAATATCTTGGTGACAATGCTCAGTATCAGATTGAAAAAAAGATTGAGCAAGTCAAAGATCAGTTAAATGTTGATAAACCTATTTCCGAAAAAGCTAAAGCTTTAGCCGATGTAGTGACAGGAAAAGCAAAGGAAAATCAGCACTAGATCGCAGAAATAATTAAGAATTATCAATTACCCAAAACTTTTGTTTGAAAAGTGAGTTGAGTAAAAATTTACCCATTGTTTTTGTTATGGGGAAATATTTAAAAATTGATAATTGGTTGTTCAGTTGCTAATCGATAATTACTTTATTCAAGGAGACTATTGAAATGAAAGCACTTTGCTGGCATGGCTCAAATGATGTGCGCGTGGATACAGTACCAGATCCAAAAATTCTCAATCCCCGTGATGCCATTATTAAAATTACTTCAACGGCAATTTGTGGCTCAGATTTGCATATTTATAATGGCTTCATTCCAAGTATGCAGTCGGGTGATATTCTCGGTCACGAATTTATGGGAGAAGTGATCGAAGTTGGTAGTGGAGTGAAAAAAGTCAAAAAAGGCGATCGCGTTGTTGTTCCCTTCACTATCTCCTGCGGTAATTGTTACTTCTGCCAACAAGATTTGTGGTCACTGTGCGATAACTCTAACCCCAACGCTTGGATGATTGAACCGATGTATGGTCATTCACCAGCCGGATTATTTGGCTATTCTCATTTATTCGGTGGTTATGCAGGTGGTCAAGCTGAGTATGCACGAGTACCATTTGCTGATGTCGGTTTACTAAAAATTCCTGATGGATTAACCGACGATCAAGTTCTATTTCTGACAGATATCTTCCCAACAGGGTATATGGCAGCCGAAAACTGCAATATTAAACCAGGAGACGTAGTAGCAGTTTGGGGTTGTGGCCCTGTTGGACTATTTGCAATTAAAAGTGCCTATATGTTAGGCGCAGAACGGGTAATCGCCATTGACCGCGTTCCTGAACGTTTGCAGATGGCGAAAGAACAATGCAACGCAGAAGTAATCAACTATGAAGAAGTTGATGCGGGTGAAGCTGTTAAAGAAATGACCGGAGGACGTGGCCCCGATTCTGTTATTGATGCTGTAGGACTCGAAGCACACGGAACAGGGGCGGATTCACTCTACGACCAAGTGAAGCAAGCAGTCCGTTTAGAAACAGACCGACCAACCGCACTTAGACAACTTATTGTCGCTTGTCGCAAAGGCGGTCATGTATCTGTAGCAGGTGTTTACGGTGGCTTCCTCGACAAAATTCCAATGGGTGCAGCATTTAACAAAGGTTTAACCTTCAAAATGGGACAAACCCACGTTCATAAATATTTGCGTCCCTTACTGGAACGTGTCCAAAATGGGGAAATTGATCCATCTTTTGTAATCACCCATAAGCTACCTTTAGACCAAGCACCGCACGGTTACAAAATTTTTAGAGATAAAAAAGAGAACTGCATCAAAGTTGTACTCAAACCGTAAGGTTACAGCATGGAAATTGAAGTGCGATTCGTTGGCTAGAAACCAATGCCTGTAAAGGTTAGGAGGATTAGCCGCATGATATCAGTCTATCGTATTGACTGAAAAAACATGACAACTGAGTGAACCATGAGGGTGAGAATCCCTCCCCTGTAGATGCCAGGTGAAAGCGTAGCCCCCAGGTTCATGATTAGCAACCATGCCCTGAAGCGGGGATAAAAGCCTTCTACACTCCAAGTCCTATGGCAGTGCGGGCAAGCAAAGAATCCATGAGTAAAGCATTACGCTTGAATCCACGACTGAACCATCGTCACTATCGAACCAGCCAAAAGGAATGACAGGCTGGAGCCAAAAGGCAAAGGATAAGGGTTGGCAATTTCAGTTTGACCAACAGCATCTCCAAACAAACCTGGTGGACAGTGGAACTCTAAAGATTCATAGTATGGTCACTCGGAACGAAGTAACCCCTCGTATGCTCTCAGTGAGGTCGAACACACTGAGTAGGTGCTAACCGGATGCTGCGAGTGGGGAGGATTGAGTCAGAAGCAAACGCCTTGCTGTAATGGCAGGGATACGCTGACAGACTCGCGGTAGTAAGGAATGTAGAGTTTTGAGTAGTGGTCTATATGTCTAATACGCTGAGTAATCAGACGGTGGAATGGAGCAAGGTCAACTGGCGCAAGCTGGAAGTCCGAGTTTATAAGCTACAAAAGAGAATCTACAAAGCCTCTAGTCGTGGTGATTTAGCAGTAGTTCGCAGACTCCAAAAGACTTTGATGAGGTCTTGGTCAGGAAAAATGCTGGCGGTACGTCGCGTGACACAAGATAACCTGGGCAAAAAGACGGCTGGGGTAGACGGGGTAAAATCCTTAGCTCCCGTACAAAGGCTGGCACTGGTGAAAAAACTTGCGCTAAAGGGGAAGGCTATGCCCACTAGACGGGTATGGATAGACAAACCAGGGACGGACGAAAAGCGTCCTCTGGGAATTCCCACGATGTACGACAGGGCGCTTCAAGCGTTAGTCAAACTAGCACTTGAACCGGAGTGGGAGGCACGATTTGAACCCAACTCCTACGGATTCCGACCAGGGCGCTCATGTCATGATGCAGTCGAAGCAATATTTAACGCAATTAAGCATAAAGCCAAATACGTGTTGGATGCCGATATTGCCAAATGCTTCGACAGAATTAACCACAGGGAACTTCTCACTAAATTGAATACATTCCCGACACTAAAACGCCAGATTAAATCGTGGCTCAAGTCGGGGGTGATGGATGGTAAACAATTGTTCCCCACATCTGAGGGTACACCACAAGGCGGGGTCATATCCCCGTTACTGGCGAACATTGCCCTTCACGGAATGGAAGAACGGATAAAACAAATTGCTGAAACATTAAACCTCAAAAACAAAAGAGGAAGACAGCAAAACAAAAAGGACAAAAGAAATACCTTAAGCCTTATACGTTACGCCGATGACTTCGTGATACTGCACGAAGACCTAACCGTTGTCCAAAGATGTAAAGAGACAATCTCTGAGTGGTTAAATGGCATGGGACTAGAATTGAAACCAAGTAAAACACGACTTGCTCATACCCTAATTGAATATGAGGGGCAAGACGCAGGGTTTAATTTCCTCGGCTTCAACGTCAGGCAGTACCCAGCAGGAAAATACAACACAGGCTGTAATACTATCGGGAAACCACTTGGATTCAAGACAATCATCAAACCCAGCAAAGAAAAAATCAAAGTACATTATGACCGGATTGTAGAGATAATAGACCAGCATAAAGCAGCCCCACAAGCTGCGCTGATAGACCATTTGAACCCAATCATTAAAGGGTGGACTAACTATTACAGTACACAAGTCAGCAAAGAGATATTCTCGGCGCTATCGGCAAAGATGTATAAAAAGTTAAAAAGCTGGGCAAAGCACCGCCATCCCAAAAAATCGGGGAAATGGATATCTAATAAATATTGGCAAACCATAGGCGGTGATAACTGGGTATTCGCAACCAGGCAAGAAGGTAAAAACCCAATGCGGTTATTGAGACATAACGCGACTGAAATAGTTCGTCATGTGAAAGTTAAAGGCGAAGTCAGTCCTTATGATGGCAACCTAGTTTACTGGAGTTCAAGAATGGGTCATAACCCCGAAGTACCTAAGAATGTGGCGACACTTCTGAAGTCACAAAAAGGAAAATGCGCCCACTGCAAATTACATTTCACAGAAGCATCAGTGATGGAAATTGACCACATCATTCCCAAGTCAAAAGGCGGAAAGAATGAGTACAAAAATATGCAATTACTTCACCGTCATTGCCACGATGAAAAGACTGCCAAAGATGGTAGTCTCGGTAAAAAATCTGGCTGCAACAGTGCCAAACCTAATCCCAAGAAACGGGTAATCAGAGGTACTCATGACAAATGGAGTCTTATTACTGAGGAGCCGTGTGAGGTGAAAGTCTCAAGCACGGTTTTGGAGACGAGCGGTTCCTGCGAAGGAATTGCTTAGTTCATCGAAGACCTAAATGTCGATCGCACCGAGATAATTAAGCGAAGTCTTGCAGAAGTGTTTCGCTTTGTCGAAGAGCTCGAAGATCAAGTTAAAGAAAAAGCCAGTAGCTTCCAGCAAGTTATAGAACTTGCTGAGAATGTCGCAGAAGGTGACACCTTGACGGGGTGACAACCCCGTCGAAACTCGCTCTGCGCTTCGCGCAGAGCATTGTATGGTAAAAAATATCGGTCTCGATTAGTGACCAAGACCGAAAAAGACATTATGTTACCTGAATTTTATCAAACCTGCTTTCAAC